>NZ_JBHVEY010000006.1:0-3857 GCF_042802055.1 Rhodococcus sp. NPDC057529
AAGGACGGCACCGTCACCGCGGGTTCGGCGTCGCAGATCTCCGACGGCGCCGCGGCCGTCGTGGTGATGAGCAAGGCCAAGGCCGAGGAACTGGGACTGGAATGGATCGCCGAGATCGGCGCCCATGGCGTCGTCGCCGGGCCGGATTCGACGCTCCAGCAGCAGCCCGCCAACGCCATCGACAAGGCATGCGCCCGAGAGGGACTCGACGCGTCCGCCCTCGATCTCGTCGAAATCAACGAGGCGTTCGCCGCCGTCGGCATCGAGTCGACCCGGCAACTGGGAATCGACCCGTCGAAGGTCAATGTCAACGGCGGCGCCATCGCCATCGGGCATCCGCTCGGCATGTCGGGTGCGCGGGTCGTGCTGCACCTCGCGCTGGAGCTGAAACGACGCGGCGGCGGAACCGGTGCCGCGGCGCTGTGCGGCGGCGGCGGACAGGGCGACGCCCTGATCCTCCACGTGCCGGGAGAATGACCCCCACTCTCGCCCAGTAGGTTTCGTATCAGCCGGTTATGACCGGCCCGAGGCGAGCGCGGCAACGGCCGGCGCGAACATGGTCGACTTGATCGCGCCGAGCGTGCCGGCGTCCTTCCCGGCGAGCGGCGAGATCAGGTCGACTGCGGCATCCAGGACCGCGCCTTCGGGCGCGGTCCCGTCGACCAGCCCGCTGGTGTGCGCCTCGGTGCCGCCGTACCGGTGGCCGGTGGTCATGGCGGTGATCGCGGTCTGCGGTGTCAGCTTGGCCTGGATCAGCGCCGCCATGCCCGGGGTGAACGGAATGTGGATGTCGACCTCGGGGAAACAGTAGAACCCGCGGTCCGACCGCATCACCCGGTAGTCGTGGGCGATTCCCAGCATGGCGCCCGCGCCGAACGCGTGCCCGTTGACCGCGGCCACCGTCGGCAGCGGGAGCGTCAGGATTCGGCTGAACAGCGCCTGCACGCGCCCGACGTACCAGTCCGCGCGGTCGCCGTTGGCCAGCAGCCAGTCCAGGTCGAGGCCGTTGGAGTAGAACTTTCCGGTGGCCGTGGTGACCAGGGCCTGCGCGCCCTGTTCGTGGGCGTCGTCGAGGAGACGGTCGACGGTGTCGAGCCATTCGGGGGAGAAACGGTTTTCGTCGTCGCCGAGGTCGAGGACGGCGATCTTGTCCCGGTAGGTCAGGGTGGCGGTCATCGGGAACCTTTCGTGGTGCTGTTGTGACGTTTCCGCGGGGGCGGGGGGTCGAGTGCCAGGACTGCGCGGACGGCCGCCTCCAGACGCCGGCGCATCGCGTCGTCCGGTTTCCGACGGGCACGGAGCAGCAGTCCGGTGGGGAGTCCGACGACGCACGCTTCGATCACCTCGACCGCGCGACCGTCCCGGCGCCCCCACAATTCCAGCGCCAACCGGACGAACAGTTCGACGAGGACGGCGTCGAGGCGCGCCAACTCGTCCGCGACGTCCTCGGGGACATCCGATCCGAGCAGTTCGTCGCGGCGCACGGTGAGCAGAAGACGCGACGACTGCGGGAACTTCTCGGCGAAGACGGCCGGGGTGTCGGCGGCCGCGACGACGGCGTCCACCGGACCCCGCTCCAGCGCGTGCTCGACCGATTCCTGTTGCAGGTCGAGAAACCGGTGCGCCGCCCGCAACCATGCGCGTCCGACGAGCCCTCCGCGGGAGCCGAATGCGTGATAGATGGCGCCGTTGGACATCTCCGTGGCGGCGGCGACCGCCCGCAGCGTCACCGCGCTCGGTCCGCCCTCGACCGCCAGCCGTTCGGCGGTATCGAGCGCGGCGTCGAGATCGTGGAGCCGTGGCCTGGGCATACGGCGAACGATAACAGATCATGCGTTCTATTACTCGTCGGTAGGTACTGGCCCATTGCGCGGTGAGAGCCGTTCGATGATCGGCTAGCCGTTGTGCCCCGAGTCACAATGGGTTAGCTTTGTCCGGACATAAACACATTACGTGTTCTGCACATGGAATACGTCGAGGAGATGTTCATGGCCAGCGATCTCACCCGAACTACCACCCAGCACCTGCCCGCCGACGCGCCTGGGCGGCACTCGCACAGGCTCGGCGTCATCGCCGTCGTCGCCACCTTCGGCGGCCTGCTCTTCGGATACGACACCGGAGTCATCAACGGCGCACTCGAACCGCTCAAGGAGGACCTCCAGCTCACCTCGTTCACCGAGGGCCTGGTGGTGAGCATCCTGATCTTCGGCGCCGCGATCGGCGCCCTGATCGGCGGCCGGATGTCCGACCGGTACGGACGCCGGCACAACATCCTGGTGCTCGCCGTCATCTTCATGATCGGCACGATCGGCTGCGTGCTGTCCCCCACGTGGGAGATACTCGCGCTGTTCCGCTTCATTCTCGGCCTCGCCGTCGGCGGCGCATCCGCGACGGTGCCCGTCTACCTCGCCGAGATCTCCCCCGTCGAACGGCGCGGCAGCGTCGTCTCCCGCAACGAGGTCATGATCGTCTGCGGGCAGTTCGCCGCATTCGTCATCAACGCCGTCATCTTCAACATCTGGGGTGAGCACGACAGCGTCTGGCGCTTCATGCTTCTGGTCGCCGTCACCCCGGCCATCGTCCTGTTCGCCGGAATGCTGAGGATGCCGGAGAGCCCGCGCTGGCTGATGTCGCAGGACCGGCACGACGAAGCGCTCGCCGTACTCCTCCAGGTCCGGTCCCCGGAGCGGGCACACGCCGAGTTGGAGGAAGTCCAGGCGCTCGCAGAGGAAGAGAAACTCGCGCAGACCGGCGGTCCCGCGGACCTGTCGGTGAAGTGGATCCGCCGCCTCATCTTCATCGGCGTCGGCCTGGGCGTGTTCCAGCAGGCCACCGGCATCAATTCGGTGATGTACTACGGCACCCAACTTCTCGGCGACGCCGGATTCTCCTCCAACGCCGCCATTGTCGCGAACACCCTCAACGGACTGTTCAGCGTGCTCGGCGTCCTCACCGGCATCGCACTGATCAACCGGATCGACCGTCGCAAGATGCTCATCGGCGGGTTCGTACTCACCACCACGTTCCACCTGCTCGTCGGGCTGTCGGCATTCCTGCTCCCCGACGGCACCGCGAAGGCCTACTTCATCCTCGTGTTCGTGGTCCTGTTCGTCTTCTCGATGCAGGGCACGATCGGCCCCTTGGTGTGGCTGATGCTGTCGGAGATCTTCCCGTTGAAGATCCGCAGCTTCGCCATCGGCATCTGCATCTTCATGCTGTGGATCGCGAATGCTCTTGTCGCGCTACTATTCCCGCCCGTCGTTGCCGCGCTGGGTATCGGTGCGACGTTCTTCGTCTTCGCCGGCCTCGGAGTCCTGGCTCTCGTCTTCATCACCACCCAGGTTCCGGAAACCCGCGGCCGCTCCCTCGAGGAACTCGAAGAGCAGTTCCGGCGCGAGTATTCGTGACCGCGACGCACCGAGTCCCCTGAAAGGTTGATTCCATGACAGTGCTCGTAGCAGTGACCGACACCTCCGAAGGATCGCACGCCCTCCTCGCCGGCAAGAAGGAAGCCGCGATGCTGGACACCGATCTGCTGGTGGTGAACCTGTCCCTCACCGAACCCGAAGAGGTGCACACCCTCGCCGACGACGGGGTGACCGTCCTCGACCGGATCGGCCGCGGCGACCGCGATCCCGCGACCGCGGTGCTGGATCTGATCGACGACCGGCCCGACATCGAACGTCTCGTGATCGGGGTCAAGCGTCGCAGCGCGGTCGGCAAGGCGCTGCTCGGCAGCGTGAGCCAGCGGCTCATCCTGCAATCCCCGATCCCGGTTCTCGCCGTCAAAACCCCTCAGTAGGAGCCGGTTTCACGCTCCACCGCGGCGCCCGGCGGCAGGGAGGTCACGCCTTCCC
>NZ_JBHVEY010000006.1:3867-89653 GCF_042802055.1 Rhodococcus sp. NPDC057529
CCCATCAAACACCCCCACCTTCTCACCCACCCAAAAACCCCCCACGCGAAGGCGCTTTCCCACCCCCCCACCCGTTCCCCAGGGTACGGCCAGGTCACGCCTTCCCGCCGCCGGGCGCCGCTGTCGAACGGCGAACACTGAGCGTCGGGGCGTGCAGGTGGATGCGCCGCGACTGCGACGGTCGCTCCAGCCGCTGCAGCAGGAATTTCGCGGCCTGCGCACCGACCGCGAAGTTGCCGTTGTTGACCGACGTCAGCGACAGGTGCCGGATCCGTGCGAGATACGTGTCGTCGTATCCGACCAGCGAGAGGTCGTCGGGAACTCTCAGGCCGCGGTCGTCGGCCGCCGACAGCGCCCCGACGCAGGTGACGTCGTTGAACGCGAGGATCGCCGTCGGCCGGGGTTCGGCATCGAGCACACGGCCGGCCGCGACGTATCCGCTCTCCTCGGTCATGCCTGCGAACTGCACGGACGCGAGGTCGCCGCACCCGGCCTCGGTCATCGCCTCGATGAACCCGTCGCGGCGCAGAGCGCCCACCACTCCGGGCCCCTGCAGGTAGGCGATTCGCCGGTGGCCGAGGTCCAGCAGATGCCGGGTGGCCAGCCGGGCGCCGGCGATGTCGTCGTCCGCCGCGATGTCGACGTTCGGCAGACTCGGTTCGTGGGTTCCGGCGAGGACGACGGGGACGAGGGCCGCGGCCCGTTCGATCGCGGGTCCGGCGTCGGTGGTTCCCACCACCACCAACCCGTCGATCCGCTGCGACAGCAGGGTCTCGACGGTGTCCCGTCCGACGCGCTGATCGAGGTGGCTGTCGGCCAGCACCGGCGCGATCCCGACGGCGTCGAGCGTCGTCGTCATGCCCTCGAGCAGTTCGACGAACCACGGGTTGCGCAGGTCGTTCAACATCACCCCGACTGTGCCGCTGCGCGATTCGGACAATCCGCGGGCGATGGTGTTCGTCCGGTAGTCGAGTTCCTTCATGGCTTGGGTGACCATCTCGCGGCGGGCGGGGCTGACGTTCGCCTCGCCGCGGAGCACCCGGGACACCAGCGATTTCGACACCCCCGCTCGCGCGGCGACGTCGCGGATCGTCGGTGGGCGAAACGACGACGCTCCCGGCGCGGCGTCCGTCGTCTCGCCCTCGGCCGGGCCGCGATCTGATTCGTTCACGAGGGACAGCATATGGAGCCGGGCCCGTGTTACGCTCACCACAACTGGGACCGGTCCACGTTTGTCCCTTTCCGGAAGGAGCCGAGTTGAGCGAGCACGGGAGTCTGCGGCTGTCCGCGGGCATGGTCGGCGGCGGGCAGGGTGCCGACATCGGCAAGACCCACCGCTACGCGATGCGCCTGGACGACCGATACGACCTGCAGGCGGGGGTCTTCGGGCGGGACGCCGCGGCGTCGGCGCAGATCGCGGACAGCCTCGGCGTGCCGGCCGAGCGCACCTACCGCGACTACCGGGACATGGCCGAACGGGAATCCACCCGCGAGGACGGCGTCGACGTGGTGGCCGTGACCACTCCGAACGACAGCCACTTCGACATCGCGCGCACATTCTTGGAGGCGGGCATCTCGGTGGTGTGCGAGAAGCCCCTCACCCGCGACTCCGATTCGGCGGCGGAACTCGTCGCGATCGCCGAGGCATCCGGCGCCATTCTGGCCGTCCCGCACTGCTATTCGGCGTACGCCATGGTCCGGCACGCGGCCCGGATGGTGCGCGACGGCGAGCTCGGACGCATCCGGTTCGTGGCGGTGGAACACGCGTCCGGGTGGGCGGCGACGCCCCTCGAACTCGGCGAGCACCGGCAGGCGCGGTGGCGCACCGACCCCGACGTCGCGGGATTCCCCAGCGTCGTCGGCGATCTCGGCACCCACGCCTTCCAGCTGTTGCGTTTCGTCACCGGTCTCGAGGCCACCCGGGTGTCGGCCGAACTGGGCACTCTCGTTCCCGGACGGCGGGTGTTCGACAACGCCACTGTGCGCCTCACCCTGTCCAACGGGGCACCCGCGACGCTGTGGGCGAGCATGGCCGCCACCGGCAACGAGCACGGCCTGAGCATCCGGGTCTTCGGCGACACCGCGAGTATCGAATGGCGACACGAGGATCCGCACCACCTGACGGTCCGCGACCTCGACGGCAGCACCACGATCCTCGCGCAGGGAATGCGCACGCTGTCCGAGGACGCCACCCGACTCACCCGTCCCGGTCTGGGACACCCCGAGGGATTCCTCGAGGCATTCGCGAACTTCTACCGCGACCTCGCCGAAGAACTCCGCTCCCGCCGCGACGGCGAGCCCACCACCATCCGCGATCTGTCCTTCCCCACCGGACGCGACGGGCTGATCGGCGTCCACTTCGTCGAGGCCACGGCCGCCTCCCACGACGCCGACTCGGCCTGGATCGTTCCCGCTTTCGCACACGAAAAGGTCGGTATCTGACATGCAGCGTTTCGCCCTCATCGGAGCCGGATTCATCGGCGGCGTTCACGGCGCCAACCTCGCCGCACACCCCGACGTCGACCTGGCCCTCGTCTTCGACATCGACCTCGCGCGCGCGACGGACCTCGCCAAGCGGCACGGCAGCCGCGCGACCACCGATCTCGCGGAAGTCTTCGATCCCACGGCGATCGACGCCGTCTTCATCGCGTCGTCCACCGACACCCACGCCGAGCATCTCCGCACCGCGGCGACGGCGGGAATCCCGGCCCTGTGCGAGAAGCCCATCGACCTCGACCTCGCGCGCGCCGTCGACGTCGTGCGCTTCGCCGACTCCCGGTCGCTGCGGGCGATGGTCGATTTCAACCGCCGCTTCGATCGCGACTACGCCGAACTGCAGCGGGTGGTCGCGGCCGGCGAGATCGGCTCGGTGGAGCTGATCCAGATGACCAGCCGGGGTCCGTCGATGCCGCCGCTCGAGTACATCGCCGTCTCCGGCGGGCAGATGCGCGACCAGACCGTCCATTTCTTCGACCTGGCGCGGTGGATCTCCGGACTCGATCCGGAGTCGGTGTTCGCGACCGGTTCCACACTGGCCGAACCCCGCCTCGCCGAGTACGGCGACGTCGACACGTCGGCGGTCACCCTGCGTCTGCCCGGCGGCGCACTCGTCCAGATCGACTGCACCCGTCGGATCGGCTACGGCTACGACGAACGCATCGAGGTGCTCGGTTCCACCGGCATGGTCGAGGCGCGACGTCAGCGCGCCGGGTCCGTTTCCCGGTACAGCGCAGGCCGCGTCGTCGACGACGGGATGCACGCGGGATGGTTCGAGAGGATCAGGGCCAGTTACCGCATCGCACTCGACCACTTCGTCGACGCACTGGAGAACGGCGCCGCCATCGGACCCACGCTGTCGGAAGCGTTGAAGGCGCAGGCGATCGCCGAGGCCGCGACCCGCTCACTCTCCAGCGGTCGGATGGAGCCGATCGACTACCCGGCCTGAACCCTGGTCACACCGGGTCGCCGCGGACGACGACGTCGGCCCGGGCGCGGCCGGGTGCAACCAACGCGGCGTTGCGTTCGTCGCTGCGCCGCACCCACTCTCGCGCCTCGTCGGGTGACTTGCCGAACCGGACGTGCCGCTCGACGAGGCGCGCGACGCGCTCGTCCCCGTCCGGGGCGAGGAACCACGCTTCGTCGAGCAGGGCACGCACCGCCGACCACGGTCCCTCGTCGAGGAGGAGGTAGTTGCCCTCGGTGATCACCAGCGGAACGTCCGGCGGGACGGCGATCGACCCGGCATAGGACTCCTCGACGTCGCGGTGGAACTGGGGGGCGTACACCGTCTCGCCGTTCGGTTCCCGGATCCGGTGCAGCAGTGCCACGTACCCGGCGGCGTCGAAGGTGTCGGGTGCCCCCTTGCGTCCGGCCCGGCCGAGGCGGGCCAGTTCCGCACCCGCCAGGTGGAACCCGTCCATGGGCACGACCACCGCGGACGATCCCAGCGCCGTCAGCACCGCCGCGGCGACGGTGCTCTTCCCCGAGCCCGGCAGTCCCGCGATGCCGAGAACGCGGCGCGTGCCCGGTTCGGCCAGCGCCCGGGCGCGCGCGACGAGTTTCTCGAGTCGACCCACCTCTTCTACGGTGTCACGTAGAACGTGCCGACGCTCGGTGTGCCGTACACGTCGTAGAGGCCAGGGAGATGAGCGGTCACGGTGACGACCACCTGACCGGGGCCGGTCATGACCGCATCACGATCAGGATGCTGGTCGGTGATGACCCCGGAGGCTCCGGTCGACAGGTTGATCCACTGGAACTCGTACCCGTAGCCGTCCGGGGTCGGATAGATCTGCCCGTGTCCGTGGTGGACGACGGGGTTGTAGAACGCGCCGCCGCGGGTCAGCGGCCAGCCGACCACCGTTCCGGGGATTTGGAGGGTGGTCACGCCCTCGAAATGTGGCGGTTCGGCATTCGCCGGCACCGAACACCCGATCCATGCGCTCACCGCGAGCACACCGATCGTCGACTTTCGCACTGTTCGACTCACGTCGATCCCTCCCCTGGTTCGGATTCCGCTGATATGTCCGATTCCGGGGACGATTCGTTACGGATCGAAATCTTCGTGTCAGAAGACCGTTCCGACGTCGTTGGCGACCAGGTGGTCCAGGGCGCGCTCGGCAACGGCGGCGATGGTCATCGACGGGTTGCACGCCGCGGTGTTGCCGGGCATCAGCGCGCCGTCGAGCACATACAGCCCGCGCTGGCCGAGCACCCGGCCTTCGAGATCGCAGACCGAGCCCATCGACGCCCCGCCGAGCGGGTGCCAGGTGGAGGGGACCACCGCATTGGTGTCGGTGAGGATGCTTGCGGGACCGGCGATCTGCCGCACCATCGGGTCGATGCGGCCGTTCTGGATGACGGCGTCGCCGTCCCTCGGCCAGCGCAACACTGCGTCGCCGGCGGCCGGGTCGTACACGAAACTCCCCCGCCCCTCGCTGACGCCGTAGCCGACCAGCATGGTGCTGCGCGCGTCGAAGGACAGCGGGGGTATCGACGCCTGGATGACCGTGGCCGCGGAGGCGGGGTCGTCCCAGTTCAGGCTTCCGTAGACCACCGGGCCGCCCTGCGGGGCGCCGAATTCTTGGTCGAGGCTCGTCCAGACGTAGATCCGGTCGGCGTTGGTACCCCAGCCGGACCCGAGCCCGTCGGGCAGGTCCGGAATCCGGCCCGTCGCCGCAGCGCGCACCAGCAGTTTGGTGGTGTTCAGGCTGCCGGCGGCCATCACCAGGGCATTCGTGGTGAGGATCTTGTTCTCGAGCACGGTGCCGGCTGTGTCGATCCGGTCGACGTACACCGTCCAGCGCCCGTCCGCGGCCCGCTCGACGTCGGTGACCTGGTGCAGGGTTTCGACCGTCACCCGGCCGGTCGCCTCCGCGGCGGCGATGTACGTGACGTCGACCGAGTGCTTGCCGCCGTTGTTGACCCCGAGTGCGCCGTCGCCGTTGGTGTACGAGGGCTTCATGCGGCCACGCAGTTCGTCGAGCGCGAAGTTCCAGTCGATCGGCATCGGGATCTTCGACACCGGGAGTCCCGCGCGCTGTACGTTCTGCGCAAACACCCGTGCCGCCTGGTAATTCGGGCTGTCGATCAACTCGTCGGGGGCGACGCAGAGCTGCAACATGCGCGCGACCCGCGGATAGTGCACCCGGTCCATCGTGGCCCAGTCGAGCGCGTCGGGCAGATGCGTGTTGAAGACGGCCTCGGCCGGCTGCAGCGTCATCCCCTGGTAGACAAGGGAACCGCCGCCGACGCCCGCGGCGCACAGTGCGGTCATGTTGTCGCCGGGCACCGCCTCGAGAAGGCCGGTGTACGGCTCGAGCGCCACCGGCCTGCCGAACAACTGCGGACTGGACCGGTACCAGAGGATCCGCTTGTCCGGGGCGGTGGCGCGGGGAAAGGTCTCCGCGTCCGGTCCTGTCGGCCAGCGCATTCCGCGCTCGAGCACCAGAACCGGCGCGCCCGCCTCCGCGAGTCGA
The DNA here is from genome assembly GCF_042802055.1 of Rhodococcus sp. NPDC057529. Lineage (NCBI taxonomy): Bacteria > Bacillati > Actinomycetota > Actinomycetes > Mycobacteriales > Nocardiaceae > Rhodococcus > Rhodococcus sp. NPDC057529. The sequence continues at coordinate 9,846 of NZ_JBHVEY010000006.1, forward strand.
AGCGCCGCGACGCCGCCACCGAATCCCGACCCGACGACGATGACCCGGTGGTCTTCGCGCGTGAGCGGAACGGTGCTACGGCGGCCGGTCCCGGCCTGCGCGACAGACGGATTCGCCAGCGCGAGACCCGCGGCGGCGGCCCCGGCGAGAAAGGAACGGCGATTGAGTGCAGGCACAGATTTCCCCCAGATCACAGACGGACTCACTCGGCGAGATGTCGATCGATCAGCGTGGAGCACTTCACTTGGCCGTGCTCAAACTAGACACTCCGAGCAGGATGTGTCAAGAATTATCTGCGACTGCCGTTACGAGCTGGACGGCATCGCCGGCAGCAGCCAGCGGGTGAGGAAGCTGCGCAGGTCGTCGTCGGCGTGCACGGCGTCGTCGTCGAACAGAACCACCGACAGCGCCAGCCTCAGTGCGATCTCGACGATGTCGTCCAGGCTCGACTCCACGCCGGGGTCGCGCTCGGCGAGCGGCGCGAGCAGTTCGCGCGCCACGGGTTTCGCGCGCGACATCATGCCGGTGTCGAACACCGGGTTGCCCCGCTCCGCCTGGAGCAGGGCGGCCAGCACCGGATGCGTGCGCACCGCTTCCCGGCCCGCGACGATGAGTTCGACGACGTACTCGCAGGTGGTGTCGGTGGCGTCCAGCCGGGAGTGGATCCCGCCCAGCACCTCGACGGCGAGACCGGAGATCGCCTGCGAGACCAGTTCCTCGCGCGACCCGAAGTTGGAGTACACGGTCTGCCGCGTGACGCCCGCACCGCTGGCGGCCGCCGCGATGGTGACCCCTTCGAAGCCGTCGCTCGCGATCAATTCGAGCGTGGCGTCCAAGATCTTCCTCCGCGACCGCATGCGCCCATTATCGAGCACGATCCCGATCGGCCCGGTCGCGACTGCTCGGCGCCTCCGCCGCGACCGCGGGCTCGGCATCCACGTCGGTGGTGCCCAGCCGCGCGTAGAGGTCGGGGTTGCGTCGTGCGAGCCGCATGCCGAGCGCCAACCCGATCACGAGGCTGGCCGGCGTGACGGCGACGAGGATCGTATTCACGGCGGGTCCGGCGGCGGTGAGCAGGTCCATCTTGGCCACGATGAGCCACGTCGCGTAGATCAACATGGCAAGGGCAGCCGCGGGAGCTACCCGCACCCGCCAGACCGAATGCCCGCGGCGGTCCCGCCAGAAGAACGCGAGAACGGCTGCGGCGGCCATGGCCTGGAGCACGACGATGCCCACGACGCCCGGCGAATTCACCCAGAGCAGGAGTTGGAGGTAGGGATCGGCGCCTGCGAGCGCGAACCCGGCGATCACGATCGCCGCGAGCAGACTCTGCGCGGCGCTCGCCACGTACGGCGACTTGTAGACCGGGTGCAGCTTGCCGAGCACCCGGGGCAGCACGTGCTCGCGCGACAACGCGAAGGCGTAGCGGGTGATCGCGTTGTGGAACGCCAGCAGGCTCGCGAGGATGCTCGTGATGATCAACAGTTCCATGAGCGTGCTCGCCCAGCCGCCGACGTAGTTCTCGATGGCGTCGAAGTACATTGCGGCGGGGTCGGAGGCGGCGAGCGCGAGCGCCTGATCGGGCCCGTACGCCTGGATGATTATCCACACCATGAAGGCGTAGAAGAGTCCGAGGAACGCGACGGCCAGGTACGTCGCCCGGGGGATCGTGCGGGACGGATCCTTCGCCTCCTCCCGGTACAGGGCGGTCGCTTCGAACCCGATGAACGCGGCGAACGCCAGCGTCAGCACCCCGCCCAGGCCGGGGCTGAACACGTGGGCGGGAGCGAACGACTCGACACCGAGGCCCTCGGCGCCGCCTCGGAGGAGAACGGCGACGGCGAGTAACACCAGGATCCCGGTCTCGGCGCTCAGCAGCAGGATGAGGAACCGTGCGCCGACGTGGACCGATCGCGACCCGAGGAACCAGATGAGCCCGACGCCGATCAGCGACCACAGCCCCCACGGAAGGTCCAGGCCTACCAGATCGGCCATGGTGGAATGGGTGAAATACCCTAGGGCGCCGAAGATCCCGATCTCGAGGGCGTTGTAGGACACGAGGGCGAGGACCGCGGCCGCCAGACCCCATCGGGGGCCGAGTCCGATCGAGATGTACGAGTAGAACGCTCCCGCGTTGTGGATGTACTTGCTCATCGCGGTGAAGCCGATCGCGAACACGCCCAGCGCCAGTCCGGCCAGGATGTACCCGCCGGGCGCCCCGATCCCCCCGACGTTCAGCGCCAGGGGCGCGACGCCCGCCATCACCAGCAACGGCGCGGCGGCCGCGACGACGAAGAACACGATGCCGGCGGTGCCGAGGGCGCCGCCCTCGAGTTGCGCGCCGGAGGCGGGTCCGGGTGCGGTTTTCTTCATGAGGAACTTCTCCAGTCCGGGCAGGGGCGCGACGGCGGGGAAACCAGGGCGCGGATACGCGACGAGAAACAATCGAATGTGTTTCGATTAGACTAGAACGAAGTGACCGGCGCCACAAGGGCATAATCGAATGAATTTCGATTGGAAAGGTGGGTGCAGCGATGGGCAGACCCCGCGTCGCACGCCTGGACCGCGAACGAATCGCGGAAGCGGCACTCGAACTGGTCGATCGCGACGGCGACTTCCGGATGCCCGATCTGGCCCGGCACCTGAACGTGCAGGTGTCGTCGATCTACCACCACGCCAAGGGCCGCGCCGCCGTCGTCGAACTGGTGCGGCACCGCGTCGTCCGGGAGATCGACGGATCGTCGTTCGAGCGTCTGCCGTGGGACGAGGCCCTGTCCGAGTGGGCGCGGTCGTACCGGGCAGCGTTCAGCAGGCACCCCACGGCCATTCGCCTCCTCGCCACCGAGACGGTGCGCGATCCCGGTTCGCTGTCCGTGTATCACTCGGCGGCCACCGGTCTGCGCGACGCGGGCTTCCCGGACGACCACATCATGGCCGTCATCACCGCCGCGGAGAATTTCCTTCTCGGGGCCGCCCTGGACGCGGCTGCGCCGGAGGTCATGATCGAAGCGGACGCGACGACGTCGGACGATGCGCTGACCCGGGCGCTCGCCGCCGCACCCCGCGGCCCGGAGCGGGCCGAGCAGGCGTTCGAACTCGGCCTGGCGGCGCTGCTGGCGGGCTTTCGTGCCCTGCTGCAGGACCGCGGCGCGGTGCGGCAATAGCATCGGTCGTCAGTGAACCCGCTTGCCGCCCAGCCAGGTTCGGGTCACGGCAAGCTCGCCGAGCGCCTGCGTGGACGACAGGTCGTACGGATCGGCCGGCAGCTGAATCATGTCGGCGCGCATTCCCGGCAGCAGCCGGCCCCACCGGCCCTCCTCGAATCCCTGGTAGGCGACGCCGGCCGAATATGCGGCGAGGGCCCGTTCGAGGCCGACGCGTTCCCGCGGCAGCCATCCCTCCGACGGGATGCCGGACGGTGTCTGCCGGTGGATCGCGGTGGCGATGCCCTTGATCGGCTCGTAGGCGGTGATGGGCCAGTCGCTGCCGAAGGCCACCCGCGCGCCGCGCTCGGACAGCGTTCCGATCCGATACTGCTGCGCGCTCCGCTCGGCGCCGATCCGAGGGATCGTCAACTCCGTCATCAGGGCGTCGAGTTGGGCCCACAGCGGCTGGAAATTCGCGACCGCCCCGAGCGAGACGAACCGGCCGAGGTCGTCGCCGTCGACCAACTGCAGATGCGCGATGGTGGCGCGACGATCACGAGGACCGTTGCACCGGTCGGCGTACTCGATCGCGTCGAGCGCCATGCGCACCCCCGCGTCGCCGATGGCGTGGATGTGGATCTGGAATCCCAGCCGGTCCACCTCGGCCGCCGCCCGGCACAGTTCGTCCGTCGTCCAGTTGCTGATGCCGTGGGAGTGCGGACAATCCGTGTACGGCGCCAGCAGGGCCGCGGTGCCTGCCTCGATCACGCCGTCGGCGAAGAACTTGACCGTTCCCGCCTTGACCGTGTCGCCGCCGCGCAGCCCGACCCGCTCGCGTGCCGCAGCGAACGCCTCCCGGTCGGACTCCCAGCTCTCCGGGGTGGCGCGGAACGCGAGATTGGCGCGGGTGGCGAGTAGTCCGCGGTCCGCGGCCGTCAGCCAGACGTCGACGTCGTCCAGTTCGGTCCACGCATCCTGCACCCACGTGATGCCCGCGGCGGCAAGCATTCTCGACACCGAGGCGAGCGCGTCGACCCGGACGTCGAGAGTCGCCTCCGGCACCAGCGCGAGCACCGGATCGATCGCACCCCATTCACGCAGGGTGCCGAGCAACTCGCCGTCGGCGGTCCGCACGATCTCGCCGCCGGCCGGGTCCGGGGTGTCCCGCGTCAGGCCGGCCCGCCGCAGCGCCTCACTGTTGACCCAGGCGGTGTGATGGTCCATCGTGCGCAGGACCACCGGCCGGTCCGGGACCACGCTGTCGAGCCAGCGCGCCTCGAAGCGCCCGCCGGGCGCGAGCGTCGGCGACACTCCGTCCCCGAAGACGCACTCGGTCGCGGGGTTTTCGTCCGCCCAGCGGCGCACCTCGCGGAGGACCTCCTCGATGCTGACGCAGTCGCGGATCGCGGCGCCGCGTAGTCCGAGGCCGCCCAGCAGGGGGTGGACGTGCCCGTCGCCGAACGACGGCAACAACGCGCCGCCGTCCAAGTCGATCACCTCGGTACCGCTCGCCCGCAGGGCGCGTGCCCGCTCACCCAGCGCGACGACGCGACCACCGGCGACGGCGAGCGCATCGCTGACGGACAGGTCGGGATCGCCAGTGTGCACTGTGCCTCCGACGACCAGCAGTTCGGCGTCCACGGCCCCTCCTTCAAATAATCGAATATGATTCGATTAAGCTAGGTCGTGCGCGGGCCGACGTCAAGAGATGCCGGGTCAAGGGGTGAAAACCGAGAATCCGAACGCCTCTTGCGGATCGTAGACCGGTCGTATACAACTGGTGTACGGCCTTTGGTGATCGGCTTCACAGTCGGACGGAGGCAAGAGAAAAAGCGGGCTCGGCGGCTGTTGGAGCAACCACCGAGCCCAGGCAGCACCATCTGCGCGACCGTTCGAGTCGCCTACTTGCAGGTAGGCGCAAGGACGTGCAGCTCGTCACGTAGCGACGATTCGACCTAGGAGTCGACTATGGCAACCGCCAACGACAAATCTATCAATCGCAGACCACACACCAGCCTGCCCGTCATCGCAGGTTCGAGTCTCGCCGGAACCGCAGTCGAGTGGTACGACTTCTTCCTGTACGGAACCGCGGCGGCGCTGGTGTTCAACAAGCTGTTCTTCCCCACCGACGATCCCCTGGTGGGCACGATGCTCGCGTTCGCCACCTACGCGGTCGGCTTCGTGGCACGCCCGCTCGGCGCCGCGGTGCTCGGGCACTACGGGGACGTCAAAGGCCGGCGCGCCACCCTGATCGCCAGCCTGATGCTCATGGGAGTGTCGACCTTCCTCATCGCGTTCCTGCCCACCTACGCGTCCATCGGCGTCGCCGCACCGCTGATCCTGGTGCTCCTGCGGCTGGTGCAGGGCTTCGCCCTCGGCGGCGAGTGGGGTGGCGCCGTCCTGCTGGTCTCCGAACACGGCGATTCGACGAGACGGGCGTTCTGGTCCTCGTGGCCGAATCTCGGTCCGCCGCTGGGTAATCTGCTGGCCGCCGGAGTGCTCGCGGTCCTCGGTTCCACGCTGTCGGAGGACGCGTTCCTGTCCTGGGGGTGGCGGATCGCGTTCGGGCTGTCGGCGCTGCTGGTGATCATCGGTCTGGTGCTCCGGCTGTACGTCGCGGAGACCCCGCTGTTCGAGCAGTCGCGGGACACCGCGCCCGCCGAGAACAAGGGCATGCCGCTCGCCGCGGCCGTCCGGGGACACTGGCGCCAGATCCTCCTCGCAGCCTTCACCCGCTTCGGCGAGAACGCAGGCTTCTACATCTTCTCGCTGTTCGTCATCACCTATATCACCCAGATCCTCGAACTCGACCGCAGCACCGGGTTGAACGCCGTCATGATCGGCATGGTCGTCGCCCTGGTGACGATCCCGATGTTCGCGGTGCTCGCCGACCGGATCGGCCGACGACCGATCTACATCGGCGCGTCCGCCGCCACCATCGTGTGGGCGTTCGTGTTCTTCGCCCTGCTCGACACGAAGAATCCGGCGGCAATCACCCTCGCGGTGGCGGTGGGGCTGCTGATCTTCGCGGCCTACAGCGCCGTGATCGGCGCGTTCTTCTCCGAACTGTTTCCCACCGAGGTCCGGTACTCCGGAGTCTCGCTGGCCTACAACCTCGCGTCGGTCCTCGCCGGTTCGCTGGCCCCGATCATCGCGATCGCGCTCTACACCCGGTTCGGCACCGGATACGCCATCGGTGCCTACCTCGCCGCCATGGGAGTCATCTCCCTGATCGCCTCACTCCTCGCGCGGGAGACGCAGTCCGTGGATCTCGCGGCCGTGGGTGACGAGGCGACGTCCCGGACGCCGGAAACGCCTGCGTCCGTCATCAACTGACTCTCCTCGAAGGGGCAAGCCATGACGACATCGAAGACCACCGGAGCAACCGCGCCGGAGTTGGCCTACGAGTGGCTGAAGAACACCATCATCACCTTGCCCCGCGACGAAGAGATGTTCCTGTCCGAGGCGCAGGTCGCCGCATCCTCCGGCATCTCACGCACCCCCGTACGAGAGGCGTTGCTGCGCCTCGAGGCCGAAGGCTTCATTCGCCGGGTGCCCCACAAGGGCGCGTTCATCCCGGCGTTGTCCGACAGCGACGTCGAAGCCATCATGCAGGCCCGCCGGGTGGTCGAGGAATGGTCCGTCACCGAAGTGGCGCCCCAACCGGGCCTGGTGCCGGACCGGCTCCGCATCCTCCTGGAACTACAGGAGAACGACACCGACCCGGTCGATTTCATCGCACACGACCTCGAATTCCACACGGCCATCATCCGCGCGGCGGGCAACCCGCTGATGAACAACTTCTACAGCTCGCTGCGGGACCGTCAGATGCGGATGGGAATCCGCATCGTCATGGCCGACGAAACCCGTAAGAAGCAGGTCCTCGTCGAGCACCGCGCCATCGCCGACGCGATCGCGGCCGGAGATCCCGCCGCTGCCGTCCAGGCGGTGCGCGAGCACCTCGACACCACGCTGCAATCCATGAAACGGCCGAACATCTAACGGCACGAAGGAAACCCATGAAGATAGCCCTGGCCCAGCTGGCCAGCCCCGATTCCGAAACCCCCGCGCACCGGCTCGAACGCGTGCGCCACCTCCTGACCCGACTCGACGACAGCGTCGACCTCATCGTTCTGCCCGAACTGTGGCGCGTGGGATACAGCCACTTCGACGACTACGCCACGGCCGCCGAAACTCTCGGCGGCGGAACCGTCCAGGTCCTGGCCTCCGTCGCCGTCGAGCGGCGGTGCTACATCCACGCCGGCAGCATCGTCGAACAGGGTGAAGCAGGCAGACTGCGCAACACGGCGGTCCTGATCGGCCCGGACGGCCAGATCCACCACCACTACAGCAAAGTTCACGTGTTCGGATACGCCTCCCTCGAGGCGCAACTCCTGCAGCCGGGAACGCAGATTCACACCACCGACACCCCGTTCGGCCCGATCGCGGCCACCACCTGTTACGACCTGCGGTTCCCCGGACTGTGGACCGAATTGGTCTCCGCCGGAGCCAAACTCGTCATCGTTCCGGCGGCCTGGCCGAAGGCACGCAGGGAGCATTGGCGGCTGCTGACGTCGGCCCGCGCCGTCGACAACCAGGTCTTCGTAATCGCCTGCAACGCCACCGGAACCCACAATTCCGTCGAACTCGGCGGCCACAGCCGGATCGTCGACCCGTGGGGAACGGTGATCGCCGAGGCCGATTCGTCCGAGGGCATCACCATCGCCGAGATCGACCCCACCGCGGTCGACCGCACCCGCGCCGAGTTCCCGGTCCTGAGCGACCGGCTCGACGACTACAGCTTCCTCAACCGCAGAAAGGTCCTGTCATGACCGGCGCCACCACGCAGGTGCTCACCTTCGACACCCTCGACTCTTCCGAGACCCTGCGATTCGACGACGTCCGGACCCTGGTCGCCGGGTACACCGGCCGGGACGAAGCGGCGGTGCAACATCACATCGACGAACTCGCGGCCATCGGTGTCGCACCGCCGGCGCAGGTCCCGATGTTCTACCCCGTCGAGATGGCGACGATCACCACCGCGTCGCAGGCCCCGGTCACCGGCGCGCACACGTCGGGCGAGGTGGAGCCGGTGCTCCTGCGGCACCGGGGGCGGTACTACCTCGGTGTCGGCTCCGATCACACCGACCGCCGACTCGAGACCGTCGACATCGGCGACTCCAAGCGCGCGTGCCCGAAGCCGGTAGGCCCGGCCGTCGTCGAGATCGAGGACTGGGCGTCGTTCGACTGGGACGCGTGCCGGGCCCGATCGTGGGTCGACGGAGTGCTGTACCAGGACGGCACACTCGCCAATCTCCGCACCCCGCACAACCTTCTGCAGATCTTCGCCGACCGGATCGGCGACACCGGCGAGGACCTGCTCTGCTTCGCGGGCACCCTGCCGCTGCTCGACGGAAAGTTCACGCCCGGACACCGGTGGGACCTCGAACTCACCCTGCCCGACGGCCGGACCCTCACCCACACCTACACCACCGAAGGACACTGACATGCGCACCGGAGCCGACTACCTGGCCTCCCTGAACGACGGGCGAGTCGTGCTCGTCGACGGGGAGAAGATCGACGACGTCACCACCCATCCGGCGTTCGCACCCGTGACCCGGACGATGGCCGAGATGTTCGACCTCGCCGCGGACGAGGCCAACGGCATGCAGTACGTCGCGCCCGAAACCGGGAACCCGGCCAATCGGGTGTTCTCGATTCCGCGGTCGCGGGAGGAACTCGCGCAGCGGCGGGAGGCCATCGAGCGGTGGGCGCGGCACACGCACGGCTGGATCGGCCGCAGCCCCGACCACGTGGGGACGTTCCTCGCCGCGTTCGCGGCGCATCCCGAGGTGTTCGCCGCCGACCGCGACCACGATTTCGGGGCGAACGTCTCCGCGTTGTACCGGCGCCTGCTCGACGAGAACCTCTACGTCTCGTACGCGATCATCCCGCCGCAGGTCTCCCGGGCGACGACGGCGTCCGGCTGGGAGGGCGAATACCTGCAGGCCGGCGTCGTCGAGGAGACCCCGGAAGGTCTGGTCATCCGCGGATCGCAGATGCTTGCCACCGGCGGCGCGATCGCCGACGAAATCTTCGTCTCGTGCATCAAACCGCTCGGCCCGGACGACAAGGACTTCGCCGTCGGATTCGTCGTCCCGGCCAACGCCCCCGGCCTCAAGCAGTACGTCCGGCGCCCGTACGTCCCGGCCGCGACGAGTTCGTTCGACTACCCCCTGACCTGCCGCTACGACGAGCCCGACTCGCTCCTCGTCTTCGACGACGTCCTCGTCCCGTGGGATCGGGTGTTCGTCGACCGCGACACCACCGGTGTCCGCCGTCAGTTCTTCGAGACGGGCGCACACGTTCTCGGCAACTGGCAGGCGCAGATCCGGTTCGCGACGAAGCTGGAATTCATCGCCGGCGTCGCGCGTCGCGTCACCCAGGTCAACGGCGTCGACAAGATCCCCAGCGTGCAGGAAAAGCTCGGCGAACTCGCCGCGCTCGTCAGCGGGGTCCGGTCCGCGGTGCTGGCCGCCGAATACACCGCCGAGCCCGATTCGGCGGGGATGTGGTTGCCGGGCAGGCAGGCCCTGTACGGGTCGATGGGCCTGCAGTCGGAGATCTACCCGCGGGTGATCGCGATCCTGCGCGACCTCGTCGGCGGCGGCGTGCTGCAACTCCCGTCCAGCGTCAAGGACCTCACCAGCCCGCTGACGTCCCGCGACATCGAACACTACGTCCAGTCGCCGGGAGTGCCGTCCGAGGAGCGCATCAAACTCTTCAAACTGGCCTGGGACATCATCGGCTCCGAGTTCGCCGGACGACACCAGCAGTACGAAATGTTCTACGCCGGCGCTCCCTTCGTGGTGAAGGGCGCGTACACGTACCGCAACTACGACTACGACAGCGCCGTCGCGGCAGTGCAGCAGTTCACCGACGGCTACAAAGCGGAAAGCGAGTAAACCCTCATGGCCAAGCCCGAATTCGAATTCTTCCCGGTCACCGGCGTCGAGTGGACCGTGTGCCCCGGTGACGACCCGAAGATCACCGAGCGCATCCTCTCCAAGGACCCCGAGGGCAACGTCGCCACCCGGATCCTGCGCTACGAAGCCGGCGCCGACTCCACCCCCATGGGCGTGCAGAAGCACGACTTCTGGGAGGAGGTCTACATCCTCGAGGGGTCGTTCACCGACCTCACGCTCGGCGAGACGTTCACCGCCGGAATGTACGCGTGCCGGCCGCCCGGCATGCCCCACGGCCCCTGGAGCACGGACGAAGGCGTCGTCACCTTCGAAGTCCGGTACCACAGTAAGTAGGCCCGCGATGACCCTTCCGGCATTCCACGCCCCCACCCCCACGGACATGCGGCGCAGCATGGGCCGGTTCACCACCGGAGTCGCCGTCGTCAGCGCCGACGACGGCGACGGCGACCCCAGCGCCATGACGATCAGCTCGCTGACCTCGATCAGTCTGGACCCGGCGATCCTGCTCGTCTCGCTCACCCACGGCTCCCGCACCACCGAGGCCGTGGAGGCCGCGGGCGCGTTCGCCGTCTCGATCCTCGGGTCCCGCCAGGAAGCACTCGCCCGGCGGTTCGCCACCCGGGGCGGCGCCCGATTCGACGACCTACCCTGCGATCGCAGCCGCTCGGGTCTGCCGCTGATCAAAGACGCTCTGGCCCAACTCGAATGCAGGGTCCACAGCGCCCACGACATCGGGGACCACCGCGTCTTCTACGGCGAAGTCGCCGACATGCGCTGCCGCGAAGGCACCGGCCTGGTGTTCTATTCGGGGCGGTTCGGCGACTTCCACGACTTCGGCCACGACGAGGTGCCCTGGTTGTTCTGATCGGCCCGCTGGGCACGTGCTCGCCGGCGCATCCCTCGTGGTGCGCCGGCGATCGCACTCTTGTGTCCGGCTCCGTCCCGAAGGGGCTCGTCACCTGATCGCGGCGGACCAGTTCGGGGGGGTGACCGAGGACCATTGCGGGACAGCCCTTCTGATGCAGGAAGACACCAGACGTGGGGTGCAACCTGTTCAAGGTTGTCGCGAGCGGGTGAGAGACTGCTCCGCGTGCATGCGTTCATCGACGAATCCAAGCGGGGCGAGTACGCCCTGTGCGCGGTGACGGTCGCAACCGGCGACCTCACGGAGCTGCGGAAGAAGATGAACGCGCTCCGCCCACCCGGACACACCCGCATTCACATGACCGGTGTCGGGAAGAAGCTGGCGCCGAAGATTGTCGCCGAGGTAGCCCGGCTCGAGGCGACCAGCCGGATCTATCTGATGAGTTCACGGAAGGTCAACGAACGCCAGGCCCGCGACGTCACCTTGGCTGCCGCGGTACGGGATCTGGCGCAGATTCCGGTGACGAACCTGGTCATCGAGTCGTGCGATCAGGACCACGAGGACAACCGCATCATCCGCAACGAACTCGGCGCCGCGGCCCCGTTCCGGTACGAACACGACCGACCCTCGAATCCGCTCTTGTGGTTGCCCGACGTCCATGCCTGGGCCTGGGGGCGAGGCGGCAGCATGCGCGCGAAGATCGCGCACCGCATCACCGTCGTGCGGGTATAGAAACACGAGAACGCCCCTCTAGGAGCGAGGGGCGTTCGTCGTATGTTGGTGGGCGCGCAAGGCTGGAAACCGCTAAGTGGGGCTGCCTACAGGGGTACTTACGCCCCGGAGACCTCCTACACGAACCACTTCCCTCGGCTACTGCCTCGGACATTCACATTATGTGTGTGCGGTTGCCTGGACGCAACCGCGAGAGGGCTTCCGCTTCCGCGGAGCGTCTCCATGCGATCACCGGCGGTCCTTCGTGGTCGGCTGCGGCGACCGTCCAGACATCGGACTGGGGCGTGAATTGTGCAACAATAGTGCACGTCAGTGCGGACCTGATCGACTCAGGAAGGGAAGATTTTCATGCCCCCGAACCGCGTTCGCATCGAGCGCTCGACACGGTACGTTCGATGTTGTTGTACAACATGACGGGTGAGGTTCCGATGACGACGCTGCCCACTCGTCCCGGCGAGTCAGGTGACACACGATGGTGCTAGCTGCGGGCGCAGACCCGGACAACGAGGGCGGCCCCGATGCGGGCGCCAACCGGACGCTGCAGGCGTATCACGATCTGCGCGCCCTGATCCTCTCCGGCCATTACGCACCGGACTCCCGCCTCACCGAGTCGGGACTCACCACCCAACTCCAGGTCTCACGCGGGACGATCCGTTCGGTGCTGGCACGCCTCGCGCAGGAAGGCTATGTCACCACCGAGGCGAACCGGAGCGCTCGCACCCGCTCGTTCTCGGTGGACGAGGCGATCGAGATACTCGAGACCCGCGCGGTCCTGGAGTCGGCGCTGGCAGCGAAGGCCGCCGAACGCGCCACCGAGGCGGACATCGCCGCGATGACCGAGACCTGTAAGCGCATGTGGGACTTGCAGGTACCCGGCGGACGCGAGGAATACTGGAATCTCAACCGCAAGTTTCACGAACAGGTGAAGCGGGCGGCACGGCAGGCCACACTCACCAGGTTCGTCGACAGCCTGCTCTATCCGCTCGTCATGCAGCAATACCGCGACGCGGACCGTCGCGCGAACCCGCGCACCGACTCCGTCAGGGAGCACGAGGCCATCCTCGCGGCGATCGTCACGCACAACCCGGAGTCCGCCGCCGCGGCCATGCGGCATCACCTGTCTTCGGCCCGGCGAGCCCTTCAGCTGAACTTCCCGACGTCGGACGACCAGCTGCGGAAAGGATGAACGGGGTTTCATGACCGATGTGATCATCGCCGGTGGTGGACCGACCGGCATGATGTTGGCCGCCGAATTGCGACTGCACGATGTGGACGTGCTGGTGCTGGAGAAGGAGGTCGAGCCGAACGAACAGGTCCGTTCGCTCGGCCTGCACGTGCGCAGCATCGAGATCCTGGATCAGCGCGGACTGCTCGAACGGTTCCTCGAGCACGGCAAACAGTACCCGGGTGGCGGTCGCTTCGCCGGCATCGACAAACCATGGCCCGAACACCTGGACACCGCGCACGCCTACATTCTCGGCATCCCTCAGCCGGTCACCGAACGCCTGCTGGCCGAGCACGCCGCCGAACTCGGTGCCGACATCCGGCGCGGCAGCGAACTGGTCGGCCTGAGCCAGGATTCCGACGGGGTGACCGTCGAACTGGCAGGAACAGGGTCGCTCGGCGAGCAGGTGCGTGCGCGTTACCTCGTCGGCTGCGACGGCGGCCGCAGCACCGTCCGCAAGCTGCTCGGCGTCGGATTCCCCGGCGAACCCGCCAAGGTCGAGTGGCTGCGGGGCGAGATGGAAGTGACCACTCCGCCGGAGGAACTGGCCGCCATCGTGGCCGAGGTCCGCAAGACCCACAAGGGGTTCGGTGTCGGGCCCGCCGGGAACGGCCTGTACGGGGTCGTCGTCCCCGCCGCGAGCGTCACCGAGAACAGCACCGTTCCCCCGACGCTCGAGGAGGTCAAGAGCCAACTGCGAGCGTTCGCCGGCACCGACTTCGGTGTCCACTCACCACGCTGGCTGTCCCGCTTCGGCGACGCCACCCGTCAGGCCGAGCGCTATCGGGCCGGACGGGTGTTCCTGGCGGGCGACGCCGCGCACGTACACCCACCGCTGGGAGGACAGGGCCTCAACCTCGGGATCCAGGACGCCTTCAACCTGGGCTGGAAACTGGCCGCCGAGATCAACGGCTGGGCACCGGTCGATCTGCTGGACAGCTACCACTCCGAACGGCACCCGGTGGGCGCCGACGTACTGAACAACACCCGCGCGCAGAGCGAACTCATGTCCACCGAACCGGGCCCCCAGGCCGTGCGCCGTCTGGTGACGGAGCTGATGGACTTCGAGGTCGTGAACCGATACCTGATGGAGAAGATCACCGCCATCGGGATCCGCTACGACTTCGGCGACGGGCACGAACTGCTCGGCAAACGGCTCCGGGACATCGGCCTCGGGAGCGGGCGCCTGTACGAACAGATGCACCGTGGCCGCGGACTTCTGCTCGACCGGACCGGCAGGCTCTCGATCGACGGCTGGGCGGATCGGGTCGACTCCGTCGTGGATGCCGACGCCGAGTCGGTCGCGCCTGCCGTGTTACTCCGTCCGGACGGCCACGTCGCCTGGGCCGGCGACGACCAGACGGGACTCGACACGCAACTGTCGCGGTGGTTCGGCGCTCCTGTCGGCTGAGCACTGGCGGTGAGGACCTCCTCCCTTCGCGAGGAGGTCCTCGGCCGGCTCAGAACGACACACCGGCCGCCCGCTTCCCCGCGGCGGTCACGACCACAGCGCGACCGTCCATGCCGGGTCCAGGACGACGGTCACGTCGTCGCCCGGGCGAGCACGGAGATGCGCGTCGGCGTGCGCGCGGAGCGATACGTCCCCGACGGTGACGACCATCTCCTGGCGGTCGCCGAGATACTCGGTGGTCACGATGCGCCCCGGGAATCGGTTGGGACCGTGAGTTTCCCGATCCTCGGGGATGATACGGATGTTTTCGGGCCGGATGCACACGAACATTTCCCGGCCGGAGGTGAGCGGGGTCGGTGGGGTGGTGAAACGCTCGCACCGCACCACCCCGACGCTCGTCTTGGCGTCGACGACGCGGTCGCCGGAGCCCGCAGGCCGGTCGAGCACGCCCGGGATGAGGTTGGCACTGCCGACGAAATCGGCCACGAATCGCGTCGCCGGCGAGTCGTAGATCTCGCTCGGTGATCCGATCTGTTCGACCCGCCCACGATTCATGACGACGATCGTGTCGGACATGGCCAGGGCCTCACCCTGGTCGTGCGTCACGTAGATGGTGGTGACGCCGAACTTCTGCTGGAACGAACGCAACTCGGCGCGCAACTGCGAGCGCAGCTTGGCGTCCAGGTTGGACAGCGGTTCGTCCAGCAGCAGGACCTCCGGCTCGCACAGCAGGGCGCGGGCCAGCGCCAGCCGCTGCTGCTGGCCGCCGCTGAGCTGGGTGGACCATCGGTCCGCGTACTCCGACAGGCCCACCTGTTCGAGCATCGTTCGGACGCGACGCTCCCGTTCGGCGCGAGGGTACGTCTTCCGGCCGTACTGCAGGGGAAATGCGGCGTTGTCGAACACCTTCATGTGCGGCCAGATCCCGTAGGACTGCGGCACCATCGCGATCGGCCGGACGTCGGGAGACACGTCGCGTCCCGCCGCGGCGGAGAACACGGCTTGGCCGTTCATCCAGATCTCGCCGCTGTCGGCGGTCTCCAGTCCGGCGAGGCAGCGGAGGGTGGTCGTCTTGCCGCACCCACTGGGCCCGAGCAGTGTGAAGAAGCTGTTCTGCGGCACGGAGAAGCTGACATCGTCGATGACGCGGGTCACCTCGCCGCTGTGCGGGCGGGTGAAGTGTTTCTGCAAGCCGGAGATCTGCACGGAGTGGTCGGAACCAACCAGGGTTTTCATGTTCACGGCACCTCAGATGTGTTGTTGGAAGCCACGGCGGTTGACCCACCAGACGGAGACGGCGGACAGGGCGAGCAGGAGAACCGCGAGGGCGCTGGCCTCGGGATAGTTCGCGCTTTCACCGATCATGTCCCACAGCAGCACCACGACGGTGCGGTTGTCGGAACTGGACAGCAGCAGCGCGATCGGGAGTTCGCCCAGGGAGTTGGCGAACACCCACAGCCACGTGCTCGACACCGCGGGAGCGACGAGCGGGAAGACCACCCGGCGCAGCACGACGGCGTTGGACGCCCCGCTGACGCGGCCCACCTCTTCGAGTCCCTTGTCGAGTTGCAACAGTGCCGTCTGAATCATGCGTGATCCGCGTGGGATGTAGCGGGTGGTGAACGCGATGATGATGATCCAGATCGTGCCGTAGATCGGGATGGGCAGGTACAGGTAGAGGAACAGCACCGCCATGCCGAGCACGACGCTGGGGATGGCGAAGACCAGGAAGGACAGATCGAACAGGCCCCTGCCGAGGCGTCCGGCGCGGGTCGAGGCCAGTGCCAGCCACAGGGCGAACCCGGCGGTCAGCGTCGCCGTGATCAGGCTGATCACCAAGGTGTTGACGACGGCGTGCGTCAGGTTCGGGTTGGTGAAGATGGCGCCGTAGTTGGCGAGGCTGAGCGCACCCAGGTTGTCGAAGTTGATCGGCTGCAGGTACGGGGTCAGGCTCGTCCAGACCAGGGTCAGGATGGGCACGATGATCGCGACGAGAACGTAGAACGAGACGATGCCGGCGACCGGGATGCGCCACCGCCCCAGCCGCACCGGTGTGGACCGGTACCCCTTGCCGCCCACCACCTGGAATCGGTGGGACTCGCGGGTCTGACGCCGGTAGACGGCGATCATCACGAGGGACAGCAGGACGAGCATGATGCCGTAGGCACTGGCCTGGCCGTAGTTGGCCAGACCCGACGGCGGCTGCAGCGACGCCTGGATGAGACTGCTGAACACGAAGATCTGGTCCGGCATTCCGAGGATGGCCGGGATCGCGAACTCCTCGAGCGCGATGACGACGAGCAGCATGCTGGCCGCGGAAATCCCCGGCATCGTCAGCGGCAGAACCACTTTGCGGGTTCGCGTCCACCAGCCTGCACCCGACGTGGCCGCGGCCTCCTCGAATTCGAGGTTGAGCCGGGCGAACGTCGGCGCGAGCATGATGTACATGCCCGGGACACCGAAGATGCCGGCCACCAGGATCATGCCCGGCAGCGAGTAGATGTCGATCGAGAGCCCGAAAACTCGCTCGATGACGATGGCGATCGGGCCGTTGGTGGGGTTGGCGGCCAAGACCCAGGCCACCGCCATGACCGTGGCAGGCACGGCCATGGGGGCCAGCGTGCTCGGTGCGAGGAAACGGCGACCGGGGATGTCGGTCCGCTCGAACAGGTAGGCCAGGCTGACGCTGACGACCAGTGCCAGTGACACGGTGCCGACCACGAAGACGAACGAGTTGAGCGCAACGTCGACCAGGCGCTTCGAGGAGAAGACCGCGGTGAAGTTGGCGAGCGTGAACCCGGAAACCTGGAAGGGCAGCTTGGTCTCGCTGTCCTTGAGGCTGCTGAACAACAGCATGCCCAGGGGGAAGAGCATGAGATAGGCGACGATCGCGCCGATGGCGATGTTGACGCCGACCAGGACGCGGTCCCGGCGCTTGGGGTGGTGTACGTCGTCGGGCTGAGGGCGTACGTCGTCGGGTCGAGGGCGTACGCCGGTGGAGAGCTGGGTGCCGGACTGCATCGCTGAAGTCTCCAAGGGTGAGGGGATAGAGTGTGCCGCCCGTCACGGGCAGCGGTGGCGGCGGTGGGAGCCGTCAGTTGACGTTGGTACCCAAGGCCTCTTCGACCTCGGGGAAGAAATCTGAGAACTGCTCGTACTGCGCGATGTCGGTTTCGCTGAACCATTCGACGCCGGCGTCGCACAGGGCGCCGATGACACGGTTCGTGGCGGCGTCGGTGCAGTCCGTGTTGGTGGGAATGACCGAGTTGTACGTGCCGACCAGTGCCGACTGGCCTTCTTCGGAGGCGAGGAAGGCGGTGAGCAGGCGGCCCGCCGCCGGGTGCGGTGCGCCGTCGGCCACGAACAGGTAGGACTTGTTGGCGTTCGTGGGGCCCACCGGTGCGACGGCGACCGGCGCGCCCTTCGCCTCGTCCTCGAGCACGAGGTTGATGAGGTCGGTGCCGACCGGCGTCTGACCGGACACGACGAGTGTGTGAGCCTGCGTGGTGTTTTCCGTGTAGTGGGGCTGCTGCTCGGCCAGCCGGGACGCGTAGTCGAGACCGGCGTCGGCGCCGAGGGTCGGATCCTGGGCCCACACGGTCATGAAGGACCCACGCGACTCGACACTGAGTTTTCCGCCGTTCCATCGCGGATCGAGCAGGTCGTCCCAGCTCGCGGGCACATCGCCCGGTGCCAGGGCGTCGGTGTTGTAGGCCCAGACCTTCGGTACCGCCCACACGTAGACGAAGTCGTCGGCGAAGATCTGGTCGCTGGGCACCTCGTAGGATGCCCAGTCGACCTTCGCCGCCATGGACTGCGACGGCAGAACCGTGAGCCCACCCGCGTTGGACACATCGAACGTCACGCGGTCGGCGGCCTGCTCCACATTGAGCTGGGTGACCAGATCCGGAGCCTTCTTGTTCGTGTACCTGACCTCGATCCCCGGGTACTTCTTCTCGAACGCGTCGATGGCCGGCTTCATCTGAGCCTCCGGCTTCGGCGCGAACCAGACGACCTCCCCTTCGGCCTTGGCCGCCTGGTACAGCTCGTCGAGGTTCTTGGTGTCCGGAACGGGCGGCGGACCGCCGCAGGCGGTCAGGACGACGGCGACTGCCATGACCGAGGCCATGCAGAGCCTGCGCCGAAAGCGCTTCATAGCGATCAACATTCCTTCGCGGCGGTGGTGACGGAGCTGCCCTGGGAGAGCCCGTACAGCCGGCCGGCGGTGCCGCCCGCGATCAACTCCAGGTCGGATGTGTCGAGTGACGGCAGTTGCTCCCTGATGAGGTCGGCCAGCTCCGCCAGCGATCCGGCCGAGGCGGGGAAGTTCGAACCCCACATGACGTGGGCCGCCCCGAACTCCTCGATCAGCGTGCGGACCAGCGGTGCCGCGGATCCGCTCTCGCGCTGCGCGCGGAGTACGGCCGGCGGCGTGATCTTGATGAACACGCGGCCCGTCTCGCTGAGCTGGGGAACTCCGTCCGCGCTCGGGTACGGCGCGGAGTCCAGTTGCGGTCGGCCCGCGTGGTCGAGGATCGCGGTGAGTCCCGGGTACTGCTGAAGGAGCCCGGCGAGGATCGGAGCGTGCTGGGCGTGCATCTGGATGCAGACCGGCACCCGGCGGTCGGACAGGAACTGCCAGACCGGCGCCATGCGCTCGTCGTCGAGTCCGCGGCCGGGTGTCGGGACGGCGGTCGTTCCGTCCGCGGCGCGGATGCGGACCCCCGAGAAGCCCCGCTCGTCGATCCAGTGGTGGAGGTCGTCGACCACCTTCGGGGAGAGGAAGTCCACCGAGCACACCCCGCTGAGGCGGTCGGGGTGCCTCGAGAGCTGGTCGGCTACGTAGCTGTTGTCGAATCCGTACACCGTGGAGGCCTGGACGACGACCAGGTGGTCGACGTCGGCGGCATCGGCCGCTCGCAGCAGGCCGTCGATGTCAGTGGGCCGTTCCTGGGACCAGGTGGACCGGTGTCCGCCGAGCGGGTCTGCGGGGTAGGCATCGGTGTCGGGCGAAATGATGTGGGTGTGTGTGTCGACGCTGAACATCTGTACCTCACGGCTGGTGGGTGGGGTGGCGGGCGGACAGTGGCGGGCGGGCGCGCTCAGGCGAGGTCGCCGAGGTGCCGGGTGAAGTCGTCGAGGAGTTCGGCCACCGTCACGGGTGTGCGGATGACGTTCTGCTGCAACGCGTAGTCGATCGCGATCTGCAGACCGGCGACGAGCTCGTCGGTCACTCCGAAGCGGAGGGCGCGCACGCGGGGACCGGGCTCGGTTTCAGCGGCCTTGCGCGCCTCGATCCGGTCTCCGAAAGCCTGGTAGAGCGCCGACACCGTGCGCGGCTCGGCCTCGAGGAGGTCGCGCCGGACGGTGAGCACGTGGTTGATCGGCACCGTCTTGTGCCGGGCTCCCCATGCCTCCTCGGCCTCCCGCCAGTTCGGGATGATCGGCACCAGCGGCCCCTGCGCCCCGTCGAGCGCCGGCGGACCGAGGACGGCGGCCACGACATCGCCGCGCTCGAGCACGTCGAGCACCTTGCCGGTCGTGCGTTCGACGTTCGGCGGCTCGACATAGCCGGCGACGTGCGGCTCCTCGGTGGTCACCCAGGTGACCTCCTTGGCGTCGACGCCGAATTCCTCGTGCAGGATTCCGCGCACCCACAGACCGGTCGTCTGGCTGTAGGCCCGGACCGCGACCCGCCTGCCCGCCAGGTCCGCCGGGCTGATCTCGGCCGAACCGGGCCAGCGGGTCAGGGAGTGGTGGTGGAAGTCGCCGCTGAGTACCACCGGCAGAAGCGCGATCGGGGCTCCTGCCTCGCGGGCCTGCAGATAGGTGGCGATGGCCAATTCGCTGAAGTCGTACCGGAGCTCACGCACCATGGGAGCGAACGCCTTGTAGATCGGATCCGCTGCCGCGAGCTCGACGGGATGTCCCTCGACGCTGAAGCCGGGTTCCGCGAGGAACGCCGTGTGCGGGTAGGACTTCGCCGCGATGGACAAGGTTGTGGACATGAATACAACTCCTCTGTTGCGTCCGTACCCGGGGAGTGCATGTGGTGTGCCTCCGAACCCGGGGAGTGCACTGGTGTCAGTGCGCCGATGCCGTCATTCGACCGATGAGTGAAACTCGGTTTTGTCTTACGGTTTCGCCCAATTTACGCGGGAGTGACGCCCATTACAAGCCTTTGAGGCTCAGATCGTCTAACAATTCTGCGGAAGCCGGGACGAAGTGGGCGACGAAGGCACCGGGTTCGCGTCCGGCGGCGCGATCACGCTGGGACAATCGGCTCACCAATCCAAATTGTTCTACAAGATGAGCCCGATCGCGTCGGGCACGATGGGCAATCCGATGCCGGGAAAACAAGTTCTTGCTGTTCGGCGCACTCCGCTGCTAGTCTGACGACAGAAAGTTGTTAAACAATCTGAGAGCCGACCGGGGAGACTCGGATGACGCCAGTGTTATCTGGCGACCGGCCTGCTCGCTGCCGGCGAGGGCACGCCCTCCGACACCAGCTCGCTGATCGAGTCTCGCGAGTTTCCCCGAAGCGCCACAGTGGTCTGTGGTGGCTGTTCACGATCGTCAAGCGAGGACACAGTTGTGATAAAGATCGACGAAGCAATCGCCGTACCCGCGCCACCGGGGCGGGTGTGGGCCGTCATTTCCGACCCCACCGAGGTGGTGTCGTGCATCAACGGTGCCGAACTCGGCCAGTTCCACGACGACGGCTCGTTCGACGGCACGCTGGTCGTGAAATTCAGCGCGATCCGGGTGCGGTTCGGCGCCCGGATGTCGCTGGAGCTGGACGAGCCCGCCTGGGAGGGACGACTTTCGGCGCGCGGACGGGACGGGCAGGGCGCGACGCGGTTCACCGCGCACGCGAACTTCCGGATCACCGAGGACCACGCGGGCGGCGCTCGGGTGCAGGTGACCGGAGAGGTAGCCCTCGCGGGCAAGCTCGCGTCGGTGATCGAAGCGGGCGCCGGCGCCGTGGTGTCCCGGATGACCAACGACTTCACGGACGAACTGGTGCGCCGGTGCGCCGGGGAGACCGCGGTCGTGCCGGCGCCGAGCCGGCCGACCGTGTGGGCCCGCGTGCGCGCCTGGTGGCGCAGGACCATTCACAAGCGACAGAGCGAGCAGAGCGGAGTGGCAAGTGGCAAGACTCAATAGTGTGATCGGTGCGCTGGAATCGGGGCAGCACGCCTTCGCGGCGTTCGCGGCTCCCGAGCCGGCGGCGGCGCTCGACTTCGCGACCAGCGACTACGACGGCCTGGTGTTCGAGGCCGAGCACAAACCCTGGGACGCAACGACGTTGCGGGACAGCCTGCAGTATCTGCTCAACCGGCGACGGATATTCGAATCGGGCACGCTCGCCCCGTCGCCCACCCCGCTGATCCGGGTTCCCGTCAACGGTGCCGAACAGGGCCAGTGGCACGCGAAGCAGGCTCTCGACCTCGGGGCGTACGGAATCGTGTGGCCGCACATCAGCCGGGTCGAGGAAGCGCGCAATGCGGTCGCGGCCTGCCGGTACCCCCGTCTGCCTGGCGAGGAGCGGTACGACCCGCCGGGCCTGCGCGGCGACGCGCCTGCGGCCGCCGCACGGTACTGGGGCCTGTCCAACGACGAGTACTACGCGAAGGCCGACGTGTGGCCGCTCGCCCCGGAGGGCGAGATCCTCGTCGTGATCCAGATCGAGGACCAACTCGGCATCGAGAACCTCCCGGCAATCCTCGAACAGGTGCCCGGAATCGGTCTCATCCTCATCGGTGAGGGCGATCTCAGCCAGGAACTGGGTGTGCCCCGCCAACTCGACCACCCGCTGATGGTCGAGGCCAGGAGCCGGATCGTGAAGATCTGTCACGAACACGAAGTCGTGGTCGGCCACCCGCACGTGACGACGAGCAACGTCGAGCAGGTGCTCGACGAGGGCTACCGCTTCCTCATGTCCGCGCCGGTGCGCAGCTACCCCGGCCTGGAACTGGGCCGCAAACTCACCGGTCGCTCCTGACCCCGAACACTCACCTGGAGAAAAACCTTCATGATCATCGACTGTCACGGCCACTTCACCACCGCGCCACCCGCGCTCGGACAGTGGCGCGAGCGCCAGATCAAGGCGTTCGAGGATTCGGGCGCGCGGGTCTCACCCGACGAATTGCACATCGGCGACGACGAGATCACGGCCGCGATCGAACAGGGGCAACTGAAGCTCCAACTCGAGCGGGGTACCGACCTCACGGTCTTCTCCCCCGGCGCGGGAAAGATGGCCCACCACTACGGCGACGAGCAGACCAGCCTGGTCTGGTCACAGGTCAGCAACGACCTCATCGCCCGGGTGTGCGGCCTGTTCCCGGACCGTTTCGCCGCGGTGTGCCAGCTTCCGCAGTCGCCCGGCGACGCGCTGGCCTCCTCCATCCGCCGGTCGGCGGCAGAACTCGAGCGCTGCGTCGAAGGACTCGGATTCGTCGGCTGCCTCCTCAACCCGGACCCCTCCGACGGGTACTGGCAGGCGCCGCCGCTGACCGACCGGATCTACTACCCGCTGTACGAGAAGATGGTGGAGCTGGACGTGCCCGCGATGATCCACGTCGCGATGTCGCGTAACCCCGCCATCCAGGGCACCTGCGCGCACTACCTCAACGGCGACACCGCCGCCTTCATGCAGCTGTGCCAGTCGGACCTGTTCACCGACTTCCCGACGCTGCGGCTGATCCTGCCGCACGGCGGCGGCGCGGTGCCCTACCACTGGGGCCGCTACCGCGGGATGATGCAGGACCAGGGCAGGCCCCCACTGGAGGAATCGTTGCTGCGCAACGTCTTCTTCGACACCTGCGTCTACCACAAGCGGGGTCTCGAACTTCTCACCGACATCATTCCCGCCGAGAACGTGCTCTTCGCCTCCGAGATGATCGGCGCCGTCCGCAGCGTCGACCCGGAGACCGGGCGCCGCTTCGACGACACCAAGGCGCTGCTCGACTCCATCGACTCCATCAGCGACGCCGACCGGCAGGCGATCTACGGCGGCAACGCGCTGAAGGTGTTCCCGCGCCTCGCGAGCCACGTCCGGAACCACCACAAGCAAGAAGAGGTCGCGCAGTGAAGGTCTACGAAGCGCTCGCAGCAGCGTTCGCCGCCGAGGGCACCACCGATGTGTTCGGCATGATGGGCGACGCCAACATGCACTGGATGAATGCCTTGGCCACCCGTGGGACGCGCCTGTACGAGGTGCGTCACGAGGGTGCGGGCCTGAGCATGGCGCACGGGTACGCCCGCGCATCCGGCCTGCCGGGTGTCGTGACGACGACGAGCGGGCCCGGTACCGCGCAGCTGGCCACGTCGATGATCGTGGCGAGCCGTGCGCGCATCCCGCTGGTCGCGTTCTGCGGCGAGACGCCCCTGGGTGACACGGGCGCAGTGCAGTACCTCGACCAGCGCCGGTTCGCCGCCGCGATCGAGTGCGAATTCCTCCAGGTGACCAAGGCCGAGTCGGCCGCAGAAGTGGTGCAGCGCGCCTTCTACCTGGCCCGCACCCAGTCCCGGCCGGTGATGATCAGCGCCCCGTTCGATGTGCAGCTGCAGGAGTTCGAGGACGACATGCCGTACGTCCCGTCCACCGAGCTGCTCCGGACCCCCAAGCTGCTACCGCACCCGGACCGGATCCAGCAGGCATGCGAAATCATCGGGGCGAGCAAACGAGTCGTGATCGTCGCCGGTCGGGGCGCCCGTAACGCGGAAGCAGGCGAGCAGATCCTCGCGCTCCAGCGTCGCACCGGCGCCCTCCTCGCCACCACGCTGCAGGCCAAGAACTGGCTCAGCGCCGAAACCGACTACCACGTGGGGATCGCGGGCCTGTTCGGGAGCAGGCTGGCGATGGAACTGCTGCAGGAGGCCGACTGCGTCGTGTCGGTGGGCGCGAGCCTCAACCACTACACCATCGAGAGCGGATACCTGTTCCCCGAAGCCCGGTTCATCCAGATCGACACGGCGCCGCACCTGGTGATGGGCAACGGTCAGGTCGCCGACTGCTACATGCAGGCCGACGCGGTCACCGCCCTCGATGCCCTGACGGGCGCGCTGGGGGTTCGCGGTATCGAGATGGAAGGCTTCCACACCCCCGAGGTGCACGGCCGGCTCACGGCCCCGCTGATCGACCCCGCCGAGTTCCGCAGTCAGCCGGGCCTGCTCGACCCGCGCGAGGCGATCTCGGTGCTCGACGCCGAACTTCCCGGCGAGATCGGGCTGGTGCTCGGCAGCGGACACCAGACGGACTTCGGCACCATGCTGTTCCAGCGGTCCCGCGAGATCACGTCGAACTACGGCATGTTCGGTGCCATCGGCCAGGCCCCGCTGCTGACCATCGGCACCGTCGTCGCCAACGGCGGCAAGCCGACGTTCGTGGTCGAAGGCGACGCGAGTTTCCTGATGCACCTGTCGGAGTTCGAGACCGCGTGCCGCTACGGCCTTCCGGTGCTCGTCGTCGTCATGAACGACGAAGGCCTCGGCGCGGAATACCACAAGGCGAAGGCCAAGGGCCTCGACCCGGAACTCGCCGTCATCCCCACCCCCGAACTCGGCACGGTCGGAAAGGCACTCGGCGGCGGGGGCGCCACCGTCCGCACGCCCGACGAACTGCGCGCCGCGCTGGCCGAGTACGTCCGCGACCCCCGGCCCACCGTGATCGACGTGCGCATCACCCGCGACGTGCTCAGCGTGCCCTACCGGCGCATGCAGTACGGCGAGGACGTATGACCGCGCGGGGACCGATCACGACCAACGAAACGAGGACTCGTCAATGAAAATCGTACTGGGCAGAGACGATCTCGCTACCGTGGCCGTCGAGGGGGCCGCGGCCTCCGGTGCCACGCCCGAACGTCTCGACATCCGGCCCGTGCACAAGGCGTCGCGCGGTTTCGTGAACGACGCGGCGGCCGACGTGTGCGAGCTGGCCGTGGTGACGCTGCTGCAGGCGGCCGCGTACGACAAGCCCGTGGCGCTGCTGCCGATCACCATGCTCGGCCGGTACCAGCACCAGACCCTGGTGACACTGGGCGAACTGGGCGTCGAGGGTGTGCGGGGCCGGAGCGTCGGCGTGCGCTCGTGGAGCCAGACCACCGGGGTGTGGCTGCGCGGGTTCCTCAGCGAGCAGTACGGCCTCGATCTGACCGACGTGAACTGGCACACGTACGAGGGCGGGCACGTCGACGGGGCCACCGACCCGGCGTGGGTGACGCGCGCCCCCGAGGGCGCCAAACTGCAGGCCGACTTCCTCGAAGGCCGGCTCGACTACGGGATCATGGGCAACGAACTGCCCTCCGACGACCGGATCCGCACCGCCATTCCCAATGCCCTCGCGGTCGCGGCCGAATGGGCCGCACGCAAGGGTTTCGCTCCGATCAACCACGTGGTGGGGTTCAGCGCGGCGGCCGCCGACGAGGACCCGAAGGCGATACTCGCGGTGTACGACGCGCTGGCCGAGGCCACCGCGACCGCCGGTCCCGCAGCGGGTCCGGTGAACCTGAGCCCCGTCGGATTCGACGGCCTCCGCGGGCCTGTCACCGACGCCGCCCGCTACGCCTACGAGCAGGGGGTGCTGCCGCGCCGCGTCGAGTTCGACGAACTGGTCGATCGCACCTGCGCCGCGCTCGGGGTGACCGCGTCCCGGCTCGGCGGCTGAACCACTCGCTCCCTCTGGAATACGAAAGGCTGAACATGAACACGCTCTCGGTCGCACTCGGCGACTACCGGCACGTGCAGGCCCTGCTGGGCGGCGACGTCACGGTGAACGGCTACGAGGTGAAACCGGTCGAGGTCAGCCCGATCATCGGCGCATACCGGCGGATGATCCGCGACCTCGAGTTCGACGTGTGCGAACTCGCGCCGACCTCCTACCTGATGGCGTTGCAGGCCGGGGTTCCGCTCACCGGCATCCCCGTCTTCCTCAACCGCCGCTTCCACCACGCCGACGTGCAGTGCGGTTCGGCGTCGGGAATCCGCTTCCCCGCCGATCTGAAAGGTAAGCGGATCGGTGTCCGCGCGTACACGGTGACCACCGGGGTGTGGATGCGCGGCATCCTGCGCGACGAGTACGGCCTCGACATCGACACCGTGAAGTGGGTCGTGGACGACGACGACCACATCGAAGGCCGGGCCCCCTCGAACGTCGAGCGCGTCACCGACGGCCGGTCGCTCGGCGAGTTGCTGCGGGCCGGCGAGATCGACGCCGCGTTCAGCGGCAACGCCGGCACCGGACGTGCGGGGGCGCCGCGGGCCGGGTGGTCGGCGGCGGCAGAGCAACCCGCGGTCGAGGACGGGCCGTACCCGCTGTTCCCCGACCACGAGGTGCTCGCCACCGACTGGTACCTGCGCACCGGGATCTATCCGCTGCACTCGGTGATCGCGATCCGCAGCGAACTCGTCGACCGCGACCCGGGGCTGCCCACCGCCCTGTACGCCGCATTCGCCGAGAGCAAGCGCCGTCAGATCGAGGCCGATCCACAGTGGTCGGCGCTGCCGCGACTGGGCAAGCAGGCCAAGCAGATCCAGAGCGATCCGATCCCCTACGGTCTCGACGCCAACGACGCGAGTGTGCGCGCGCTCGTGAAGTACTCCCGGGACCAGGGTCTCCTCGACCCGGACTTCTCCACCGATCCCCACCAGGTGTTCGCCAAGGGCGAGTACCCGGACGCCTGAGCCAGCCCACCGAACGAGAAAGGTGTAGACCTTGGACATCGTCGACACCCACTGCCACATCATCTCCGACGACGTGGCCCGCTACCCCCGGGCCCCGATCGGCGGGACCCAGTCGAGTTGGGCGACCACCCGCCCGGTCAACGCCGACGGCATGGTCGAGCGCATGGACGAAGCCGGGATCGGCCAGGCCGTACTGGTACAGGCGACAACCGCCTACGGCTACGACAACTCCTACGTACTCGACAGCCGGGCGCAGCGGCCGGACCGGTTCATCGTGGTGGGCACGGTGGATCCGTTGCGGCCGGACGCCGCCGACAACCTGGAGGCGGCGGTCGGCGAAACCGGCCTCGCCGGGGTCCGGCTGTTCACCAGCGGCAGCACGGTGCCCACCCAGGGCGAGTGGTTCGCCGCACCGGAGACGTATCCCTTCTGGGACAAGGCCACCGAACTCGGAGTCACGGTGTGCCTGCAGATGCGGCTCGGACCGGCGACCGAGCAAGTGCACCAGCTGCTGCGCCGGTTCCCGTCGGTCCGCGTGCTGCTCGACCACATGGGGTATCCCGACATCGCAGCCTCGCCCACCGACGCCGGCGAAGCGGTGGCGGAGCTGGCCGTTCACCCTGGCCTGCACCTCAAGCTGACCCACCGCAACCTCGAGCCTCTCCACGACGCCGGCGAAAAGGCCTCTGGTTTCCTCGATCCGGTGCTGGCAGCATTCGGAGCGCACCGGATCGCGTGGGGTTCCAACCTGCCCGCCGCCGAACAATCACTGCCCGAACTCGTCGCCCTCGCCCACAAGGTACTGGCCGACGTACCCGAGCCCGAACGCCGCGAGATCTTCGCGGGCACCGCGCGACGGCTGTACCCCGGCCTGGCCGGATAGGTACTACTCGCGAGAAACCGCGGGTCTCGCCGGGTGTTCGGTTCCTTCGAGCCGAACACCCGGCCTGTTCAGGATCGCCAATGGAAGGGAGCACACGACGCCGATGACCGTCCTCTCCGGCCTCCGCGGGCAGACCTTCGCGTCGCTGCGCACCACCAACTTCCGCCGTTACATCACCGGACAGACGATCTCGCAGGCCGGCAAGTGGATGCAGACCATCGCCCAATCATGGCTCGTCCTCGAACTTTCCGGCTCCGCCACCGCAATCGGTGCGGTGATGGCGTTGCAGACCGTGCCGATGCTCCTCGTCGCCCCGTATGGCGGGGTCGTTGCCGATCGGGTCGACAAGCGGCGCCTGATGATCGCCCTGCAAACCCTGATGGGGGTGCAGGCACTGGTCCTCGGAATACTCAGCGTCACCGGGACAGTCCACCTCTGGCACGTCTACGTCCTCGCACTCGCGCTCGGCCTAAACCAGTGCTTCGACACTCCGACGCGCCAATCGTTTCTCCTCGAGATGGTCGGGGCCGACCAACTTCGCAACGCCGTCAGCCTGCAATCGGTGCTCACCTCCACGGCCCGGATGGTCGGCCCTGGCGTCGCCGGGATCGTCATCGCCGCCGGCGGTGTCGGTCTGTGTTTCCTTCTCAACGCCGCAAGTTTCGTCGCGGTCGTGATCTCCCTGCTCACTCTCGATGTCTCGCAGCTCAATCCGTCACCACCGACGGTCCGGGCTCGCGGTCAGCTCCGCGAAGGGCTCGCGTACGTCCGGCAGTCCTCCGAACTGACCGTACCGCTGACCATGATGGCGCTGGTCGGTTGTTTCGCCCTCGAATTCCCCGTAGTTCTGCCGGTGATCGCCGACCAGACCCTCGACGCCGGCCCGGGAGCGTACGGCTTCCTCACCGCCGCGATGGGAGCGGGATCGGTCGTGAGCGGGCTCGCTGTCGCAACCTGGGGTCGCACCGGAACCCGGCCGCTCGTCGTCACCGCGACGGCGTTCGGAGCCGTTCTCCTCGTCGCCGCCGTCGCCCCCACTCTGTGGGTCATGCTGGTCGTCATGACTTGCGTCGGAGCGTGCAGTGTCGCGTTCAACTCGACGACGAACAGCACACTGCAACTCGCCGCCGCACCGGACAAACGCGGACGGGTCATGGCCCTGTTCGGCATGGCATTCATCGGATCCACCGCGGTCGGCGGGCCGATCACCGGATGGGTGTGTGAGCAGTGGGGCGGCCGCGCAGGACTGCTTCTCGGGGCCGTCGCCTGCCTGATCGCCGCGGTAATCGGCGCACTGCGTCCGAGAGACCGAACTCGGCCACCGACCTAGTCGTGCGCCTGCTCCACGACCCAGGCCGCGACCTGGGTGCGGGAGGTGAAACCCAGTTTCGCCAAGATGTGCTCCACGTGGCCCTGGGCGGTGCGCGGTGAGATCACGAGGCGGTCGGCGATGGCCTGGTTGGTCAGGCCTTCGGCGATGAGGTCGGCGACCTGGCGTTCCCGCTTGGTCAGTCTCGTCGGCGCGTCAATGTCCGGCGCGGAGGTACCGGGCTGCGCTTCGTGGAGGGCGTAGGCGATGGCCGCGTCGAAGCCGAGCTGCTCACCTTTGCGGTGGGCCGCCGCGAATGCTGTGCCCCCGAGTACCTGCCGGGCCTTCTCGGCGAATTCCGTCTGGTAGACAATCAGATTGGAATGGATGACCGCGGAACTGCCCACCGACCCCGCCAGCCAGTGCGCGGCCCCCATCAGCACCGCGGCCCGAGTCGGATCTCGCCTCTCGCACGCGATCCAGGCCAGCGCTTCGACGGCGGCTGCGGCGAAGCGGGGGCTGTGCACCTGCCGCGACAGCTCCAGCGATTCCTCGAGGTACCGCACTGCACGCTCGGCGGCGCCCTGTCGCCACACCGCAATTCCAAGGGCCCACAGCGAATGCGATCGGTACATCTTCTCGCCGTACTTCTCCGTGATCGCGAGGACACGCTCGTGGCGTTCGACGGCCTCGTCGGTCTGGCCGGACAGTCCGTAGGCCAACCCCAGAAGATAGAGCGCGTTCGTCTCGAGTGTGCGTTCCCCGCGTGTGCTGAACTCCGCGAGTGCAGCTTCGAGGTGCGCGCATGCGTCAGGGAGGTCCCCACTGTAGAGCGCCGACGTTCCGTCGGCGAAAGAGACGAACGCGCGCATCTTGGGGTCGCTCGTGTGCGCGGTGAGGTTCCGTGCCTCCGCCACGAGCGCGGCCCCCGCCTCGAGATCACCCTGCACGTTGGCCATCACGCTGGCGCAGTACAGCGCCCTGATCCGGTCGACCGTGGGCTCTCGGGGACAGCGGGCCAGTAGCTCGGAGAACCAGCGCCGCCCCTCGCTGTACAGACCCTGGGAGGTCCAGAACCAGCGGAGTGCGGCGGCGGTGCGCAGTCCGGCGACGGGATCGTCGTCGACGCAGAACTCCAGTGCCTCACGGAGGTTCGGTTGTTCCCGCTTCAAACGGGCGATCCAGTCGAGTTGCCGTGCGCTGATCCACTCGGCCTCCGCGGTGAGGGCCAGCGCCTCGTACCAATCCCGGTGACGGCGACGCAAAGTCACGGTCTCGCCGGTCTGCTCGAGCTTCTCGTAGCCGTACGCGCGGAGGGTCTCGAGCATCCGGAACCGCACCACCGACCCGTACCCCTCCCGGATCAGGATCGATTTCTCCACCAGGGAGGTCAGCGTGTCGAGCAACTCGTCCGGGCCCAAACCGTCGCCGCAGACCTGCTCGGCGGCATCGAGTTCGACGCTGCCGGCGAAGACCGACAGCCGTCCCCACACCAGTTGTTCACGGGCGGTGCACAGTTCGAAACTCCAGTCCACGGACAACCGCAGGGTCTGCTGCCGCGTCGGCGCACCCCGGCTGCCGCGCGACAACAGACTGTAGCGGTCGGTCAGCCGCCCCAGGATCTGCTCGGGCGACATCGCCCGCAACCGGGCCGCGGCCAATTCGATCGGCAACGGCAACCCGTCCAATCGGTGACAGATCCCCGCCACCGCCGCCGCGTTCTCCTCCGTCAGCGCGAACCCGGGAACCGCGGCCGCGGCGCGTTCGGCGAACAAGGTCACCGCATCGTATTTCGGTAAACCCCGCAACGAGGGCCTGCGATCGGGTTCCGGCACCGCCAGCGGCGGCACCTGCAGCACCGCTTCCCCACCGATGCCGAGGGATTCGCGGCTGGTCGCGAGAATCCGCAGCGCCGGGCACACCCGCAACAGCGTCTCGGCCAGCCCGGCCACCGCGTCCACCAGGTGCTCACAGTTGTCGAGGACCAACAACACTTCCCTGGAGGCAAGGAACTCGATCAGCACCTCACGCAGCGGCCGCGCCGAATGGTCCCGCACCCCCACCGCCGCGGCCACCGCGTCCACCAAAGACGACCCGTCACGCAGTTCACCCAACTCGACCAGCCGCGCACCGTCGTCGTAGTCGCGCTGCACCGCCGACGCCACCCGCATCGCCAGCCGGGTCTTGCCGACCCCTCCGATCCCGGTCAACGTCACCAGCCGCGACCCGGCCAGCAGATTCTTCGCCTCGGTGAGCTCGTGCCGGCGCCCCACGAAACTCGTCAGCTCCAAGAGAAGGTTGCCCGTCACACCGCTCGCTGGTGTGCCGCCCCGCGGTCCGTGCCCGCGGTACTGAACCTGCGCCTCGGGTTCCGTGCGGAGGGCCATGTCGTCGACCGGAAGACCGCGATCGAGTTGAATCCGCCGCAGTTCCTCCCCGAAATCGGCGGCCGTCGCCGGACGTTCACCGGGGCTGCGGGACATCGCCCGGGCGATCACGTCGGACACGTCGTCGGGGATCCCGTGCTCCCGCAGGTCGGGCACGGGCTGGGTGGTGATGCGCAGGAATTGCGCGACCACCTGCTCCCCACTGCGGCGTTCGAACGCGGCGTGGCCGGTGAGGGCACTGAACAGCGTCGCCCCGAGACCGTAGACGTCGGCGGCCGGGCTCGGCGGGTCGCCCTGGAGAACCTCCGGCGCGGTGTAGGCGGGCGACCCGGTGACCGCGCCGGTCGCGGTCTCGAAACCGCCGCTGATGTGCGCGATACCGAAGTCCGTCAACTCCGGTTCGCCGTAATCGGTGAGCAGGATGTTCGCGGGTTTGATATCCCGGTGCAGGATGCCGAGCCGGTGCGCGGTCTCGACCGCGCCGGCGATCTTCACCCCCAGCCGCAGCACCTCGTCCAGTTCGAGGGGGCCGTCCTTGCGGACCCGGGCCTCCAGCGACCCGTGCGGATGATAGGGCATCACGATGTACGGAACTCCGCTGTCGGTGGCCCCGACCTGCAGGACGCCGACGATGTTCGGATGACCGGTGAGCCGGCCCATCGCCCGCTGCTCCCGGAAGAACCGGGCCTTGTTCTCCTCGTCGAGATCGACGGTGAGCACCTTCACCGCCACCGTGCGATCCAGATCCGGCTGGCTGCAGCGGTAGACCACTCCGAAGCCGCCGCGTCCGATCTCCTCGGCGTCGTCGAAACCGGCCGCACTCAGCTCCGACGCCACGACGTGGACGACGTACCGCTGCGTGTCGAGCGGATCACCTTCACCCATCGGACGGACCACTCACCCCGTCGGCTCGTGCCGCCGCGCACTGGTTCCGACGGCACGACCAGAGCACAGATACAACCGTGGACTCGCCTCTTGATGGCGTGCCCACAAGGATATCGCTGCCATCGGTCGAATCACGGCGTCCGGGTGGAGTTCCGCACGATGAGGCGTCCGTGGAGTTTCCCCGGCGGCACGGAGCGGTCGAGGTTGTCGAGGCGGTTGACCAGCTGTGTGACGGCAACGCGGGCAAGGAGTTCGGGCTGCAGGTCCACCGAGGTGATGGGGGGCGTCGCGGATCGGGTGTGCTCCGAGTCGGAGCCACCGACGATCTGGACGTCGCCGGGAACGTCGAGCCCGCGGTCCCGGACACGCGCGAGCACTCCGGCCGCGTGTCTGCCGGTGAGGCAGTACACCGCGTCGGGCGGGTCGTCGCGGTCGAAGAGTTCGTCGGCGGCGTCGCGGCCGCCGGACTCGCCGGTGGTCTCGGGCCGGTGGGCGACCAGCGGGTCCTGACCGCGCGCCTCCGCCCAGGCGCGGTAGGCGGCCTCGGCGCCGAGGTTCCACGAATTGGGGTCGGTTCCGGCGACGAGGGCCACTCGGGTGGCCCCCGCTTCGTCGAGGTGCCGCAGCACCAGGGCGGTCATGAGTTCGGTGTCGGTGTCGATCCAATTTTCGTACTCGGCCCGCGCCGGATCTCTGCCGACGGACAGGAACGGCACGCCTTCCCCGAGGAGCATCTCGATGAGGGGATCGTCGGTGACGGGTTCGGTGATCAGGAACCCGTCGCAGGCGAGGGCGGCGGCCGGTGACTCTTCGCGCGTCGGGTCCGACACCAGCATGAGTCCGTATCCGAAGTCCATCGCGGCCAGCGCCGCCGAACCCGCGAACCGCAGGAAGTAGTCGACGCCCTCGGGGAGCGAAGAATCCAGCGTTTCGAGGGGCCGGAGCACGAGGGCGAGGATGCCGAGCCGGTTGCTGCGCAGCCCCCTCGCGACCACGTCCGGCCGGTAGCCCAGGGACTTCGCGGTCGCGCGGACCCGCTCCCGCGTCGCGGCGGCGACGACCCCTTTGCCGCTGAACGTGTGCGACACCGTGGTGGTCGACACCCCGGCATGCCGTGCCACGTCGGCGATGGTGGGCCGCGATCGCTTCTCCGTCACCGGATCAGGCTACCAACTGTCCGACCTGCACCAAATCGATTTGCAAATTGCTTTCTCACGCTCTTGTCCAAATCGATTTGGTTCCGTACGGTGACCCGGGTCACGCCAGATCGGCGATTGCGCCACCAGCCGCACATCCGTGCTCGTCTACCCGGAGGACCCCATGGCATCGACTCGAGCAGACTCCCGCGCGGCGAAATCCGCCACGACGCCGCCGACCGACCGTGCCGGGCAGGTGGAGACGCACGGCATCGACTTCATCCCGGACAGCGAGCGGCACGGCCGCGCCCGCGACCTGTTCGCGGTGTGGGCGGCGCCCAACGTGAGCTACCTGGCCCTGGTCGTCGGCGGCGCACTGATCCTGATGGGCCTGTCGTTCTGGCAGGCGCTCGCGGTGATCATCGTCGGCAACCTGTTCTCGATCCTCACCGGGATCGTCGCCGCCAGCGGACCGGCGTCGGGCACACCCAGCGAGGTGATCACCCGGGCGATCTTCGGCATCCGCGGCAACCGGGTGAACATCCTCGTCACCAGCTGGTTCATCAGCGTCTGCTACCTGGCGCTGAACTGGGCGGCCGCGTCGTACACGGCGTTCCGGCTCCTCGACCGGTTCGGCATCGACGCGACCACCCCGGTGAAGGTCGTCGTCATCCTGGCGATCGCCGCAGCCACACTGGCCATCGGTGTGTACGGGCACGCGACGATCGTGCGGCTCTACCAGCCGCTGGCCGTCGTGCTGATCCTGATCTTCGTGGTGATGGCCGGCTACGTCCTCGGGAACGCCGACTGGGGTTACCAGCCGGCGGAGGCGCTCCACGGAATCGGGCTGTGGGCGACGGTGGCCGCGGGTGTGTCCATCGTGGCGTCGGCTCCGCTGTCCTACACCAACAGTGCGGACTTCGCCCGCTACCTGCCTGCGACCACGTCGCCGGTGTCGGTCACCGCCTGGACGGCGCTCGGCGCGTTCATCCCCAGCGTGCTGTTCACCGCGCTCGGCGCACTCGCGGGCACCGGACTCGACATGGCCGACCCGCAGAGCGCACTCGAGGCCGTCCTCCCGTCCTGGTTCACGCCGATCTTCCTGCTCGCCGTCATCGTCGGCACCATCGCCAACAACGCGATGACCGCCTACAGTTCCGGGCTCGCGCTGCAGTCGGTCGGCCTGCGTCTGCGGCGCTCGCGCAGCGTCCTCCTCGACGGCTCGATGGGTGTCGCCATGACGCTGTACGCCCTGCTCGTCTCCAACTTCCTCGACACCGTCAGCAACATGATGCAGCTCGTCGTGACCGTGATGGGTCCCGTGATGGCCGTCTACGTCGCCGACGTCCTGCGGCGCCGCAACCGCTACGACGGCCTCGGTCTCGGCGACGAAACCAGCAGCAGCCCCTACTGGTACAGCGGCGGGATCAACTGGGCGGGAACGGTCGCCGTCTTCACCGGCATCGCCGCGTCCGTGCTCTGCGTCGCCGCGCCGGTCTACACCGGACCCGTCGCGAACGCGGTCGGCGGCGTGGACCTGTCGCTGCCGGTCGGGCTGCTCGTCTCCGCGGCGCTGTACGTCGTGCTGATGCGCTCGTACCGAATCCGCCCGTGATCAATTGCTCCACAGCTTTATTCACACCATCTGGATAACTAGGACGAACATGACCGAATCCACCACTGCCCGCCCTCACGTCCGCGTCGACGACACCCGGCCGCGCGAACGCGGTGTCGCCCGCGGCACCCAGCTGCGCACCGACCTGCCCGCGTCCGTGGAACTGTATCTGCGCCTGTTCGATACGGTCGGCGTGAGCGAGAACCGCACCCGCGACAGCGCGCACCGACTCGCGGATGTCCTGGGGGCGTGGGGCCCCCGGTACCTGGAGGAGATCGAGGGCATCGCTGCCGGCGCCGGGCTCGAACCCTGGCACGTGATGGCGCTGAACGGCCGCACGGAGATCCTGTCCCAGGCCGCCGCGGCCCGTCCCGGCGAGTGCTCCACCATCGCCTACGCACCCGCGGATCGCGCGTCGGCGCCGTTCGGGATCCAAACCTGGGACTGGCATCAGGAACTCGACCCGTACTGGCACACCCATCAGGTGCGCGGAACCCGCCACGCCTACGTCGGGCTGACCGAGCACGGCATCCTCGGCAAAATCGGGATGAACAGCGCAGGCCTCGGCGTGTTCTTCAACATCCTCGGCCACCGCGACGACGCACCGGCCGGAGTGCCCGTGCACATCCTGTCGGCGGCGGTCCTCGGTGAAGCCGAAACCGTCGGCGAGGCCCTCGAACTGCTGCGCTCGGCACCGATCGCAACCTCGGGCGCGTTGACGCTGATCGACCCCGACACCGTCGCGTGCGCCGAAGTCAGTCCCGTCGGCGTCGCGACCCTGCACCCGTCGGACGGGTTCCTGACGCACACCAACCACTTCCTCGACCCGGCCAACGCCGCCCGCGAGAAGACCGGCCTGTACGAGCCCGACTCCCAGGACCGCTACGGGCTGATCGCCTCCCGGCAGCAGCGGTACGCGGCGCCTGCCGTCGCCGATCACCTCGTCGAATACCTGTACTCCGACCCGGGGCAGCCCCAGCTGTGCTGCGTCCCCGCCCCGGACGCGGTCTTCGGTCAGCGCTGGGCCACCCTGTCGACGGTTCTGCTCGAACCCGAGCACCGCCGGGCCCGCATCCTCGCCGGCACGCCGATCGACGCCCGCCGACGGTCGTGGACGACCCTCGACGCAACCACCACGCCCGCGTTCGTCACCGGGTAGGTGAGTGACAAAGCGTGCTCCGGCACTCTTTGCCACTCACCTGGGGGTCAGGCAACCAGATTCGCCGAGGCCCA
The DNA here is from genome assembly GCF_042802055.1 of Rhodococcus sp. NPDC057529. NCBI lineage: Bacteria > Bacillati > Actinomycetota > Actinomycetes > Mycobacteriales > Nocardiaceae > Rhodococcus > Rhodococcus sp. NPDC057529. The sequence goes on from NZ_JBHVEY010000006.1 coordinate 46,343, forward strand.
GTCCATGTGCGCCTGAATCGCTGTGGCCGCTTCGTCGGCGTCGCCGGTTTCGATGGCGTCGACGATCGCGCTGTGCCGGCCGACGTCCATGTTGCCGACGGCACGGTCGAGCCCCGCGAACATGATCGACATCCGGATGGATCCCTCGAGGGAGATCCAGGAGTGCAGGAGTGTGTCGTTGCCGGTCAGCGAGCACATGGTGCGGTGGAAATTCAGGTCGGCCTCGATGCGGGCCTCGAGGACCGCGGTGTCCATGACGTCGAGGGCAGCGCGCAGTTCCGCGATGGCGGTGGTGCGGTCGGCCAGGCCGGCAAGCTCCCGGACCGCCAGTGCCTCGAGGGCGGCGCGGACGGCGAAGATGTCGCGGATCTCCTTGGAATCGAGGTGCCGCACATACAGGCGACCGCGCGCACCCGCGGAGATCAGGCCCTCTTGCTGGAGTTGACGCATCGCCTCGCGGAGCGTGCCGCGGCTGATCTGCAGCATCTCGGACAGTTCCGTCTCCACGAGTGGGCTGCTCGGCGCCAGTTCCCCGCTGGTGATCGCGACCCGCAGGGCGGCGACGGCCTGCTGGCGGAGGCTGGTCTTCTCCAGTCCGAGCAGTGCGGCGGGTTGTCCGGCCATGGGTGCCTCCGTGGGGTCGGCGATCAACTGTCGACAGCGGTCTGTTGACAGCAACCTGTTGACAGCCATCGTACGGCCCTCGCCGCCGGACCCGCGGCGAGGGCCGTACGTGCAGGTCATGCCAGTTCGCTCAGCACCGTGGCGACGATCCGGTCGGTGCTCAGGCCGTACCGATCGTGCAGGGTGGGCAGGGCGCCGGCGTCGAGGAACTCGTCCGGGAGGGCGATCGGCACGACACGTTTGCCGAGTCCGGCCGTGACCACGGCGGCCGCCACGGTTTCGAACAGGCCGCCGATCACGGTGTGATTCTCCAGCGTGACCACCAGGCGGTCGGTGTTCACCTCGGCGAGGACGGTCGCGGCGTCGAACGGTTTGATCGTCGGCGTGTGCACGACCGCGACGTCGACGTTGTGCCCGGCCAGCCGGTCGGCGGCCTGCAGGGCGCGCATCGTCATCAGCCCGCTGGTGACGAAGACGACGTCGTTGCCGCCGCGGAGTACCTTCGCCTTGCCCAGCTCGAACCTGTAGTCGTACTCGTCGAGCACGGTCGCGACCTTCCCCCGCAGCAACCGGAGGTACGTGGGACCGTCGGACGCGGCGAGTTGCGGGACGGCCTGTTCGATGTCGAGGGAGTCGCACGGGTCGACGATGGTGAGGTTGGGAATCCCGCGGAAGATCGCCATGTCCTCGGTGGCCTGGTGACTGGGCCCGTAGCCGGTGGTCAGGCCGGGAAGCCCGCCGATGATGTTGACGTTGAGGTTGGGTTCGGCGATGTCGAGGCACAGGAAGTCGTAGGCGCGGCGCGCGGCGAACACCGAGTACGTGGACGCGAACGGCACCAACCCGGTTTCGGCCATCCCGGCGGCGGCCCCGAGCAGCAGTTGCTCGGCCATCCCCATCTGGAAGAACCGGTCGGGGAACTCCTGCGCGAAGATGTGCATGTCCGTGTACTTCGCGAGATCCGCGGACAGGCCGACGATCTTGTCGTTCTCTCGGGCAGCCTTCACGAGGGCGTGCCCGAACGGTGCAGACGTGGTCTTCTGGCCGTCGTCGACGAACGAGGCGATCATGGCCGAGGTCTTGAGCTTCGGCTTGCTGGCGGTGGTCATGTCAGGCGTCCTTGTTGTCGAAGCCGGCGGTGAGCTGGTCGCGGCAGATCTGCCACTCGTGTTCGTCGATGCGCATGAAGTGCGCCTTCTCCCGGGTCTCGAGCAGGGGCACGCCCTTGCCGACGCGGGTGTCGCACAGAACGATCGACGGCTTGCCGTCGGATTCGGCCGCGGCGTTGTCGAATGCGCGGACGAGGGCGGTGACGTCGTTGCCGTCGACGCGTTCGACGTGCCATCCGCAGGCGGCCCACTTGTCGTGCACGGGTTCGGTGCTCAGCACCGTCGAGGTGGCGCCGTCGGCCTGCAGGGCGTTGATGTCGACCATCGCGGTGAGATTGCCGAGCCGGTGGTGGTGCGCGCCCATCGCCGCCTCCCACGTCGAACCCTCGTCGAGTTCGCCGTCGGAAAGGAAGTTGAATACGCGGGCCGTCGAATTCTGGTGCCGCAGACCGAGGGCCATGCCGACCGCGATGGTCAGACCGTGGCCGAGGGAACCACCCGAGATCTCCATGCCGGGGGTGTACGTGGACATCGCGGACATCGGCAGCCGGGAGTCGTCGGAGCCGTACGTCCGCAGTTCGCTGCGGGGAATGATTCCGGCCTCGGCGAGTGCGGCGTAGAGGCCGATCGCGTAGTGGCCGGTGGAGAGCAGGAACCGGTCGCGGCCTTCCCATTCGGGATCGTCGGCGCGGTACCGCAGTCGGTCGGCGTAGACGGTGGCGAAGATGTCGGCGGCCCCGAGCGCCTGCCCGACGTACCCCTGGCCCTGTTCCTCGCCCATGTCGATGACGTTGTGCCGCATGCGGTACGCGAACTGTTCGACGGTCGCGATGCGCGCCGCTTCACCGGTCGTGTCGGCGGCCGCGGTGGTGGCGGTTGTGATGGTCACAGGAGTTCCTTTTCCTTGCGGATCGTGTGCGTCGTGTCGGCGCTTTTGGAATCGGTGCGCGCCGCGGCCTCGGCGGCGAGGCGACGTTCGGTGGGCCCCCAGGTCTCCCGGGTGATCAACGCCGCCCACAGTCCGATCAGGGCGTACGTGATGAACAGCACCGCGGGTCCCCACCAGCCGAAGGAGACGAACAGCAGCGTGGTGACGAAGGGGGTGAAGCCGGAGACCATCGCCGAGATCTGGTAGGCGAGGGACGCTCCCGACGCTCGGCGCGAGGCGTCGAACAGTTCGGGGAACCACGCACCCTGCGCACCTGCGAGCGAGTTCTGGCAGACGGCGTAGGAGATCACGATGGTGGCGATGATCAGGATGAACAGGCCGGTGTTGACCAGAAGGAACATCGGGATGCCGAACAGTGCCGCGAACGCGCAGGACGCGATGTAGAGGGGGCGTCGTCCGATGCGGTCGGTGAGCCGGGCCCAGGCGACGGTGGCGACGATGCCGATCGCGGACGCGATGCACAGGGCGACGAGGGTTTCGGACTTTCCCGCGAGGCCCTGGCTGTGCAGATAGGAGATCATGTACGTGATCGACACCGCGTAGCCCGCCGTCTCGGCTACGCGAAGACCGATGCCGCGCAAGATGTTCCGCCAGTCATGCTTGATGGATTCGAGCACCGGCGACTTGACGATGTCGCCCTCGTTCTTGACGTCCTCGAAGACCGGCGACTCGGGCACCTTCGACCGGATGATCAGCCCGACCATCACCAGGACGATGCTGGCGAGGAACGGCACCCGCCAGGCCCAGTCGCCGCCGAGGTGCACGCTGAACAGGAACACCAGGTTCGCCAGCAGCAGTCCGACGGGGAAGCCGGCCTGCACGATGCCGGTGAACTTGCCCTTCGACTTCCAGGGGGCGTGCTCGTAGCTCATCAGGATCGCGCCGCCCCACTCGGCGCCGAACGCGAGTCCCTGGATGATGCGGACGAGGACCAGCAGCACCGGCGCGATCAGTCCGACCTGCGAATAGGTGGGGAGCAGGCCGATCGCGAACGTCGCGAGACCCATCGCGATCAGGGACGCCACCAGCACCGGCTTGCGGCCCAGTTTGTCGCCGAGGTGCCCACCGAGCACGCCGCCGAGCGGGCGCGCCGCGAAGCCGACACCGAGTGTCGCGAACGCCGCGAGTGTTCCGGTGACCGGGTCGGCGCCGGGGAAGAAGGCGGTACCGAAGTACAGCGCGGCGGCGGTGCCGAATCCGATGAAGTCGTACGTCTCGATGACGGCGCCCACGGAGGAGCCGATCGCTACGCGCTTGGCGTCCTTCGTGCCATGGACAGGACCTCGCATCCTGAGTGTTTCGGTACTCATGGGGACTCCTCTTCGGGCTGCCGGTTTCTACGATTGCCGCCGATTTGTTGACTGTCAACAGTGCGGTGTTCACAGTGTGATCCGAGCCACGTCGATCTGTCAACCGTTATCCGACGACGGTTGACTGTTAACAGTTGATCGGCTTACTGTGGTGGCAGTCACCCACCGCGTCGTCGACCGGATTCCTGCACTCCGCCGCAGGCCGGGACCCGCGATTCCCGCTACACGAGGAGCGATCATGTCGTCCATCCAGCGCACCGCCGTCGTCACCGGCGCCACCTCCGAGCGCGGCATCGGTCTCGCCACCGCCCGCCGCTACGCCGAGGAGGGCTGGGCGATCGTCGTCCTCGACCTCGACGGCGAGAAGTCCGCGAAGGCCGCCGCCGAGATCGGGAACGAGTTCGGCGTCCCCGCGTTCGGTCACGACATCGATGTCGCCGACGAGCAGTCGGTCCAGCGGGCGCACGACGCCGTCGCCGCCGAGGTCGCCGGCGGAAACCTCCCCGCGGTGGGGGCGCTCGCGAACATCGCCGGCATCACGTCACCAGTGCCGTTCCTCGAGACCACGCTCGAACTGTGGAACAAGGTGATGGCGGTCAACGCCACCGGCACCTACCTGGTCACCCGCGCATTCCTGCCCGCGATGATCGACAACGGGTGGGGGCGGATCGTGAACATGTCGTCGGTCTCCGCCCAGCGCGGCGGCGGCGTCTTCGGGAAGGTGCCGTACTCGTCCGCGAAGGCCGCGGTCCTCGGTTTCACCAAGTCCCTCGCGCGGGAACTGGGCGATAGCGGGGTCACCGTCAACGCCGTCACCCCGGGTGCGGTCGACACCAGCATCCGGGTCGGCAGCACCGCCGAGCAGGAGGCCGCGCTCTGCCGCGACATTCCCCTCGGCCGGGTCGCGACCACCACCGAGGTGGCCGCGGTCATCACGTTCCTCTCCTCCCAGGACGCCGCGTACCTCACCGGCACCACCGTCGACATCAACGGCGGCAGCCACCTCCACTGACCGGATACGTGAGTGGCAAAGAGTGCGGGAGCACTCTTTGCCACTCACCTGAAGTATTTTTGAAGGCGTGTCGATCCATGCCACCCCCCGTTCGACCTGAGGATGAGAAGGTCCAAGAGGGCCCCGACATCCAAGGAGACGAACCATGAAGTACATGCTGATCATGCGCGCCACGGACGAGACCTTCGCGGCATTCCAGGACGCCGACTTCGGCGAGATCATGGACGCGATGGGCAAATTCAACGACGAGATGATCCGGGCGGGTGTGCTGCTCGCCGCCGAGGGCCTGGACCCCGACCCCGAATCGGGTGTCGTGGTCGACTACTCCTCCGAGACGCCGGTGGTGACCGACGGCCCCTACGGTGAGACGAAGGAGTTGTTCGGCGGCTTCTGGATGCTCAACGTGGCGTCGAAGGAGGAGGCCGTGGAGTGGGCGAAGCGTGCCCCGATGGCCGGTCCCGGTTCGAAGGCGGAGATCCGCCGGGTCACCACGATCGACGAGTTCCCTCAGGACAACGAGTGGATCCAGAAGGAGCGGGCGTGGCGCGAAGAGACCGGCCAGCTCTGAACGGGTCGGCGGGCGGCGGCCACACCGGGCGTGAGGCCGTCGCCGCCGTGTGGAGGATCGAGTCGGCGCGGATCGTCGGTGCGCTCGCCCGGTACACCGGCGATTTCGCGCTGGCCGAGGACCTCGGCCAGGAGGCGCTGGCGGAGGCACTGGTGAGCTGGCCACGCGACGGCATCCCCCGCAACCCGGCGGGATGGTTGCTCACCGTCGGCCGCCGCCGCGCGATCGACGCGTTCCGGCGGCGCGCCGCCCTCGACGAGCGGTACGCCGTCCTCGCCCACGAACTGGGCGAGGGCGGCGTCGTCTCGGGTCCCGCGCCCGCCGATCCGGGCCGCGGCACCGGCGACGTGCTGTGGGATCCGGACCAGATCGACGACGACATCCTGGCGTTGATGTTCATCTCCTGCCACCCGGTGCTGTCGCGGGAGGCGAGGGTGGCGCTCACGCTGCGGGTGGTCGGCGGTCTGACGAGCGACGAGATCGCGAAGGTGTTCCTCGTCCCGACCGCGACCGTGCAGGCCCGGATCACCCGGGCGAAGAAGACGCTCGGCGCGGCCCGGGTGCCGTTCGAGGTGCCGCCCGCCGGGGAGCGGACCGAGCGGCTCGGCTCGGTCCTCAGCGTCATCTACCTGATCTTCACGGAAGGGTCGTCGGCCAGCTCCGGCGGCGACCTGATCCGCCTCGACCTGGCGGGCGAGGCGCAGCGCCTCGCCCGGGTGCTGACCCGGCTCGTACCCGACGAGCCCGAGGTCCACGGCCTGCTCGCGCTGCTCGAGCTGACCGCGGCACGGTTCCCGGCCCGCACCGGGCCGGACGGTGAACCGGTGCTGCTCGAGCAGCAGGACCGCCGCCGATGGGACCGTTCCGCGATCCGGCGGGGACGAGCCGCCCTCGCCCGCGCCGAACAGGTCGGCCGTGGCCTGGGCGCCTACGGCCTGCAGGCGGTGATCGCCGAATGCCATGCCGTCGCGCCGTCGGTCGACGCGACGAACTGGGAGCGGATCGTCCTCGTCTACGAGGCGCTCGGCCGGCTCGCGCCGTCACCGGTGGTCGACCTCAACCGGGCGGTGGCGGTGTCCATGGCCCAGGGACCGGCCGCGGCGCTGCCGATCGTCGACGAACTGGTGGCCGCGCAGGCACTGTCGAACTCGCACCTGCTGCCGAGCGTTCGCGGCGAACTGCTCACCCGCCTGGGACGCACCGGCGAGGCGCGGACCGAACTCGAACTCGCTGTGACGCTGTGCGGCAACGAGCGCGAGCGGACCGTGCTCGAACGGAAGCTATCCGACCTCGACGGGTGACGTGAGCGGGGCGTGCCGGTAGGCAGCCGTCTCGAAGTCCAGGTAGCCGCCGAACGAGACGGGGTCGGCGAACGGCAGGATCTGCGTCGCCCAGTACCCGGCGATTCCGGTGCGACGATCGATCCAGTAGTACGAGTTGGCGAGCCCCGCCCACCCGAGCGACCCCCGGGGACGGCCGGTGGGTGCGTCCTCCTCGTTCACCATGAACGTGTACGCCCACGACTTACGCTGTCCGGGAAAGAATTCGGCGTCGTTCGTGAGGGACGGGATCACGGCCGGCAGCATCCCGACCTCCTGACCCTCCAGACCGTTGCACACGGCCGCCTGCACGGTGTCGGCCCGCAGTACTCGCCCATCGGGCGCGTCGCCGTCGTTCAGCCACATCCGCAGGAACTTCAGATAGTCGCCGACCGTCGAGTACAGGCCGTGACCGCCCATGTGGATTTCCGGATCCTGTGGGAGCACCAGATCCAGCGGGGTCGGCCGGCCGTCGTCCTCGCGCTGGTGGATCGTCGCGCGCCGCGCCGCCATCGACCCGGTCAGGGTGAACGACGTGTCGCGCATGCCGAGTGGTGCGAAGACCCGCTCAGCCATCACCTCACCGAGTCGCTTGCCGCGGATCGCCTCGACCACCTGACCGGCCCAGTCGATGTTCGTCCCGTACTGCCACTTGGTGCCCGGATCGAACAGCAACGGTGTCTGCAGCGACGCCCTGCTCGCCGTGATCACGCTGGGCTGGTCGTGTTCCACCCCCAGCCGGTGGTAGGTCGCGTCGAAGAAGTCGTATCCGAATCCGGCGGTGTGCAGCAGCAGCATCCGGGTGGTGATGTCGCGTTTCGGGGCCCGCAGCACCGGGTCGCCGTGGTCGTCGAATCCCTCGATGACCTGGATGTCGCCGAGTTCGGGAACGTGTTCGCGGGCGGGCGCGTCGAGGTCGAGCAGACCTTCCTCGGCGCACTGCAGCACGGTGGTCCCGGTGATCGCCTTGGTGGTGGAGAAGATCGCGAAGACGGTGTCGGTGGTCATCAGTTCGCCGTCGGCGACGGATCGCACGCCGGCCGCACCCTCGAACACCGTCCGGTCGCGGTCGGTCAGCATCGCCACCACTCCGGGTACCCGCGGCGCATCGTCCGCGGTGACGTCGTCGAGAACCTTGCCGAGCGCGGCATCGAGATCGGACATCCCACTCTCCTGTCGTGTCTGTGGTCACTGGCGGAACGTGACGCTACGAGCGGCGGGAGGGTGGGGACGTCTCTGTTCGGCAAGGCACGTCTCGGTTCGGCACTATCCGGTGGTCCGTGTCACAGTCGCGGCGCGACCGGCACACGGAAAGGCCCCCGGCTGCCGTACGCACACCGGGGGCCGACGCCGTGGTCAGGATCCGACGTAGGCGGCGAGGTGCTCGCCGGTGAGGGTGGAGCGGGCGGCCACCAGATCGTCCGGCCTGCCCTCGAAGACGATCCGGCCGCCGTCGTGGCCGGCGCCCGGACCGAGGTCGATGATCCAGTCGGCGTGCGCCATGACCGCCTGGTGGTGCTCGATGACGATGACCGACTTGCCGGAGTCGACGAGCCGGTCGAGCAGCCCGAGCAGCTGTTCGACGTCGGCGAGGTGGAGGCCGGTGGTCGGCTCGTCGAGGACGTAGATTTCGCCCTTGTCGGCCATGGCGGTGGCCAGCTTGAGCCGCTGCCGTTCGCCGCCGGACAGCGTGGTGAGCGGCTGCCCGAGGCTGAGGTAGCCGAGTCCGACGTCGGCGAGCCGCTGCAGAATCTTGTGCGCCGCCGGGATCCGTGCCTCGCCGGCGCCGAAGAACTCCTCGGCCTCGGCCACCGGCATCGCGAGCACTTCGGCGATGTTCCGGCCGCCGAGCGTGAACTCCAGCACCTCCGCCTGGAACCGTTTACCCTCGCATTCCTCGCAGGGGGATTCGACGGTGGCCATCACGCCGAGGTCGGTGTAGATGACGCCGGCGCCGTTGCAGGTGGGGCAGGCGCCCTCGGAGTTAGAGCTGAAGAGCGCCGGCTTCACACCGTTGGCCTTCGCGAATGCCTTGCGGATCGGTTCGAGCAGTCCGGTGTAGGTGGCGGGGTTGCTGCGCCGGGAACCCTTGATGGCGCCCTGGTCGATCGCGACCACGCCGTCCCGGTCGGACACCGAACCGTGGATCAGCGAACTCTTGCCCGAGCCCGCCACCCCGGTCACGACCACCAGCATGCCGAGCGGGATGTCGACGTCGACGCCGCACAGATTGTGGGTGTCTGCGCCGCGCACCTCCAGCGCCCCCGACGATTCGCGGACGGACGATTTCAGCGTGGCGCGGTCGTCCAGGTGCCGTCCGGTGAGCGTGTCGCTGGCCCGCAGACCCTCGACGGTGCCCTCGAACACCACCTCGCCGCCTTCGGTGCCTGCGCGCGGGCCGAGGTCGACGACGTGGTCGGCGATCGCGATCGCCTCCGGCTTGTGCTCGACGACGAGCACCGTGTTGCCCTTGTCGCGCAGTTGCAGCAGCAGGCCGTTCATCCGCTGGATGTCGTGCGGGTGCAGGCCGATGGTCGGCTCGTCGAAGACGTACGTGACGTCGGTGAGCGAAGAGCCGAGGTGGCGGATCATCTTCGTGCGCTGCGCCTCTCCACCGGACAGGGTGCCGGACGGCCGGTCGAGCGAGAGGTAGCCCAGTCCGATTTCCGTGAACGAGTCGAGGAGGTGCTGCAGCCCGGTGAGCAGGGGCGCCACCGACGGTTCCTTCAGGCTCCGCACCCAGTCGGCGAGGTCGCTGATCTGCATCGAGCAGACGTCGGCGATGTTCTTCCCCTTGATCTTCGACGATCGGGCGCCCTCGCTGAGGCGGGTGCCGTCGCAGTCGGGGCAGGTGGCGAACGTGATCGCCCGCTCCACGAATGCGCGGATGTGCGGCTGCATCGCGTCGACGTCCTTGGCCAGGAACGACTTCTGGATCTTCGGGATCAGGCCCTCGAACGTGATGTTGACGCCCTCGACCTTGATCTTGGTCGGCTCCTTGTACAGCAGGTCCTGCAGCTGCTTCTTGGTGAACTTCGCTATCGGCTTGTCCGGGTCGAAGAAGCCGCAGCCGCGGTAGATGCGGCCGTACCAGCCCTCCATGCTGTAGCCGGGAATCGTCAGCGCGCCCTCGTTCAGCGACTTGCTGTCGTCGTACAGCGCAGTCAGGTCGAAATCGGTGACCGATCCCCGGCCCTCACACCGCGGACACATGCCGCCGGTGATGCTGAAACTGCGCCGCTCCTTCGTCTGCTGGCCCCCGCGCTCGATGGTGACCGCGCCCGCGCCGGAGATCGACGCGACGTTGAAGGAGAACGCCTGAGGCGAACCGATGTGCGGCTTCCCGAGGCGGCTGAACAGGATCCGGAGCATCGCGTTGGCGTCGGTGGCGGTGCCGACGGTCGAGCGGGGATTCGAGCCCATCCGCTCCTGGTCGACGATGATCGCCGTCGTCAGCCCGTCGAGCACGTCGACGTCGGGTCGCGCCAGCGTCGGCATGAACCCCTGCACGAACGCGCTGTACGTTTCGTTGATCATCCGCTGCGACTCGGCGGCGATCGTGGCGAACACCAGCGAACTCTTGCCCGAGCCGGACACCCCGGTGAACACCGTCAGCCGGCGCTTCGGCAACTCGACGCTGATGTCCTTGAGGTTGTTCTCGCGCGCACCGTGCACGCGGATCAGGTCGTGACTGTCGGCAAGATGCAGCTCGGGCGATTCCGACCTGTCCCCTCGCTTCGCTCGCCCCGACTCCGCCTTCGTGGCCATGCTCATCGTGTCTCCATCTGTTCGGGCGGAGCCGCGTTCACGGTCTCCGTCGGGTCGACTTGCTCGAACTCAGCGCAGCTCTTGGATGCGGACCATGTTGCCCGCGGGGTCGCGGAAGGCGCAGTCGCGGACCCCGTACGGCTGGTCGGTCGGTTCCTGCACCACTTCGACGTCGCCGGCCTGCAGCTTCTCGAAGGTGCTGTCGAGGTCCTTGGTCGCCAGATTGATGGCGGCGTAGGTGCCCTTCGCCATCATCTCGACGATGGTCCGGCGCTCCTCGTCGGTGACCCCGGGGTCGGCGGCGGGCGGGTGCAGGACGATGGACGTGCCGGGCTGGCCGACGGGGCCGACGGTGATCCACCGCAGTCCGTTGTATCCGACGTCGTTGCGGACCTCGAATCCGAGGATGTCGCGATAGAAGCCCAGCACGGCGTCCGGATCGTCCTGCGGGAGATAGGTCTGGTGAATGGTGATGTCCATGACCATCACGATAAGTGCGGCTCGGCGACCGGCGCTTCTCTATTCCTGATCGGTCTGGTGACCTGTTTCGCGACGCACGACGGTATCCCCGCCGTCGCCTGCTCCGCGTCGCGTTTGTAGGTGCTGGGCGGCACGCCGACCAACTCGGTGAAGCGCGTGCTGAACGTGCCCAGCGACGCGCAGCCGACCGCGAAACAGACCTCGGTGACGCTGAGGTCGCCGCGACGCAGCAGAGCCATCGCACGCTCGATGCGCCGCGTCATCAGGTACGAGTACGGCGACTCTCCGTAGGCGAGCCGGAACTGGCGGCTGAGGTGCCCGGACGACATGTTCACGCCGCGGGCGAGCGCGTCCACGTCCAGCGGTTGTGCGTACTCCCGGTCGATCCGGTCGCGGACGCGGCGCAGGCGCGCGAGGTCGCGCAGGTAGTGCGCCGGGGCAGGGCTGCTGGACACCTACGAAATCGTGCCACGTCGAGCGACGGTTGCCTACCCTCGCGGGTCCACTCGGCAGTGGTCGACGAGCGAGACGTGTTCGTGCGCCGCCGGGAGCCGGTCCCGCTCGGCGCCGCCGACGTGACGGGCCTCCGTCGAACCGAGTTCCTCCCAGTAGCTTTCCGAACGCGCCTGCGGCGTTCGCCGAACGTTCATGCGCCGCCCTTTCGGGATTGCCGGGTCGGGTGGTGTGTGGGACCCGGGCCGCGGCGACCGTTGCCGATCGCCGCGGACCGCCACCACCCCTCCGAATCGAGTCTTCCCCGCACCGTGCGGTCAAGACAGGGCCGTTCGGCCCTACCCACCACACGATCGGGCGCGGACCGATCGACCGCTGTGGCCGAGGTCAGTAAGGTGGTATGTCATCCGGCCGTCTCACGCGGCCACGCTTCCGGAGCACCTCGATCACCGAGGAGGAGCGGATGACGGAGATCGACACCTCGTACGAGCAGCGACTCGTCGATTCGTTGCGGGCACGGGACGAGTCCGCTTTCGCCGAACTGGTCGACCGGCACACGCCGATGATGCTGCGGGTGGCCCGGGGTTATGTGGCCAGCGCCGAGGTCGCCGAGGACGTCGTCCAGGAAACCTGGATCGCCGTGCTGCAGGGCATCGACCGATTCGAGGGTCGCTCGACGCTCCGAACCTGGCTGTTCCGGATCCTCGTCAACATCGCGAAGAAGCGGGGTGTCCGGGACCGGCACGATTCCGACGCCGAACTGGCCGCGTTCACGGGCAGCCCCACCGTGGACCCGGGCCGGTTCCTGCCGAGGACGGCACCGGAGGATCCACACCACTGGGCGACGCCGCCGACCAGCTGGCCGGAGTCCCCCGAGGGTTCGGTCCTCGGCGCGGAGGTCCTCGACGTCGCGAGCCGCGAACTCGAACACCTCCCCGAGCGTCAGCGCATCGTGGTCGTCCTGCGCGACGTCCTCGGTTACGACGCCGCGGAAGTGTCCGCGATGCTGTCGATCACCGCGGCGAATCAGCGGGTGCTGCTGCACCGAGGTCGCGCACACGTGCGTCAGGCCCTCGAGGACTATCTCGGAACGGGAGCGTGAGCCATGGACTGCCAGGACCTCGTCGAATTGGTCACCGCATACCTCGAGGACGACATGGATCCCGAGGCCCGGGCCCGATTCGAGACCCATCTCGGCGAGTGCTCGGGTTGCGCCACTTATCTGGAGCAGATCGAGCAGACGGTGCACACCCTCGGCACGCTGCCCCCGGAGGAGCTCGATCCGGCGCTACGCGACCGTCTGCTCGACGCGTTCCGGGAGTGGCGCTAGCTGCGGGAGAGTTCCCGCACAAAATAATGTCCGGCGGGGCGTAACGTTTCGCGCCTTCGCGGACACCGTTCGAGTAGCTGTGGACGCTGGGTTCGCGGCACTCGGACAGGAATTCAGACCATGAACGCCACACATTCGCACCAGGACGCCCGACGCACCCACCGCGGCTCGCTGCGGAAGCGGATCGTCACCGTGGTGGTGGCCGCGGCTGCTCTCGGCGTCCTTCCCATCGGCGCAGCGGCTGCGGTTACCCCGGTCGCCGACCACACGGTCGTCGCAGTCGCCGCCCCCGACACCGGCCGCGACATCCCCGGCGGCAACGACGACCGCACCCGCGACCGTCAGCGTGAACAGCGGCAGGAGCGCAGGGCCGAGGACATGCCCGCGATCATCTGGACCATCCCGCTCACCTGACGCCGCTCAGCCGTTGCCGGACAACCATTTTCGCGGTGGGCGCCGGTTCGACGGCACCGCCACGGGTCGTCACCGATCGATCCGAGTGCCCGCCTCGGATCGATCAGGAATCGAGAAGCGCCGCTCACCGGACCGCAGTAGCGTTCTTGCCAGAACACGACGGCCGGACCGATGGGAGAGAGCACATGACGACGAACAGCCAAGCAGGCAAGCGCAAGCCGGGTACGCCGGGTGCGTTTTCGCGGTGGATGCAACGGAAGATGAATGCCCGCATGAACCGCAAGATCCGACGCGGCCACGGCCAGTTCATGGGCATGGACGTGCTGATCCTCAACACGGTGGGCCGCCGGAGCGGTCAACCGCGGCAGTCACCCCTGGCCTGGTTCCCGGACGGTGACGACGCCCGGCTGGTCGTCGCGTCGGGCGGGGGGAGCCAGAATCCCGACTGGCACGCCAACCTGATGGCGCACCCCGGCGAGGTGTCGATCGAACTGCCCGGCACCGACGCCACCCCCGTGGTCCCGCAGCAACTCGAGGGCACCGACCGTGAGCAGGCCTGGCAGCGCATCGCCGCCGCCCAGCCCCGCATCGCGAAGTATCAGAGCAAATCCGACCGGCAGTACCCGGTCATCCGGCTCACCTCACGATGACGGCGGACTTTCACACCGACGTCGGTCTTTCCGTGCGGCCGGTTACGGCCCCGAACCCGAAGCGCGGACACGACGTTGGTGTCCAGGACGTACTTCACAACTCAGCAGTTCGGGCGGTCGAACCGAGGCGTCCGGGCTCGAACTCGATGTCGGCACCCTCATCGGTGCTCAACAGGTCGACGAGAGTGACCGGCTCCCGCTCGAGGGCCGCGCCGAGGATCTCGCGTACCTCCGCCTCGACCGACCGGTGATGCTGCTCAGCGCGCGCCCGCAGGGCCGCTTTGGTTCCCGCGGGAAGGTTGCGGATCAGGATCTGTTCCACCGTGACCACCTCCGATATCATCCCAACGATATCGCCCCCGGCGCGCGAGGTGCGGTATCGAGATCGATCGGCAGCGCCGGATTCGGTGGGAGACGAACCTAGCGGGCGCCGAGCAGGGCACGCGCCCGCAGGATCGCCTGTTCGACGTTGTCGTCGAGATCTCCCGATGGGAGCGCACCGATTTCGCCGCGGAGCAGCTCGACGTCCTTGAGCAGCAGGTCGTATTGGACGTCGACGAGGTTGTCGCTCATCCAGCTCTGGCCGGTCGATACCCCGATCACCTCGAGGAGGCCTGCGGCTGGTGTGCCGAGATTCTCCGCGAGTTCGAGCATCCGTGCGGTGGCGGCCAGGTTGTAGGTGGCCAGCGCATTGTTGAGTAGTTTCACCAGGGCCGGCTGACCGTAGGACTCCATGCGGAACACACGACCGGAGATGTCGCCGAGCAGTCGGTCCTCGGCGGGTGTGGCGTCGGGTCCGGCGAGGAAGATGGTCATCGAGCCTCGGCGCGCACCCTGGGGGCCGCCCGACACGGGGGCTTCGAAGACGCGCCAGTCGTCCGGGGCCGAGGGCATGATCTTCCGGGCGTCTTCCGGCGCCAGCGTGGTGTGGACGAAGACGGTCAGCGGCCGTGTGGTGTGCTCCCGGAGCGCCGCGAAGACGGACGACACCTGGTCTGCCAGCCGCACGGCGACGTGAACGCTGTCCACGGACGGCCAGTCCAGGGCCGCCAGGTCGCTGCCGGCCGGCGACCGGTTCTGCTCCGACCACTCGCGGACGCGCTCGCCGTCGAAGTCGTAGCCGTACACCTCCCGCCCGAGCTGGGCGAGGTGTGCGCCGATATTTCCGCCGATGGGTCCGAGCCCAATTATCAAGTGCATGAATGTTCCTCGAGTGTGAGATGTATGTGGGACGTGCCGGGGCGGCAACCTCTCAGTCCTCGGTGAGGCCGCGCTCCGCCATGACCTGCTTGACGAGAGTGAGGCCGTTGAGCACGCGCGGGAACCCGACGTAGGGGATGCAGTGGATCAGGGCTCCGACGATCTTCTCCTTGGTCAGGCCGACGTTGAAGCCGGTGTTGATGTGCAGCTTCAACTGGGGTTCGGTACCCAGGGCGACGAGCGTGGAGATGGTCACCATCGTCTGCTCCTGCTGGGTGAGAGCACTGCGGGAGTAGATGTCGCCGAAGGCGAAGGAGACGATGTAGTCGGACAGGTCTGCGTCCAGACTTTTGTAGGACTCCACGAGCTTGACGTGGTCGAACGTGTTGGCGTGGTCGGTGGAGACGAGCTCCATCATGCGGTCGAGGCCGCGCTGGTAGCGATCTGTAGCCATGAGTATTCCTCGTGAGCGAGTCTGAAGAAGTGAGTAATTTGCAAAACGATACGTCGCGTAGCGCTAATAGCACCCGATGGTGGGCTACGGAAAGGCTGTCGACATGAAGGACTCGAGTGCGAGCGATGGCGGAACGCCCCGGACCGCGGGATCCGGTCACGAGAAGCGGCGCGCCCGGACGGAACGGCTGGTCCTCGACGCCACACGGGAGATACTGGCGGAGAACGGATTCGGAAGCCTGACCGTCGAGGGCGTCGCGGCACGGTCGGGGGTGGCGAAGACTACGATCTACCGCAGGCACCGGTCCAAGAACGATCTGGCCCTGGCCGTCCTGCTGGACATGGTCGACGAGGTGAGCACGCAACCGTATCGGGCGGATACCGCTACCGCACTGACGGCGCTCGTCGACCGGACCGTCGAACTCATGTGCACCTCTCTGATGGGCCTGGTCATGAAGGGCCTGGTCTCGGAGGTCGCCGCGGACCCCGAGCTCGCACGTGTCTACCGGGAGCAGGTGGTGAGCCACCGATTGGCGGACGTGAGCGCGCTGGTGGAGCGCGGAATCTCCAGAGGAGAGTTGAGGGCTGACCTCGACCCTGAAATGGTCACGGATCTCGTGCTCGGCCCCATCTACTACCGGTTCTTCCTGAGCGGCTCGCCCATGGACGACGGATTCGGAAAGCGGCTCGTCGCCACTCTGCTCCCCTCGTTCGCAGCCACGGAGGGCAGCACCCCGGAATGATCGGAGCGCCTCCCATCCACGACTGAATTATTTCTGTCCCTGCGGGTTTCGCACGAGCTTCTTGTTCGCGAACTCGTTGAAACCGTATCGGGCCAGCTCGCGACCGACGCCGGACCCCTTGACGCCGCCGAACGGGAGGTCGGGCGAACTCTTGCTGGTGCTGTTGATCCACACCATGCCGGTCTCGAGTTCCGCGGCGACGCGGTCGGCCTGCTCCGGACTCGAGGTGAACACGCTCGACGAAAGCCCGAACGGGGAGTCGTTGGCCAGTTCGATCGCCTCCTCCAGGGAGCCGACACGGTGGACGACCGCCACCGGACCGAACAGTTCCTCGTCGAACGCGCGCATCTCGCGTGTGACGCCGGTCAGGACGGTGGGCGGGTAGTAGGCCCCCTCCGGCCGCCCACCGCCCAACAGCACTTCGGCTCCGTGTGAGATCGCTTCCTGGACAAGCTCGTCCAGCTCCTCGGCTCCCGAGTTCGACGCCATCGGTCCGAGCTTGGTCTCGGGGCTGGTCGGGTCGCCGGGCCGCCAGCCGGACATCCCGTCGACGAATTTCCTCACGAACTCGTCGTACACACGTTCCTCCACGAGGAACCGTTTCGACGCGGTGCAGGCCTGCCCGCCGTTGCCGAGACGGCCGACGACGGCGGCGGCCGCCGCGGCGTCGACATCGGCGTCGGCGAGCACGATGAACGGGTCCGATCCGCCGAGTTCCAGCACGCACTTCTTCATGTGCCTGCCGGCGATCTCGCCGACGGCGGACCCGGCCTTCTCGGATCCGGTCAGCGACACGCCCTGGACGCGGGGATCCGCAACGGCGTCGGCAACCTGCGCCGAAGAGATGAAGGCGTTGAGGTAGACGCCCGCGGGCAGACCGGCCTCGGTCAGGACCCGTTCGATGGCGAGGGCGGACTGGGGGCAGTTCCGGGCGTGCTTGACGATGATCGTGTTGCCGAGAGCGATGTTCGGGGCAGCGAGGCGTGCCACCTGGTAGTAGGGGTAGTTCCACGGCATGATCCCGACGAGCGGGCCGATCGGCTCGGTGCGGACGACGGCCGTGCCGGATCCCGTGATGTCGAGGGGCTCGTCCGCCATGAAGTCGTCCACATGGTCGGCGTAGTACTGGTAGATCGAGGCCACCAGCTCCACCTCGCCTCTGGCCTGCGCGATCGGCTTGCCCATTTCCAGGGTGAGGAGCTTGGCCAGCTCGTCGGCCTGTTCGCGGTGGATCTCGGCGGCCCGGGTGAGGGCGGCGCGGCGGCGCTCCAGCGGCGCGGTTCGCCAGGAGCGGTAGGCCGCGGTGCTCCGTCCGACGAGATCGTCCAACTCGGCGTCCGTGATCTCCGGGTACTGCGCGTTCCGGTCCCCGGTGACCGGGTCGGTGGTGGTGTACACACCCATGGGCTTCTCCTGTGTGGTGATGACGGGTGTCAGGCCGCGACCGTGTCGACGGACTCGAAGCCGCGGTAGTTGTCGGCGGTGACGTCGGCGAGGACCGCACGATAATTACCCAGACCACCGAGGTAGAACAGAACGCTGGGCTTCTTCCCCGGAATGTTCGCCCCGAAAATCCACGAATCGACCTTGGTGAACACCGTCATGTTCGCGATCTCCGTACAGGTATCGGTCCATTCCGCCTCCGCCTCCGGTGTCGGCTCGATCGCTCGCAGTCCGTTGCGCTCGGCGTACGCGATCGTGTCGCTGATCCATTCGACCTGCGTCTCGATGCTCGGCGGTAGATTCGTGAACGGGCCATTGGGGCCGAGCACCATGAACCAGTTCGGGAAGTTCGCCGTGGAGATGCCCAGGTAACTGGTCGGCTGCCCGTCCCAGTGGTCGTTGATGTTCACACCGTCCCGGCCGCGGATCTCCATGCGCCGGTAATTGCCGTCCACGGCGTCGAACCCGGTCGCGAAGACCAGCACGTCCAGCTCGTGCAGAACACCGTCCTCGGTCACCACACCGTTGGCGGTGACCTCGCGGATGGGGTTCTCCTTGATGCCGACGGCGTCGACGTTCGGCCGGTTGAAGACCCGGTGATAGCCGTCGTCGCACAGCGGGCGCCGGGCGAACAGGCCGGTCGGGGTGAGCTTGCGCGCCGTCTCCGGGTCCTCGATGACCTCGGCGATCTTGGCACGGATGAACGACGCCGCCGCCTCGTTGGCTTCCTCGTCCGTGGCGATGTCACCGAAGGTGGCGAACATGAAACGGAAACCGCCACCGTGCTGCCAGGCCTCCTCGAAGACGCGACGGCGTTCCTCCTCCGAGACGCTCATCGCCGGCACCGTGGACTCCTCGAAACCGAACGCGACGGAGGAACCCTTGACCTGCGTCCAGATCCTGTCGTAATCGGCCTTGACCGCGTCGATCTGTTCGGTGGTGACGGGGCGCTTACCGACCGGGACGGAGTACTGCGGGGTGCGGACGAACACGGTCAGGTGCTCGACCTCCGGCGCCAAAGCCGTGACCACCTGCTGGCCGGTGGAACCGGTCCCGATCACCCCGACCCGGCGGCCCGCCAGGTCCTTGCCCTCGGGCCACGCCGCGGTGTGGATGGTCTCACCCTCGAACGTGTCCAGACCGGGCAGATCGGGAAAGTTGATGGCCGAAAGCAGCCCGACGGCATTGATCACATACGTGGCCCGGTACACCGCCCCGGTGTCGGTGGTGACCTCCCACAGTGCCTGATCGTCGAGGTAGACGGCGGAGGTGACCTCGGTGCCGAACCGGAAATGGCGGCGCAGATCGAACCGGCCGACCACACCCTCGAGATACTCGAGAATCTCGGGCTGGGTGATGTACGTGTGTTCCCAGGTGCCGTCCTGCAGCAAATCCTCGTCGAAGGAAAACCGGTAGACATGGCTTTCGGTGTCGGAGAGAGCACCCGGGTACCGGTTCCAGTACCACGTCCCACCCGGGCCGTCGGCCTTGTCGAAACCCACCGTGGTGAGCCCGAGCTCGTTGTGCAACTTGTGGACGGCGTAGATCCCGCCGAATCCGGCGCCGATGACGACGGCGTCGACGATCTGAGGTGTGGCCTGTGCAGACATGACGAACTCCTGTGTCGTTCCGATACAAAAAAGAAAGGGTGAAAGAATGTGGGGCGGAGCAGCATTGCGCGATTGCCGGGTCAGACGATCGCCTTCTCTTACGCGATCTGCGCCCTACCCGCCGCGGTAGTCGTAATGTGATCGCCGCCACCGCGTTTGGATCAAGGATAAAAGCAAGGTCCAGCACAACTACGTTCCAATGTGAAACACCTTGTGGAAACCTGTGCGCGCGCTCGGGCGCGGGCGCGAGAGAATCGAGGGCGCGTTGTGAGAAGCATGCGGAACCGAGGCCCGTGCCGCGAATATCCTGGGCCGAATGAACAGACCCCCGGACAGTGGATCGTCGGGGGTCTGTTCATCGAGGTGTTCTCGGTGGGCTAGCTCATCGTTGCGTCTGCAGGGCGTGGTGCAGGAGTGGCAGGTTGGGGCGAGCTCAGTTGACCGATCAGCTCTTCGGCTCTCGGACCGCCGAGGAATTCTGCCGGGGTCTTCGACGTCTCACGCATTCCGATAACCGCGATCGCACCGATTCCGGTGGCAACCGCACCGAACATTGCGACCGGAAGCCAGCCCGCCGGGCCCGCGCCGAGGAGGACGGCGGCGATCAGTGGAGCGAATCCTGCAAGAAGGTTCCCGAGCTGGTTGCTGACAGCCATGCCGGTGAATCGCACGGGTGCGGGGAACTGCTCGGCGAAGAACGACGTCCACACGCCGTTGTAGCAGCTGAAGAACAGCGACATGTTGACGAACGCGAAGATCACGATCAACACGACATTCGCCGTCGAAATCGCCCACAGGTAGGGGAAGATGCTGAGCGCACCGCCGACAGCGCCGATCAGCATCGTTCGCTTCCGGCCGATGACGTCGGAGAGGTGGCCGGCTGCCGGGATGCCGATGATCGACAGGGCTATCAACCCGGAGATGATGGCGAGCATCGTGCCTCGATCCACTCCGACCGAGGTGGCATACGAGAGGCTGAACACGGCGAACAACGTTTGCATCGACGCCATCAATGATGCTCCGGCGACTCGGATCACGTCGCCCCAATGGTGTGTGAGCACGTCGTTCAGCGGTAGCTTCCGAACCTGATCCTCTTGTCGCGCTTCGGTGAAGGCCGGAGTTTCGTCGAGATGGCTTCGCACGTAGTAGGTGATGACGACGACTACCGCGCTGAGCCAGAAGGGAATTCGCCAGCCCCAGGTGTAGAGCGCGTCGTGGGGCAGCATCGCGATCGGGAGGAACACGACGGTGGCCAGGGAGCAGCCGACGGCGTAGCCGACCATGACGAAACTGGTGAAGAATCCTCGGCGCCCGACCGGGGAATGCTCGACGGTCAACGTCGACGCGCCTGCCGATTCGGCACCGGCGGAGAATCCTTGAACGACGCGGAGGACGACCAGCAGCACCGGGGCGACGAGGCCCAGCTGGTCATACGTCGGAAGGCACCCGATGGCAAAGGACGCGACGCCCATCATCACGACGGTGGCCAGCATGACGCGTTTGCGGCCGAGCCGATCGCCGAAGTGCCCCATCACCACGGCGCCGACCGGGCGGGCGACGTACCCCACGGCGAAGGTCGCGAACGATGCGATGAGCGCAACGGTGGGGTCGCCGGAGGGAAAGAACAACACGTTGAAGACCAGGGCGGCTGCGGCGCCGTACACGAAGAAGTCGTAGTACTCCAGTGCGCTGCCGAGGAGCGCGGCCGTCGCCGCGCGACGGGGGGTCATCGCGGGCGGCGACGAGGTCGTGCTTGTCATGTGCTTCTCCTGAAACGGACTCGGTGGGAGCAGGCAGGGTCCGAGGACGTAGTGATCCCCGGCAGCGGCGCGGCGTCTGTGTGATGGCCGACACGGTGCCTGGATCAAACGTAGAAGCACGTTCCGGCCCGCCCGTGTTCCAATGTGAAACACCCGTGCCGGGGAACGTTCCAGTGGGCGTTACCGGTCGGCCGGCGCCTCGGGGAGTGAGGGCAGCGGCCGGGATGCGACGTCCCGTGCCTCGTCCTGGGCGGCGACCAGTCCTGGGCGCGAGCGCGTTTCGACGTCGTCCTGGCGTCTGGTGTCCGATCCCGGATCAGCGGACCGCCTTGCCGAGGTCGACCGTGCTCACGTCGACCTCCAGCGGGATGATGTCGCTGCGCACCCACGTTTCGTAGACGTCGTATCGGAGACCTTCGGGCGTCCAGGACGTGGAGCGGATGCACAACATGGGTTCGTTCTCGTCGATCGCCAGTGCCTCGGCGATCTCCGGTGTCGGCCTGGCGGCGCGGATGATGCGGTTGGCACCGCCCAGGCTGAATCCCGCGTTCGTCAGCAGAGTCGTCAGCGACGCCTCGCCGGCGAGCACGTCGGTCGCGGAAGCCAGGACCGGAGTCAGGATCGGCGGGCTGTAATTGGTACTGAACAGCGCGGGCGTGCCGTCGAGGGAGCGAACACGCACCAACTCGAAACCCAGTGTCTCGCTGGGCAGATTCAGCGCCTGACAGACGTGGTCGGGAAACGTGGCAGTTCCCGAGCGCAGCACCCGGGTGCTCACCGACCGGTTCTGGTGGCCCATCGCATTCTCGAGGAAGCCTTCCTTGCCCTGGATGACCCAGCCGGTGCCGTCCTTGGGGGCGCTGGCGAACACTCCGCGGTTCGGGATTCGCTGCGCAACTCCGCGAGATTCCAGGAACTGCAGGGCCTGACGGACGGTCGCCCGCGACAGTTCGAACTGGACGGAAAGCTCGTTCTCGCTGGGCAGCTTGGCTCCGCGGGCGATGACCCCCGACGAGATCCGACCCTCCAGCACGGACGCCAGCTGCTGGTAGTACGGCACAACCGACTGCCGATCGATCGAACCCTCGGTACTCGTAGTCACGGAGCGGCTCCCTTCGCTCTCTGATGTCTCGATCGTAGGTGTTGAACGGCCAGGCTTTGTCCACGACCGTGCCCCTTGTCCATTTACTACTCATCCCCTAGCAACCGAATTGTACGTACGATACGTACAATAATATTCGACAGGATCAGCGAAATGAGAGCCCGAAGATGAGCATGGAGTACCGGATGCGCCGCACACTGCCGGACCGAAAAATTCTTCGCCGCACACCCACACCTGAGCCGCGTACTCACCATCGACACCTACTACGACGTCACCACCCTCGACGGCGGCGGCCCCTGGCCGGCGACGTCGACGCCATCGGGCAGACCCTGCGCGCCGGCGCCCGCGGCATCATCGTCGGCCGCAACATCTGGCAACGCGAACGCAGCGAAGGCGAACGCGCGCTGAAGGAGATCGGCACCCTGACCCGGGGCGTCGGCTTCACGTCCTGAGCGGGCAAACGGCAGCGGTGGATGCATCGGTGAGAATGCCCGACTCGCCGCCACCGCCGTGCATATGTCTTGACAAAGAGCGACACTAGAACGTACTAGTTGTGTACGACGTCTCCCGACAGGAAGTGCACAGCGATGAAAATCGGACTACTCACCGACTCGGTCAGCCATCTGCCCTTCGAAGCTGCACTGGACCTGGCGCGCACCCACGGACTGTCGTCCGTCGAGGTCGCCACGGGAAACTGGTCGGAGAGTCCGCACGCGGATCTGCCCGCCCTCGTGTCGTCCGACGGGGCGAGAGAGGAGTTCCTCGGCAAGATCACCTCGCGCGGGCTGACCCTCAGCGCTCTCACCGCCAACGGCAACCAACTCCACCCCGTCACCGGGGACCGGCAGGCAAAGGTCGTCCGCGACACCATCACGGCGGCCAGTGCACTCGGAGTCCCGACAGTCGTCCTCATGTCGGGATTGCCGGGCGCCGAGGGTGACTCGTCGCCCAATTGGATCACCACGTCCTGGCCGCCGGAGAACCTGGACATCCTCGCCTACCAGTGGCAGGAGGTGGCGATCCCCTACTGGAAGGAACTCGCCGCCTTCGCGCGCGACGCCAACGTGCGTCTTGCCGTCGAAGCCTGTGGCGCCCAACTCGTTCACAACGTGTCGACTCTGCACCGGCTGATCGACAGTGCCGGGGCGGACGTCGTCGGCGCCAATCTCGACCCCTCGCACCTCATGTGGATGGGCGCGGACATCCCCGCCGTCATCCGGTCCCTCGGCGAGTCCATCTTCCACGTCCACGCCAAGGACATCCGGATCAACCGGTGGAACGCCGAGAGCGACGGTCTGCTCGACACCGTTCCCATCACCACCCCGCACGACCGCGCATGGAACTACGTCACCCTCGGCCTGGGACATCCGGACGGGCAGCAGTTCTGGGCCGACTTCGTCTACAACCTCCGGTCCGTCGGCTACGACGGCACGCTCAACATCGAGCACGAGGACGCGCTCGTCAGTTCGATCGAGGGCGTCGGCCGGGCGGCCGACTTGCTGAACCGGGTGGTGCTCACCGAAACCCCCGACTGGACACCGGCCCGCGTGTAGGTGGACAACCGTATAGATGGACCAGCGTGTACGCCAGGTAACCCTTAATCTATGAGCGACAACGGCGCGGAAAGTGGACCCGAACAGGTTCGGGCGCCGTGGGAAACCGGGACACCTAGGAGCGCGACCATGCCGCTGGCACCGTTCGACCCCATCACCGCGATCTACACTCCGGCGCACGCCTGGATGTACGAGACCATCGTGGCGCCGGCCGTCTACCGCTCACGCCGCGTCATCGACGAGTACTTCCTGCCGCATCTCCCCCCGAACGCCCGCATTCTGGACGTCGGTTCGGGTGGGGCGCTGTTCACCAAGTACATCGCCGATCAGCGCCCCGACGTGCACATTCTGGGTCTCGATCTGTCGCAGGCGCAGATCAAGCGCGCCACCAAACGCATGCGCAGCTACGGCGACCGGGTGCGCTTCGACGTGGGCGACGCCACGAAGCTCGACTTCGCCGATCGGACGTTCGACGGCGTGATCAGCTACGGCTCCATCAAGCACTGGTCGTCGCGCGAAGCCGGGCTCGCCGAGTGCGTGCGCGTCCTGAAGCCGGGCGGACCGCTGCTGATCACGGATGCGGACCGCAGCACGAGGTTCGAGGACGCCGAGAAGTTCGTCGAGGACTACAAGGCGCCGCGCATTCTCGGTCCGGTCAACCTGGCGATTTTCCACACCTGGATCGCGGGGCGCTCGATCAGTCTCGACGAGGCGCGTGACCTCGCGGACCGGATCGAGCTCGACGACGCGACCGTAGCGCGCATCACCGACATGCCGCTCGTCATGATTTCCGGTCGCCGGCCGGCGTGAACGTCACGGCCGGTCGCCTGCCCGGGCCGGCAGTGACGCGATGCCGCTGACGAATGCGGAGAGCAGCAGCTCCGGCTCGCCCACCGCGTGGAGTCCGGGGTGGGCGGTGAACAGTTCCTCGAGCATGACCCGCAGCTCGAGCTTGGCGAGGTTCACGCCCAGGCAGTGGTGGATGTCTTTCGCACCGAAACCGAGCTGCTTGCCCGCGTTCGGGCGGGTGATGTCGAACCGGTCCGGATCGTCGAAGACGCGCTCGTCGTGGTTCGCGGACAGGTACCACATGACGACCTTGTCCCCGGCTGCGATGTGGGCCCCGCCGATCTCGGTGTCGACGGTCGCGGTGCGCCGCATGTAGGGCACCGGGGACGCGAACCGGATCACCTCGTCGATCGTGTTGTCGATGCGGCCGGGGAAGTCGGCGAGCAGCAGTTCCTTCTGGCCGGGGTGCTCGCTGAGCAGGTGCAGCGCCCACGCCAGCGCTTGCCGGGTGGTCTCGTAACCCGCCGTGATCAGCAGGATGACGAACGACCCGAACTCCGTCGGCGTGAGGATCTCCCCGTCGACCGTCGTCGACACCAGGCGGGACGTCAGGTCGTCACCGGGGTCCGCCTTGCGTTTCTCGCCCAGTTCGAGGGCGTACCCGTAGATCTGACCGAGGCCCGCCGCACCGCCGGGGGCGGTGACGAACTCCTGATCCCCACCCCCGGAAATGACGTCGGCGGCCGCCGCCAGGATCATCGGCCGGTCGCTCTCGGGGATCCCGAGCAGCTCGCAGATCACCTGCACCGGCAGCCGGGTCGCGACCTCGGGGACGAAGTCGAACATCGTATCTCGGGGCAGGTCGGCGGCGATCTGCGCGGCGTGAGCGCGCACCCTGTCGGCGATGCCCCGCACCGACGCGGCGGTGAACGCCGACTGCACGATCCCCCGCAGATGCCGGTGCCGGGGGTCGTCCATCGCGATCATCGACATGGCGAACTCGAGGATCTCGACGGGGACGTCGTCGATGGTGAAGCCCTTCTCCGAGGAGAAGACCTCCGGGTTCCGGCTCACCGCCACCACGTCGTCGTAGCCGACGACCGACCAGAAGCCCGGGCCGTCCGTTTCGGTGTGGAACTCGATCGGGGACCGCTGACGGAGCCCCGCGAACAGGGCGCGGCGATCCGCGAAGCTGCGGTCCCAGAACACGCGTGCGGCGGGCGAGATGATTCCTTCGGACGCAGAACCCGTCACCGGTCCCCCTCGGTCGGTCGAACAGTCACTGCGACCCTACTGGGCGAGCAGCGGTTGCGCAGGTGAGGAATCACCGCAGGTCAACGGCTATGATCATAGAGTCGGCCCGCGGTGCGCCGGAGATGAACGGGGAGGACGACCTGTGACGTTGAGGGTTCGACTCGGCGACCTGCGAGAGATGCGCGATCATCCGTTGGGGACGACCGAAGCAGGGTTCCGGGCCGGCTTGACCCAGCAGGAGGCCTTCACCAGAGGTCGGGGCCCCTTTTCCGGCGACGCCGAGGGCGTCTTCTCCGAACGTGAACTGTTCGTCACCGCGCCCGGCGACGAGGTGCTGGCGGTCGCGACGATCACCGGGATCCGCGAGTACGACGGCGAGTTCCTCGTCGACGGCGACCTGGTCGTCGACCACGAGCGGGTGGGGACGCGGTTGCTGATCCGGACCCCCGCCGAGAACGTGTTCTCTTGCGCCGACGAGGAATCGGCGTGGGCGGGCTCGGTCGAACGAGCACGGTGGATCTACGTGCGGGCGCTGGTCGAGGTCGCAACCGTCAAGACGGCCTCCTACGATCGTCGGCTCGCAGGCGCGGATCCTGCGGCCGACCCCGCAACGACCCTCGCCACCGCCGAGGAGACGATGCAGGTGGTGCCCCGGTACGTGATGATCCACCGCAGCGGGAAGCTAAGACTCGGCGGCCCGTACGCCGACGTCGCGGACTGGGACGGGCACGTGGAACCCTGGTCCGACTACGGATACGTCGACTGCCTGCGCCTCGACGACGTCCTGGGCACCACTGGCGACCTCGACATCGACGCTCTTCGGCCACTCACCTCGCGGGCGGCCGCCGCGGAACTCCTCGAGTCGCTGGGATGGGACAAGGTCGTCCGCCGATTCGTCGAGGCCCGCTGACCGCCGGGCGCGCAGAATCCAACGCAGACGGCTTGGTCTGTTCGGCCGCGATCCGGGTCTGATCGGTGGCATTGTAGGTGTGGGCTGTTATCTCATCGCATGATCCGTTACCACTCGACGGGAGTTCACGCATGGCCACGCACCTCCACCTCGGACACATCTTCCACATCGCAGGCGCGCCGAAAGTGACCGAAGCCGCGGCCGCCCTGGTTTCGATACCCGACGGCGCGCTGGTGCTGGACGACGATGGGCGAATCGTGTTCTGCGGTGACCGCGCCGAGCTCCCGTTCGAATACGAGTCCGGCACCGTGTACGACCACCGGCCCGGGTTTCTGCTGCCCGGGTTCGTCGACACCCACGTCCATTTCCCTCAGACGTACGCCGGCGACTCCTACGGCGGCGGGCAACTTCTGGAGTGGCTGACCCTGTGCATGTTCCCGTCGGAGGCGAAGTTCGCCGACCCGGAGTTCGCGCAGCAGGCGGCCGTCGAGTTCACCAACCGGCGCATCTCGGCGGGCACGACCGCCGCCATGGTGTTCGGTTCGGCGTTTCCGCACGCCCAGGACGCGTTGTTCACCGAGACGCAGAAGGCGGGCCTGCGCATCGTGAGTGGCCGCGGAATTCAAACCGTCGGTGACGAAACCGCCCAGCCGTTGATGACGTCCGAAGAGGACGCCATCCGGCTCACCCGCGAGGAGATCGACAAGTGGCACGGCGCCGACACCGGCGACGTCGACACCGCCCTGCTACATGTGGCGATCATCCCGCGGTTCTCGCTGTCGGTGACGACGGAGACCCTGAAGAATCTCGGGGAACTCTACGACGAGGTGCGCGACCGCGGGGTGTATGTGCACTCGCATCTCAACGAGAACAACCGTCCCGGCACCGGCGAGGTCGACTCGACCAAGGAGACGTACCAGGTGAACTCGTACCTGGACACCTACGACGGGAAATTCTTGCCCGGCTCGGCGGTCGGCGGAAAGAGCCTGCTGGGAAGGCGCACGATCCTCGCGCACTGCGTGCACTGCCAGGATGCCGAGCTCGAGCGGATGGCCGAGACCGGTACGTCGGTCTCGCACTGTCCGATCTCGCAGCTGTTCCTGGGATCCGGAACGATGCCGTGGAAGCGCACGGTCGCGTCGGGTGTCACCATCTCCGTGGGAAGCGATTTCGGCGGCGGCGACGAATGGCTGATTCCTCGGGTGCTCGGCGACGCGTTCAAGGTGCACATCACCGAGGCCGGCGACGACGGGGTGTCGATGCATCCCGCGGAGATGCTGTTCGTCGGCACCCTCGGCGGCGCCCGCGCCCTGGACATGGAGAACCGGTTCGGCAACTTCGACGTCGGGAAGGAAGCCGACTTCGTGGTCGTCGACCCGTCGGGCACCCCTGCACTCGACGGGTTGCTGCGCAACGCCTTTCGGTCCTCCGACCCCGAACTCGCCCGCGATCAGACCCTGTTCGCGCTGCTGATGGGGATCCGCGAGACGTCTATCACCGAGGTGTACGTCGCGGGTAAACGCGCCAAATCGTCCTGAACTACGGTGGTGGCCGGCCTCGCGGGTGGGCCACCACCGTGTGGCCTCAGCTGGGGTTCACCGACGAATGATGGTTGGCGATCAGCCACTTTCCGTCTTCGTACCGGTACACCCACGTGACCCTCGCCGCCACGTCCTGGCCGTTGGCGTTGATGACCCAGCGGCCCACGTTGTAGGCGAGGTTGCAGTCCGAATACTTGTAGCTTTCTTCCATCCGGGCCGTGGGATCGGCCTTGATCAGGTTGACGAAATACTCCGTTATCTCCTCCGGGGTGTCGGCGATGGGCACCGACAGGGTCGGCAGCAGTATCGCGTCCGGCCGGTACAGCGCGGCCACCCGGCTCGCGTCGCCGGAGACCAGTGCATCGTTCCAACTCGTGAAAAGCGAATCCAGCTCACTGTCACTCGCGCGGACGCAACTGTCCTCGCTGTCGGAGGAAGTATCCGACGAACACGAAGCCACCGAAATCGTCAACGCGAGAATCGCAATGCCTGTGCCGAACGGTTTGGCATTCATACCAACCTCCGCGGAGAAGGGCGCGTACGGGAACGACCCGCCAACCGATCAAGCGTAACCCCGCGACCGGGCGGTGCGGATCGGATCAGCGCACCCCGACCCACGCACCCGAAGCGACGGATGCCGTGATGGCATCGAGGGTTTCGGCCGCGGCGACGGCGTCGGCGATCGTTGCGCCCTGGGGCTTTCCGTCGACGATCGACGTGATGAAGTTGTTTCCCTCGATGACCTTGAGGTCGTCGTAGCTCATCGAGGACGCGGAACCCGGCTGGAAGCGGGCGTATGCCCCGGCGTCGGGTCCCACCCAGACCGTCGTGACCGGCTGGTCCTGGTACCTGCCGCCGAGACTCGTGCCGAGTTCGTTCATCCGCCGGAAGTCCCAGTACACCGCACCTTTCGTGCCGTGGATTTCGAACCCGTAGTTGTTCTGCTCGCCGACGGCGACGCGGCTGGCGTCCAGGGTCACCCGCCCGCCCGATGCCAGACGGACCAGCGCGCTGACGAAGTCGTCGTTCTCCACCGGCCCCAGCTTGCCGCCGGTCGCGCGCGCATGCCCGCTGGTGGCCCCCGTCGGGACGGCGCGCTGCGGGATGAAGACGGCAGTGTCGGCCACCACGGCGTCGATGTCCCCGAGCAGGTACCGGACCAGGTCGACGCCGTGCGACGCGAGATCGCCCAGCACGCCCGACCCACCGCGCGCGTTCTCGTAACGCCAGCTCAGAGCGCCGTCCGGGTGTGCGGCGTAGTCGCTGAGGAAGCGAAACCGTGAATGCGTGATGGTGCCCAGTTCGCCCGAGGCGATGAGATCGTGTGCCATCGCGACGGCCGGTGCGTGCCGGTAGTTGAACCCGACGGTCGACTGGACGCCCGCCTTCTCGACGGCGGCGGCAACAGCCTTCGCGTCCTCGGACGACAGCCCCACCGGCTTCTCGATCCAGATGTGTTTGCCCGCCTGGGCCATCGCGACGCCGATCTCGCGGTGCAGGAAGTTGGGTGCGGTGATGCTGACCGCGTCGATGTTCTCGTCGGCGGCGATGTCGCGCCAATCCGTCAGCGCTGCGCCGAAACCGAACTGGGCGGCGGCTTCCTCGGCGCGGCCGGGTACCTCGTCGGCGACGGCGCCCAGCCGGATCGTCGGGGCTTCCGGGAAGTGGTGGCGCTGACGCAGATACGCGTTGGTGTGCACTCGGCCCATCCAGCCGAATCCGGCCACTGCAACTGCGATCTCGGTGGGGTGGGCGTTGGTCAAGGTCGACTCCGGAACTACTCGGCGCGGCGTGTGTCCCTACGACAGTGCTGTGCGCCTGCGGCGAAGTCAACCGTTTGTGCGGACAAAGTAGCTCTCGAGGGGAATTTGATGGGTTTCGCCCGGCGCGGGCCGGGGACCGCCGGCCCGCGGACCAGCGTTCCCCTCGCCTTCCTCGACGGCTATGCGTCCGCGCGGGGCACCAACGTCGGGACGCCGGCGTCGACCCGGACCACGCACTGATCGAGCGACTCGAACATCTCGTCCCCGGACCCTCCGTAAACGGAGATATCATGCACCACTTGCCCTTCCGAGGCGAGAAGAGAGACCTGGGGCGCAACGTCCTCACCCGAGGCCGAGATCGAGTCCGTTCTCGCCGTGCGCATGACGGCGGCGAGAATGCTGCCGCTCCCGTCCGCCAGGACCTGCACGTGGGACACGTTCGGTGATTCCTGTGTCGTCATGCGAGTACGCCTCCTTCGAGGTGGAACCAGATGCCCGAAGTCGAGCTGTTGTGAATACCGAGCACGTACCACTGCTTGCTGGGGCCGCCGAAGACCGGTTGATTGGCGGTGCCCTGCCACTGAGTCACCAGGACCTTCGTGCCGCCACCACCCTGGCTGGCATCGAGTTTCGGCGTCGCCAACTGCGGCCCCTTCCAGACGTCCCCGAACGAGAAGGAGAACTGATTCGCCTGACCAGCGGCGAGAAAAAGCCCCTGCGGCGTTGTCGACCAAGCCATTTCGGTGTCCTTTCGTCGATTCGCGAATGCGATACAGACCGACCGTACGGCGACCTGCACCGGTGAACCCGAGTAGTCGACTACGCGGATCTCGCCCTCTCGTGGCACACCTTCGGGACGGGGGACGCTATCCGACCGCGCCTCCGGTGCGAAGCGCGGC
Source organism: Rhodococcus sp. NPDC057529 (assembly GCF_042802055.1). Classification (NCBI taxonomy): domain Bacteria; kingdom Bacillati; phylum Actinomycetota; class Actinomycetes; order Mycobacteriales; family Nocardiaceae; genus Rhodococcus; species Rhodococcus sp. NPDC057529. The sequence goes on from NZ_JBHVEY010000006.1 coordinate 77,349, forward strand.
AATCGCGGTGTCGGTGAAGCCGAGTTCGGTGAGAACGGCGTCGGTATGATCACCGAGGGCGGGAACCGGCCCCATGGGGAGTTCGACGTCGGTGAAGGTCATCGGCGGCAGTACGGCCCTGGCCTGGCCGGACTCGGTGTCGATCTGACGCCACCGGCCGCGCTCGGACAGTTGCGGGTGGTCGATGAGACCGCGCATGTCGTTCAGGCGGGCGGCGGGCACGCCCGCCGCGGCGAGTCGTTTGTCGAGTTCTTCGGTGTCGAACCGACGGGTGTGCTCGGCGACGACCTGGTCGGTTTCGGCGCGGTTCCGCACCCGCAGGATGTTGGTGGCGAACTTCGGATGCTCGGCCAGGTCGCGTCGGCCGAACACTTCGGCGACCAGGGCCCGCCAGCCGCGGTCGTTCTGCACCCCGATCAGGATCTGCCCGTCGACGGTCGGGTACGCGTCGTACGGTGCGATCGAGGCGTGACTCAGACCCATCCGCTCGACCTGAGTGTCCTGGTACATCTGCAGGTACATCGGATGCCCGAGCCATTCGACGGTCGCGTCGAACATAGACACGTCCACCGCCGCTCCCGCACCGGTGCGTTCGCGCCGGAACAGCGCCGCCTGCACAGCGGTCAGCGCGTACATGCCGGCGGCGATATCCGAGGCGGGGATGCCGGTCTTGGTGGCGGTCTCGGGGGTGCCGGTAATCGAGCACAGCCCGGTTTCGGCTTGGACGAGCATGTCGTACGCCTTACGCGCCTGCAGTGGACCGTCGGTGCCGTAGCCGGTCATGTTCACCACGATCAGCTCGGGACGGTCCGCGCGCAGCGCCTCGGCGCCGAGGCCGAGCCGGTCGATCGCGCCGGGTGCGAGATTCTGCACCACCACGTCGGCCCGGTCGACGAGTTTGCGGACGACCGCCACGCCGTCGGCCGTCTTCAGGTCGACACTCACCGACTCCTTGCCCCGGTTGAGCCACACGAAATGTGATGCGACACCGTGCACGGCACGGTCGTAGTTGCGGGCGAAATCCCCCTCGCCGATGCGTTCGACTTTGATGACACGGGCGCCCAGATCGGCCAGATGCCGGGTGGCGAGCGGGGCGGCCACCGCCTGCTCGAAGCTGACCACGGTGATCCCGTCGAGCGGAAGGCCCTGGCGCACCGTCGAATTCACAGTTGAGGTCACGTGAAATTCTCCTGATGATGAACCGCACGCCGCTGACGAGGCGCGCGATGCCGGATATCCGGCGTGGTGACTCCAGGATCGACCACCGCCCGACGACGCGGGTGTTCCAAAGCGGAACACCCCGAGGCTGGACCGGCGGGGCTGTGAGATTCCGCTGAACGAGATCGCGGATTCACGGCGTTGCTCTGCCCTCTACGGTCGCCGCATGATCAAAGCCATCGCACTGCTCGCCCGGAGGCCGGATCTCACCCGCATGTGCATCGTCGACATGCAAGAAAGCTGAGACCGACGCGATGGCCGGGCTCGCAAAGTAGCATTAGTGCTACCATTGGGTATGGAGAGTCTAGGGCTGAAAGAACTGCGCCAGCATGCCAGCGACTACGTCAAACGGGCCGAAGCCGGGGAGACGATGCTGATCACGGTCGCAGGCCGGCCGAGCGCGATCCTCGGCCCCGCCGGGCGGAAGACGTGGTGCGCCTTCGACGAGGTCGCCGACATCTTTCGGACGGATACCGATCCGACGTGGGAGGCCGACCGCGGCCTTATCGAAGACCCGATCGCGGACCCCTGGGCTTCGCGGTGAGGACGGTGCTCGACACGAGCATTCTGATCGCGAGCGATGTCCCACCCGTTGACGGGGAGGTCGCGATCAGTGCCGTGAGCCTGGCGGAACTGCACTTCGGGCTCCTGGTCGCGAACACCGCGGACCAGCGAGCGCAGCGGTTGCAGCGGCTGATCGCCGTGGAACGCAAGTTCGACCCCCTCCCTGTCGACGCGGGTGTCGCTCGGAGCTACGGGCAGCTGGCCGCTGCCGTGCGAGCATATGGCCGCAAACCTCAGCCCCGCGCCCTTGATCTGATGATCGCCGCCACCGCGCACGCGAACAACGCCCGCCTCCTCACCCGCAACGCGGGTGATCTCCGTGGAATCGAACACCTGCTCGAGGTCGACACCATCTGACGATCCGCTGCGGCCGATGGAGTTGCCGTCACCGCGACTCGCGACGGCATCTCCTCCGAACGGGCCTTCGGCATCCTCACCTGGCGCTCACAGGAGACGAATACCAAGCTCCGCACCCTCGCCGAACGCTTCGTCGACGCCCTCGCCGCGGAGGCGACCCTCCCCGTCTCGTTCCGCGCCCGATTCGATCACCTGCTCCTGACCGCGCACGAACGCACCGACGCGGAGGCGAGGACGCCGGACTGACCGCGCCCGCTATGCGGTGGTCACGTCGGGTGGGTCGGGGAGGTCGACGTCGAGGACGAAGTCGAGCCAGATCAGGGCATCGGCGAGGGTCTCCGCCCGCATGGTCACGTCGAATTGCTCGGCAGCGGTCAGCGACCGCTGCGCTTCGGCGAGATCCTCGGCGAGGAACGCCGACACCGTCCGCAGCACCCAACGCTCCGACGCCGAGAGGGCGTCTACGTCGACGAACCCGCCGTCCGTGAAGCGCAGGTCGAGGATGAACCTCTCCCCCGGTCCCGCGGCGCCCAAACGCGCGGTGACAACGCCGACGATGGCATCGACGACCCAGGCGAGCACGTCGCCGTATTCCGGTCGCTCTCCGACAGCGGGCGGTTCGGCGCACACCCGGGATATCTCGCCCGAGAACCGGACGACGTCGCGGTCACCGACCAGTTGCATCAGCCGGCCACCGACTGCCGCGGCCGACGAACTGGTGGGGCTGCCCGCGTTCGATCCCATACTTCGAGAATGCCCGGTGCGGGGCATCGCCACACAGCGTGGTCGATGACACCCAGTCGCCGGTATGGCCCCACCGGTCCCGGCCGCCCAAAGCTGACCGGTGGGGTCCACCGCCCGTGTAGCGGCGTCCGACGGAATTCGATTCGACGTCAGCGCGCTGCGTACGGGCACACCGCCCGATCCCTCGATGGGCGGACTCTCACCTCGGTCTGGAGGTGGCGAATTCGTGATTCGCTGCGCCTGCAACTGATTGGACGGTATCGCGAACTAAGGTAAAGCGCAAGTAAAGTCCGATCGAGGGCTCGACGCCCCCCGCTGCCGGCCGGCGGCAGCCTCAACCGACGGACCGAATCCGAACGGTGTAGTTTCGCTGTGGGCCTTATCCTCAGGGGACTCTGCGTGAGCACCGCCACGGCGGCCTGACACGGCCGAGAAATCTGCACGAAACATTCACGTTACGTTCCGTTCGTACAGTGTTGCCCCGACGCACCCCCACCTCATCCGCGGGGTACACGCGAGGGAGAAACACATGAGTGGGAATGCCGTCCGTCTGCAGGCGATCAAGGACGTCGAGGCCTACGTGCCCCCGGCCGTCAGTTTCGTCGACGACGAGAAGCCGGGCGAGATCTTCGGCCAGAACGTATTCAGCAAGGCCGTGATGCAGAAGCGTCTGCCGAAGTCGGTCTACAAGTCCGTCATCGCCACGATCGAGAAGGGCAAGCCGCTCGACCCGATGGTCGCCGACGCGGTCGCCTCCGCGATGAAGGACTGGGCACTCGAGAAGGGCGCGACGCACTACGCGCACGTCTTCTACCCCCTGACGGGCCTGACCGCGGAGAAGCACGACAGCTTCTTCGACCCGGTCGGTGACGGGTCGGCACTCGCCGAATTCGCAGGTAAGACGCTCGTCCAGGGCGAGCCCGACGCGTCGAGCTTCCCCAACGGCGGGCTCCGCAACACGTTCGAGGCGCGCGGTTACACCGGGTGGGACGTCACCAGCCCCGCCTACGTGCTGGAGAACCCGAACGGCAACACCCTGTGCATTCCGACGGTGTTCGTGTCGATGACCGGGGACGCGCTCGACCACAAGACACCGCTGCTGCGGTCGCAGCAGGCGATGGGTGTCCACGCGGAACGCATCCTGACGCTCTTCGGCCATGAAAACGTCGAGAACATCGTCTCGTTCTGCGGACCGGAGCAGGAATACTTCCTCGTCGACCGGCACTTCTTCCTCGCCCGGCCCGACCTGCTCAACTCCGGCCGCACCCTGTTCGGCGCCAAGCCGCCCAAGGGCCAGGAGTTCGACGACCACTACTTCGGCGCCATCCCCGAGCGCGTTCTCGGCTTCATGATGGACACCGAACGTGAGCTGTTCAAGCTCGGCATTCCCGCGAAGACCAGGCACAACGAGGTCGCCCCCGGCCAGTTCGAGATCGCACCGATGTTCGAACGCGGCAACATCGCCGCCGACCATCAGCAACTGCTGATGACGACGCTCAAGACGATCGCCAAGAAGCACGGCATGGCCTGCCTGTTCCACGAGAAGCCGTTCGACGGTGTCAACGGGTCCGGCAAGCACGTCAACTTCTCGCTCGGCAATTCCGAACTCGGCAGCCTCCTCGTCCCCGGCGACAACCCGCACGACAACGCCCAGTTCCTCGTGTTCTGCGCGGCCGTCATCCGCGGGGTGCACAAGTACGGCGGCCTGCTCCGCGCCTCCGTCGCGTCGGCGACCAACGATCACCGACTCGGCGCGAACGAAGCTCCCCCGGCCATCATCTCCGTGTTCCTCGGAGATCAGCTCGCCGGCGTGTTCGAGCAGATCGCGAAGGGTGCGGCCACCTCGTCGAAGGGGAAGGGCACCATGAAGATCGGTGTCGACACCCTGCCCGTGCTCCCGACCGATCCGGGCGACCGCAACCGCACGAGCCCGTTCGCCTTCACCGGCAACCGGTTCGAGTTCCGGGCGCCGGGTTCGATGCAGACGGTGAGCGGACCCATCGTCACGATCAACACGATCATGGCCGAGTCGCTCGACTACATCGCGACCGAACTCGAGACCGCGGTCGCGAACGGCACCGACTTCGACACGGCGGTGCAGAACCTGCTCACCGACATCATCACCAACCACGGTGACGTCGTGTTCAACGGTGACGGGTACTCGGAGAACTGGCAGAACGAGGCGGCCGCGCGTGGACTGCCGAACCTGCGCACCACCCTCGACGCGTTGCCCGAACTGATCACCGAATCGGCGGTCGAACTGTTCGGCAAGTACCGGGTGTTCAACGACCGGGAGATGCACTCTCGCTACGAGATCGGTCTCGAACAGTACGCACTCACGATCGGAGTGGAAGCACGGCTGACCCTGGAATTGGGACAGACGTCGATCCTTCCCGCCGCGATTCGCTACCAGACCGAACTGGCGCAGAACGTTGCGGCGCTGAAGGCCGCCGGAGTGGACGCCGACCTGTCCGCGCTCGAGGCCGTGTCCGCACCCCTGACGAACCTCAGGACCTCGCTCGCCGAGTTGAAGTCCGCGCTCGCCGCCCAGGGCGAATCGGAGGCATTGGCGGAGGCAACGCACGCCAAGGATGCCCTGCTGCCCGCGATGGCTGCCGTTCGCGCAGCAGCAGACAGCCTCGAGGACATCGTGGCCGACGACCTCTGGCCGCTGCCCACGTACCAGGAGATGCTCTACGTCCTCTGACGGACTGGAGTAGATCTGCACGACAGACAGGTCCGGAACCTACGGCGGAAGCTACGGGTTCCGGACCTTCGTGTCGGCTCGCACCGCCCGGATCTCGGAGTACCTGTCACCGGCTGGATCAGGCCGAATCGCCGAGCGCTTCGACGGATTTCCAATCGACCGCGGCTGCGCAGTTGCGCCGCAGCAGCGCAAGAATCAGCTGGTTCACCACATCGTTGTCGGGGAGAACCGCGACCGCGGCGAGTGTGACGTAGAGGCCGCTGAGTAGCTGGATCCTGTAGTCGGCCGTCGCCTGACCCTCGTCGTATCCGGAGGATTTCTCCGCGAAGACGTCGATGTACGTCTTCAGCAATCGTGTTTCGTGTAGTCGGCGTTCGGCGACGTCGACACTGCCCGACATGAAGTACGCGAAGTCGTACATCGGGTTGCGCAAGCCGGTGAACTGCCAATCCAAGAGCACGGCCGACACTCCCGCCTCCGACCTCTCGAAGAGAACATTGTCGACGCGAGGGTCGCCGTGAGTGAGTGTCAGGTGTTGCTGCGGCAGCCCGTACCAGGTGCGAACGAGTGCGACGGCATCTCGAATGGCGGCGAGGAAGTACGGCGGGAGGTCCCCGGCGAAGCGAGTCAGCGCGGCCGCGGCCCCGCGTTCCGCCGCATCGCACCAGTAGTCGGAGACCTCGGACATGCGCACCAACCACGCGGGCGCTGCCTCGTCTGTCAGTGGGAAGAAGCTGGAGTGCAGGCGAGCGAGTTCCGCGACAAGGGATTCCGCCTCGGCCACACCACACCCCGCAGCTTGATTGCCGGGCGTCGTCGTTGCCGTCAAGTCCTCCAGGACGAGGTTGATGTTCGTCTCGTCGCCGGCCACCCAGAAGCACCGCGGAATCCGGCAAGCCTGTCGGCCACCGACTTCCCGGTAGGCGCCGATTTCGCGGTGGTATGCACCGCTCCGCAGTCCGTGCGCGTGCGCACCCGGTGCGCTCGGACGGAACTTCACCACGACCGCGGCGGGGGAAACGGATTCGGCTCGTGCGTACTCGATGCCGATTCGTACGGTGTCGCTCACGTTTCCTGCGCCGATCGGCTGCGCCGAGATCGACGCGACCTCGACCCCGGTGTGGCCTGCGTGCCGCAGCACGGACTGCACCCATGCGGTGTCGATCTCGGTGGCGACGTCGAGCACTCTGGGAGTCGGGTGATTCATGACCAGGACCCTTCGAAGTAGTTGGAGTTCCACACATCCGTGATGAGTCCCGCGGTCGCCTTGAAGACCTCGATTCCGCAGAGCCGCTCTCCGGTGGACAGGCGGATCGCGTTCCACGTCAGCGTCGCGAACTCCTCGTTGCCGGAGAGGTTGGCCACCTCGAAGGTCGGTTGGTTCGACGCCAGGTCAGCGCGAATGCGCTCGACTTGCTGATTTCGGCTGAGCGCGACGGTGTTACCCGCTTCGTGTCGAATGACCGGGTCGCCGCATATTTCGTGGACGAGTTCGACTCGTTGCTTGTTGTAGATCTCGAACACATATTGTTCGACGAGTTCGACGGGGGTTCTCATCGCAGCCTCCTGTACGCCTCGACGAGCGGTTCGAGTTCTGCCGGGGTCGAGCAGTGCATGATCACGCCGTCGACACCGAGATCGAGTTGGGCGGAGACCTTTTTCGCGCAGGCCTCGGCTGACCCCGTGGCGGCTGCGTCGAGCCACTCGGCGGGCAGCACTGTGCCGATGTGCTCGATCTCGGACGGGGTTGCCACCGCATCGCACCAGCCGTTCAATCCGGCGACCACCGGATCTTCTCGGAACCGCTGGAGCGCGCCAGGGTCCCAGTTGTTCGTCTTCACCATCAAGTCTCCGTACACCTGCAGGTAGGTGGCGAGTCTGGCCACAGTCTTCTTCAGTTGCAGTTCGACGGGCAGGTGGTCGGGAACCGTTGCGTAGCAAGACCACACCTTGACCGCTGCGGGATCACGACCGGCCTTCTCCGCAGCGGTGCGGACCGCATTCACACACCGCACGACAGTGTCGTCCGAGAAGTACGTGTGGAGAACGACGACGTCGGCGGCTCGCCCCGCCAGGGCCAGGGTCGCAGGCCCGAATGCGGTCAGTCCGATCGGAATGTTCTCGTCGAATGTCGGGTCGAGGCGCAGCGCCGGATAGTTTCCAGCCGGGCCGCAATGGCCCTCGACGGTCTCGCCCTTCCACAATCGGCGCATCAGACCGATGAAGTCCTCCAGTTGCGCGGTGGTCACCGGCGGGAGGCCGAAGGCTTTCAGTTGCGGTGCCAGCCCACGACCGAGGCCGAGGACGAAGCGGCCGTTCGTCAGCCGGTGCATCGTCGTCGCCCATGCTGCTGTCACCATCGGGTGGCGGGTGTTGTGGTTGGTCGCAGCAGTGGCGATGTTCAGGCGTTCGGTCACCGCGCCGGCCGCGCCGGTCAACGACCCGAGTTCCTTGACGTTGAACCGTTCGGAAAAGAACGCGGTGCCCAGGCCGAGACGCTCGGCCAGTGCCAGTTCGCCGTACATCTCTCGGGGAGACTCGACGTGTCCGCCGAGTGCGTAGAAGCCCAGTTCAGGCATCGTATCGTTCACTGAGTGTGCCTTTCGTGAGAACCGCAGCCGGGCGCGGACCTACCCGCGGTTCACCGCGGCGAGGGGGTGGATGCCGATGTGGCGGGCTCCGTCGCGGTCCCGTGCATGTGTCAGGGAATTGGTGACCATGGACAGAAACAGCTCGTCACCGCGCTCGGTTCGTTCCACCAGCATCGCAGCCGCAACCCCGATGATGAAGTTGTGGAAGGTCGCGCACGCATAGTCCTGGACGAGACGTTCGAACGGATAGCCGTCGACCCCGAGGTCGACGAGTTCCGAGTGGTAGTGGAGGAGTAGTTCGTCCTCGTGCGCTCGACGTGTCACGGCATCGAGCGCGCCACCGATGAAGTAGGCGACGTCGACGACTCCCGGTGCGTACACCACTGTTTGCCAGTCCAGTACGACGAGCGGTACTTCTCCGCCGCGCGCGTCGAACAGGACGTTGTCGGGTCGGTAGTCTCCGTGCTGGACGGTGTAGGGCATCCTCTCCAGTGCCTGGTAGTACCCGGCGATGTTGTCGACGAATTCCTGCCCCAGTGCGAAGTCGGCCTCGCTGAGCCGGCCGGTGTAGCGCTGACGAAATCCGTCGTACCATTCGGGCATCATCTCGGCGAATCGCTGCCAGTAGCTCGACGAGATGTCCATCCACGGGTTGCCCCTGAGTTCTTCGGAACCCCAGTAAGGCGCGTGGATCCGCGCGGCTTGTTCGACGGCGAGCCGCGTTTCGGCCACCGTGCAGCCGGTCAGCTGGTTTCCGGGACGTGCGGGAGTGAGATCCTCCAAGAGGAGAACGAATTCGGTATTGTTCGAATCGATTTCGGCGTGGAAACAGGCCGGGACGCGGACCTGGAGGTGCGGCGCGATCTCGGTGTAGAAGCCGACCTCACGGGCGTAGTTGAGCTCGCTGCGTCCGGCGGCGCGGCTCTGCTCGCTGTCGGAAGTCAGTTTCGCGACGAGCGACTCGGGGCCGCTGCCAGGGTCGGAGTACGAGATCGTGATCTGATAACTGTCGGCGACCAGGCCTGTGCCTATCGGTTCGATTGCCGTGTCGGTCACCCGATTGCCGGGGACGAGTATCCCCTTGTCGTGCAACACTCGATCCAGCCAGCTCGCGCAAACATCAGCTGCGTGCAATGTCTTCTCCTTATCGAGGGCCGGTACCGACTCAGATCTCGAGCACCGTCACGACACCGGTCGTGCCGTCGACCTCGACGAGTGCTCCGTTCGGGATGCGCTTGGTCGCGTCGGTGGCCGAGACGACGCACGGGATACCGATTTCCCGGCTGACGATCGCGGCGTGCGAGAACGGGGCTCCGACGTCGACGACCACCGCGGAGGCGGCGACGAACAGCGGTGTCCAGGACGGGTCGGTGATCGGGGCGATGAGGATCTCTCCGGGCTCGAGCGCGGAGGGGTCGTCGGGGGTGGTCAGGACCCGGGCGATGCCCCGGGCGGTGCCGGTGCAGCCGGACACGCCGACCACAGACTCGCCCGCGGCCAGCGCGGCACCGGCGGCGCCTGCGCGCAGCGACCAACTCTCGAGCGGCGGAACTTCCTCGGACACCACGAACGGCGGCTTGACGTCGAAGAGCGCGATGTAACTCCTTTCCCGCTCGCGCACGATGTCGGTGAACGCAGCGGGATCGGCGCGGTAGGCGTCGAGTTCGTCGGCGAAGAGCATGAAGATCTGCTCCACGCTGTCGAGGGCTCCCGCCTCGACTCCGCGTCGGCCGAGTTCCCGAGCAGGAAGCCGGATTTCGTGGATCACCATGGCCGCCGTGGTGCGGGCGCGTTCGCGGCCGCGGAGCCAGAGAGCGGCGGCGGCGAGGGTGGCCTCGAACTGGGCGGAGGTCTCGGGATCCCCGGCGAGGAGCTCACGGACCACCGAAGCGGCGGCCTCGCGTTCCTCACTTCGAATGGTGCCCTTGCCTTCCGGCGCTTCGTCGTCGCCGACCTGCCGCATGCGGTCGACGGTGGCCAGCGCCAGTTCCGGTTTGACTCCCCACGTCTGGGCGCGGATCTCCCATTCCGCGGGTCCGCGGAAGTCCCAGTCCGACAGGAACGCGTCGAGATCGGTGCGGAACGCGGTGACGGCCGGGTCGGTGCTCGCCGCCAGCCGGTCGTAGAGGCCGTGGACGCCCTCGTCGAACACGGCGGCCACAGCCGGATCCTGGGCGGTGCGGCTGAGGGTCCACATCCGCTTGGAGGGTCCGGTGGAGTCGACGTCACCGATGCCGCCGACCAGGGTGAGGGCGAGTTCGGGCCTGCCGACGGCGGCGGCGATCTGCGCGACGGCCCCCAGCCCGACACCCGATTTGAGGCTTGCCTCGATGTGGTGCTGGAACAGTGGCCGCAGGATGTAGTCGAAGGAGGTGATGCGATCGCGCAACTGCTGATCGGTCAACGCGGTCATGTCGGGCCGGTCGGCGCGGATGCGCACCACGTCCTGACGGTCGGCGTCGTACTCGGGCAGTCCGGTGGCCCCGATGACCTCCTCGACCAGCCAGGCGCCGGCGCGCTCGGCGAATTCCGGGTTCTCGTCGAAGTCCCGCTTCTCGCTCTCGTAGCTGGGAATCCCGGGCATGTCACCGAAGTACTGCAGGTCGACCGCTTCCGGCGACATCCCCGGCACGCGGACACCGAACAGCCGCATCAGCGACATGTTGATGTACAGGTAGCTGCCGAAGGCGGGGAGGATGTTGTAGTCGACCGTGGCGTCGTAGAGGTCGTGGTCCCAGACCTTGCATGCGACGAAAGCGTCCCGCCAGCCCGGTTCGAGATTGTGCTGGAAGCCGGCGGAGGCGTTCAACGGACTGATCGGGTCGGGGAAGATCTCCCCGACGTTCGCGCGGGAGTACAGGGGAAACACCTTCGACACAGTGTCGTTGATGGGCCACTCAGCCATGCGATGCCTTCTTTCAGACAAATGTTGTGGAGTGCCGGTCTCATCCCGGAACGATGCACGTCGCCTGTCGTGTTAGCGACTGTGAATTCACATTCTTATGTGAGTGGCGTCACTCTGTCAAGGACCCCTAGCCTTGACTGGGCGCACGTCTGACGAGTTTGCACGCTTGCCGGTAGACAAAAGTGTGAATACTGAGTCACAATCCTTTAGTACGAGGTCTGAGCTGGCGTCTGGTTTGTGGAGGTCGGCAGGGAAGGAGAGCGCTCACATGCGCATTTTGGTCACCAACGACGACGGCATCGACGCACCCGGACTGCATGCGGTGGCGACAGCTCTGACAACCGAGGGGTACGAGATCACCATCGCCGCGCCGCGCGGCGAGTGCAGCGGCAGCGGCTCTTCGCTGGGCACCCTCGAGCACGGAGCGGAGATCGCCTACACGGAGCGCCGCTTCGAGCACCTGCCGGGAGTGCAGGCGCTCAGCTTCGACGCCCCGCCCGCGTTTGCGGTGTTCGCGGCGTGCGCGGGGGTGTTCGGTCCTCCGCCGGATCTGGTCGTCAGCGGCATCAATCCGGGCCCGAACACCGGCCGGATGATTCTGAATTCGAGTACGGTGGCGGCCGCGCTGACCGCGTCGACCCTCGGCGTCCGCGGTCTCGCCGTCAGTTGCGGGTTTCCGCCGGAGCACCGATTCGACACCGCCGGCCGGATCGCGGTGTCGGCGGCGCAGTGGATGCTCGCCCACAGCGCCCACCGTGCCGTGCTGAACGTCAATGTGCCCGATCTCGACATCAGTGAGGTCAAGGGCGTGCGAATGGCGCCGCTGGCACCGCGCGGACTGCTCGGCTTGACCTTCGACAAGACCCCGGACACGGTGCGGCTGTTGCGATTCGCCAATACCGAACGCCTCGGCACCGGAACCGACTCCGCTCTCGTGCGTGACGGCTACGTGTCGATCAGCGCCATCTCGGCCGTGGCGGCCAACTCCGAGGGCTCAGGTGTCGCGGCGCACGTCGAGGCGTGCCTGCCGTTCCCGGTGTCCGCCGAGTCCTGAGCGCAGGATTCTCCTGCGCTGCACCGTATACCGAACACAGAAGGGGCGGGGGGGGGGGCGACAAAACCCCCCCCCCCTTTTTTTTTTTTTTTTTTCCTCCCTTCTTTCCCCCCCCCCATCCCCCCCCCCCCCCCGACGAGGGCCTCCTTTCATTTCCCCCCCCCC
>NZ_JBHVEY010000006.1:89663-399248 GCF_042802055.1 Rhodococcus sp. NPDC057529
AATTCTTAAGCCCGGTTTCCCCCTCCGCCCCCCCTCCCACCAACCAAACACGGCTCTCCCCCCCCCTCCCCCCCCCCGCCCCTTCTGTGTTGTGCCGTTGTTCAGCCTTCGTCGGCAGCGCCCCGGGTCCGCCCGGCACTGAGGATGAGGTCTTCGTGCAGTTCCATCCAGATGTCGTGGTAGCTGTCGTACATCGGCCGCGCGAACGAGGCGGTGTCGCCGCCGCGGACGCGGTCGAGCGCCGCGGAGAGGCGGGGCAGGTAGCGACCGAACCGCGGCAGCGCGTCGACCAGTTCCGGGAGCGACGCCCGCAGTTGCTCGTCGATCTGCGCCAGCGCGCCGACGACCTCGCCGTCGTAGGTCGGGTCGCCGTGATCGTTGGGGGTGTCGTCGGTGCGCATCTGCCAGCGCTGACACACCATCTTGAAGTCGGAATTGATCGGCAGGAAACGGTCGTAGAACGCTGTCAGCGCGGTGGCCGCACCGGTGGTGGCCGGATCCTGTGCGAGTAGCCGCAGATGCTCGGCCTTGCCCGCGGGGGTCAGCATCGCTCCCGGCATCCGGCCTTCCCGGCGCACCACCAGACCCTGTTCGACGAGCGGATCCAGGGCTGCCGGCAGGTCCTCGACCGGCACGCCCGACAGCGCGCTGAGCACGTCGTCGTTGGCCAGTCCCTTCACGCGGAGCGAATGCAGGACGTCGAAGGTGTGTTGATCTTGCTGGGCGTGAACCATGTCTGGCTCCTGTTCGGGTGATCGATGGTCAGATGGTGTCTTCGTCAGGAATTCGCGAAATAGTGCGAGCGCAGGGCCTTCTTGTTGAGTTTCCCGGTGGGCAGCCGCGGCAGGCGGTCGACGAAGTCGATCGAGCGAGGCGCTTTGAAGGTCGCCAGGCAGCCGCGGCAGTAATCGATGAGGTCGGCGGCGGTGGTGGCGTCACCCGATACACCCTCGCGCAATTCCACCATCGCCTTGACCTGTTCCCCGAATTCCGGGTCGGGGATGCCGAATACCGCAGCATCGACGACATCGGGATGGCGCACCAGGGCGGCCTCGATCTCCTCCGGGTAGATGTTGACCCCGCCGGAGATGATCATGAAACTTTCCCGCCCGGCGAGGTAGAGGAATCCGTCCTCGTCGAGGTAGCCGCGGTCGCCCATGCTCTTCCAGCCGGCACTCGTCGCGGTGTCTCCCGCGTTGACGTAGGCCGTCGCGGCCGGCGGTTCGAACCAGACCTTGCCGATCTCACCCGTCGGCACCGGGGTGCCCGCGTCGTCGGTGACGTGCACGCGGGTGCCGCCGAGGGGCCGGCCGACCGACCCGGGGTGGTCGGCGGATTCGGCGGCGGAGATGTAGGTGTGCCCGTAGCCCTCGGAGGCGCCGTAGTACTCGTGCAGGACGGGCCCCCACCACGCGGTGATCTGTTCCTTGACCTCCACCGGGCAGGGCGCGCCGGACGTGACGGCGGTGGTGTGCGTCGGCGACAGCGCGATGGCGGCCCTGTCGGGCAGGGCGAGGATGCGCAGCAGCATCGTCGGCACCCACTGCGAGTGGGTGACCCCGTGGGCGGCGATCGCCGTCATGGCCGCGGACGCGTCGAATCGTTCCATACATACGACCGTGCCGCCGGCGGCCATCGTCATCAGCTGGAAGGTGAACGGCGCCGCATGGTAGTTCGGGGCGGGCGAGAGCAGCACCGTGTCCGAGTCGATGCCGAGTTTCAGGGCGAGGCCCGCGTGGCGGGTGGGGGCGTCCGCGGGATGGATGTCCAGCAATTTCTGCCGGAACGCTTTCGGACGGCCGGTGGTGCCGCCGCTGTAGAGGACGCGGGCGCCGAAGCGCTCGTCCGCGATGGGAGTCGTCGGGTGGTTCGCGATCGCCGCGGCGAGGTGCTCGCCTCCGGGAGCGGGATCGGTGCACAGGATCAGCGCGGTGTGCCCTTCGGGAAGGGCGTCGGCGACCGCTCCGGCGAGCGAGCCGCTGGTGACCACCGCGGCCGGTGCCGCTTCGGCGAGGAGCGCCGCGAGTTCGGCGGCGCCGAGGTGCCAGTTCACCGGTGTGACATACAGGCCCGCGCGCATTCCGGCCGCGACCACCACCGGCCATTCGATCCGGTTCTCCATCACCAGGACGATGGAATCGCCTGCTCCCACGCCTCTGCTGCGCAGGAGATGGGCGAGCTGGTTGGACTGCTCGTCGAGCTGCCGGTAGGTGAGCGAAGAACCGGAGGCGGCCATCACGAACGCGAGAGAATCGGGATGCTCGGCGGCGATTGCGGGTGGGTACACGTGACCTCTTTTTGTGAATTGTTCGTCACTATCTAGGTCAGGCTACAAGCGATTTGACTCGTCTTACAAGGGGTATTTGCAAATCCGGCGATTTGTGCTTTAGTGACACCAATGTCACAAACGAACGTGACCGCGACGGGAGACATCCACATGACCACCAGCAGTGGTATCGACCTGATGGACCTGCGGGCATTCGCCTCCGGCTACGCGGACGAGATCTTCGCGCAGTTGCGCAACGAGGACCCTCTGCACTGGAACGAGGAACCGAACGGCCCGGGATTCTGGTCGGTGACTCGATACGCCGACGTCAAAGCAGTTGCCGCGGACCACGACACGTTCACCGTCACCCAGGGGACGCAGATCGCGAGCAGGCGCGCCGAAGGCGAAGGCGCCCGCAGCATTCATCATGTCGACCCACCGGAGCACGGGCCGCTGCGCAAGATCGTCACCCCGCACGTGCGACCGGCCAAGGTGAAGGCCCTCGTCCCGGACATCGAGGCGGTGATCGACGACCTGCTGGACAAGGCCGTCGGCGCGGGGCCGATCGACCTGGTCGCGAACATCTCCGCCCAACTGCCCCTGGTGATGATCGGCCGACTGCTCGGCGCCCCGCTCGAGGACTGCCCGAACCTGCTGCGGTGGACGAACCAGATGGCCTCGGAGGACCCCGACTACTCCGCGGGCCCCGAGACCGCCGTGCGCGCCCGCGACGAGGTGTTCGCCTACTTCCGGGCCCTCGAGACCGAGCGTCGGGCCTGCCCGGCCGACGACCTGGTCAGCGTGCTGACCGCCGCCGAACTCGACGGGGTCCCGCTCAGCCGCGGTTACCTCGACGCCTACTACCTGATCCTGATGGTCGCCGGGAACGAAACGACCCGAAACCTGCTGTCCGGCGGTGTGCTCGCCCTGCACGAGAACCCGCAATGGTGGGACCTTCTGCGCGAGAATCCGGGCAAGATCCGCTCCGCGGTCGAAGAGATGGTGCGCTGGGTGTCGCCGGTGCTGTCGATGCGGCGCACCGCCACCCGGGACGTCGAGATGCACGGCAAGACCGTGAAGGCCGGCGACAAGGTCGTCATGTGGTTCTGCTCCGCGAACCGGGACGAGCGGGTATTCGAGGAACCGGACACGTTCCGGGCCGACCGGTTCCCGAACGAGCACCTGGGTTTCGGGTGGGGCGATCACGCCTGCCTCGGCGCCAACCTCGCCCGCCTCGAGGCGAAGCTGTTCTTCACCAAGCTCGTCGAACGCGGCATCGACATCGACGTCGTCGATTCCCCGAAGCGGCTGCAGAGCAACTTCTTCCGCGGCATCAAGACCCTGCCCGTGCGATTGGAGCCGCGCCATGGCTGACACCTTCGACCGGGCCGGTTGCCTGATCGACGGCGAATGGTTCGTACCGGCCGGGCCGGTGATCGAGGTGATCGACCCGTTCACGGAGTCCGTGATGGGCGAGGTCGTCGACGCCGGATCCGAGGTGGTCGACGTCGCCGTGCGGTCGGCCGCGGCAGCTCATCCGGCGTGGCGGCGCACCGACGTCGCCGAGCGGGCGGAGTTGCTCGACCGTGCCGCGGATCTGCTCACCCGTGACGGCGCGGCGATCGCGGCACTGGTGAGCCTGGAAATGGGAATGCCGATCTCGCTCGCGGAGGTCACACAGGCCCAGCTCCCCGCCGACGTGCTGCGGGCCACCGCCCGCACCGCCCGCGACTTCCCGTGGTCGCAGGACATCGACGGGGCCACCCTGGTCCGACGCGGCAGCGGGGTGGTCGGCGCGATCACCCCGTGGAACATGCCGGTCCATCAGATCGTCGCCAAGGTCTCGGCCGCACTCGCCGCCGGATCGACCGTGGTGCTCAAGGCATCGGAGATGACCCCGTACGACGCGAACGCGCTCGCCGCGCTGTTCCTCGAGGCGGGACTTCCGGCGGGGGTGTTCAACGTCGTGACCGGAACCGGTGCGGTCACCGGCGCCGCACTGGCCGCGCACCCGGGCCTCGCGCACGTCTCGTTCACCGGCAGCGTCGTCGCCGGCCGCACGGTGGCCTCCCTGGCGGCGCAGACGTTGACCCGCTGCACTCTCGAACTCGGCGGAAAGTCACCTGCTGTGGTGCTGCCGGACGCGGACCTCGAGACCGCGCTCACCGGGGCCGTCGCTTCCGGTCTGGTCAACTCCGGTCAGGCCTGCAACGCCACCACCCGCCTGCTGATCCCGGAACACCTCGCCGCCGACTCCGTCGACATCATCGAAGATGCAGTCGCGCAGCAGGTCCTGGGTAATCCCGCGGACCCTCGCACGCGGCAGGGGCCGCTCGTCTCGGCGCGCCAACGTGAGCGCGTCCTCGACCACATCGGTGACGCCGTCGCCGCCGGCGGGCACCTGCTCACCGGCACGGGCAAGCCGTCCGAGGCGTCCCCGACCGGGTACTTCGTCGATCCCACCGTCATCACCGGACTGCCCGAGAACGCCCGAGCCATCCGTGAGGAGATCTTCGGCCCCGTCATCGCCGTGCAGATCTACGCCGATGTCGACGACGCCGTCCGCATCGCCAACGACTGCGCGTACGGGTTGTCCGCGGAGGTGTGGTCCGGCGACGTCGAACGCGCTCGCGCCGTCGCCGGACGGCTCGACGTCGGTCAGGTCAAGATCAACGGCGTCCGCACCCGCAATCGGCCCACAGTTCCCTTCGGTGGCGTCAAGAATTCCGGCTACGGCCGCGAACTCGGCCACCTCGGCATCGAGGAGTTCACCGACGTGACGGCGGTAATGTCATGACCGGCAACGCTTTCAGCGGAAACATCGTCGTCACCGGGGCGGCATCGGGGATCGGGCTCGCCCTCGCCGACCAGTTGAGCGCGGCTGGCGCCACGGTCTACGCCCTCGACCGGCGCGACTGCCCGATCGGATCGGTACGCACCCTGCTGTGCGACCTCTCCGATCCCGGCTCGATCAGCGACGCGGTCGCGGCCCTGCCGGATCAATTGAGCGGGCTCGCCAACGTCGCCGGTGTCCCGGGCACCGCTGCCGCGCAGACCGTGCTGTCGGTCAACCTCCTCGGGCCGCGCCTGCTCACCGAACTTCTGCTCCCCCGCATGACCGCGGGAGCGGCGATCGTCAACGTCGCCTCCGTCGCCGCGCACCGCAACACCGAACCGCCGGAGTCGATCGACGAACTACTGCGGGTCCGCGACCGCGCGGACCTGCACGCCTGGCTGCGTGACCACCCCGTCAAGGGGCCCGCCGCCTACGACACGTCCAAACGAGCCCTCGTCGACTGGACGCAACTGCTGTCGGCGAAACTGACGGCACGCCACATCCGTGCGCTGTCGGTCAGCCCCGGACCGGTCGAGACACCGATCCTGGCCGACTTCGAGGCCAGCATGGGTGCCGACGCGATGGCACGCTCCCACGACGCGGTCGGCAGACACGGCTACCCCCACGAGATCGGCGCTGTCGTCGCGTTCGCCCTCTCCCCCGCCGCGTCCTGGCTGAACGGCATCGACATCCCGGTCGAAGGTGGCCTGTTCGCCACCCGTGTGGCCGCCAAATCCCCTGTTTTCGAAGGACTCTCGCTATGACCTCCTCCAGCAGTCCGGCCAAGCACGTCATCACCCTGGACGGCATCCACCCCAGCACCCGCGAGGTCCTCGGCGGCAAGGCCTACAGCGTCAACAAGATGCGGGCGATGGGACTACCGGTCCCCCCGGCGTTCGCGCTGCCCACCGGTGTCTGCGCGGTCTACCACGACAACGGCCGATCCCTGCCGGACGAGATCTGGCAGCAGGTCCTCGAACACCTGCGACGGCTCGAAACCGAGACCGGCCGACGGTTCGGAACCGGTCCGTCCCCGCTGCTGGTGTCCGTTCGGTCCGGCGCCGCGCAGTCCATGCCGGGCATGATGGACACCGTCCTCAACCTCGGCCTGACCCCCGAACTGTGTGCGGCGCTCGCCGCCGAGACCGGTGATCAGCGGTGGGCGACGGACACCTGGCAGCGGTTCTGTCACAGCTACGCCGACATCGTCGCCGGCGACCCCGGTGCCGCGCCGCCGAGCGATCCGCTCGAGCAGTTGCGATCGGCGATCGGCGCCGTCTTCGACTCCTGGACCAACGAGCGCGTCAAGGCGTACCGTGCCCGGCACAACCTCGGCGCCGGCGCCGGAACCGCAGTCACCGTGCAGGCCATGGTGTTCGGCAACCGCGACGAACGGTCCGGGACCGGGGTGCTGTTCAGCCGCGACCCGGCCACCGGTGAGAACACCCTCTACGGCGAATGGCTGGCGAAGGCGCAGGGCGAGGACGTCGTGTCCGGGGAGAAGACCCCGAACCCGCTCGTCACCGTCGGCGACATCCTGCCCGACGTGTACCCGGAACTCGAGCGCATCGCCGAGGTCCTCGAGCGTGAGCACCGCGACCTGGTCGACATCGAGTTCACCGTCGAAAGCGGCCGGTTGTACGTCCTGCAGTGCCGGGCCGGGAAGCGTGCGCCGCGCGCCGCGGTCCGGATCGCCGTCGACCTCGTCCGCGAGGGTCTCATCACGGCCGACGAGGCGGTCTCCCGCGTCTCCGCCGAACAGGCCGCGAGCCTGGCGAAAACGCACGCGGTGCACGCCGACCGGACGGTCCTGGCCGGCGGCCTCGGCGCCGGCCCCGGTGTCGCCGTCGGGCAGGCCGTCAGCGATCTCGACCGGGCCCTCGACCTCGCCGCAGCCGGCACACCCGTCGTGCTGGTGCGTCCCTCCACTGCCCCGGACGATGTGCCCGCGATGTTCGAATCGGTTGCCGTCGTCACCGAACTCGGCGGCAGCACCTCCCACGCGGCGCTGGTGTGCCGGGAGATCGGGCTGCCATGCGTCGTCGGCGCCGGAGTCGGCACAGTCGCGAAACTGACCGGGCTGACGGTGACCGTCGACGGCACCACCGGCTCGGTCTACGAGGGCGACGCCCTGCACACCCCCGACGAGAGCGACGTCGACGCGTACCTCACGGAACTCCTCGGATACCTACCCGACACCGTCCCGGTGGATCATCCGCTCGCACAGTTGCGCTCTGCGCACCTGGAACGGGCATAACACGAGGTCAGAACGATGCGACATCCACTGTCAGTGATATCTTGTTCGCACACTCGGGCGACGGAGAGGGGGCGACGATGACCACACCGCGGCAGGTCCCACCGCGCACGCTCGACGACGTCTACACCCATGTCGGCCTCGTCGAACCCGGCGCGGCCACCCCGAAACGTCCCAACCGCCGCGGGGAACTCACCCGGGAACGCATCGTGCAGGCCGCGATCGAATGCTTCAGTGAATACGGGTACACCCGTACCCGGGTCTCCGACATCACCCACCGCGCGAAGACCGCACAGGGGAACTTCTACCGGCACTTCACCGACCTCGACGACGTCTTCCTCGCCGCCATGCACACCGGGCTCCAGGAGTTGTCCGAGGCCACCAGCCGCAAGGCGACCACCAGCGGCGAACTCGAAGCGCTGATCGAGGTCAACAGCACGTACCTGCACGCCTACTCCCGGCACCGGCACATCCTGCGACTGCTCCGTGAAGCTGCCGCCGCCAGCGCCAACGAGGGATTTCAGCAGCTGTGGCTGCAACTGCGTGACGACTTCATTGCACGCACCCGCCGCTGGCTGGAGAAACTGCACGACCGCGGGGAGATCGGGGACACCAACCTCGACCTGCTCGCCGAGTCGCTCGGCTGCATGACCGAGCAGATGGCCTACGTACACGTCGGTCTGCCCGCCTCGACCCCCAAACGCGAACGCATCGACGAACTCGGCCGCGCCCTCGGTGAGGTCTGGTTCCGGGCGCTGCCCCCGGCCGCGTCGCCGTCCGAGCACTGACCACATTCCGCCGGTTCCCTTCGGCCGCCGACGGCCGGAACGTGTCGCTTCCCCATCCTGAGCTGCAACGAAAGACGCACCCATGACCAACGTCGCACCCGATTCTCTCGGCTACACCGTCCGTGTCGCCGACGTCATCGCCGAGACATCCGACGCCTCCTCCCTCGTCATCGACGTCCCGCGGGAGGTCGCCGGCCGGTTCGCGTACCGGCCCGGGCAATTCCTCACCGTCCGGATCCCCAGCGAACGCACTGGTTCGGTGGCGCGCTGCTATTCGATCGCCAGCTCCCCCACCACCGACGACCGGATCAAGGTGACGGTCAAACGCACCGTCGACGGATACGGCTCGAACTGGCTGTGCGACAACATCACCGCCGGCGACGCCGTGCATGTGCTGCCACCGTCGGGCACGTTCACCCCGCACAGTCTCGACGGCGACTTCCAGCTCTTCGCCGCCGGCAGCGGCGTCACCCCGGTGATGTCGATCCTCAAGACCGTGCTGGCGTCCGCGACCGGAACCGTGTCCCTGTACTACGCCAACCGGGATCGGGAATCGATCATCTTCGACGCCGAACTCGCCGACCTCGCCGAGAAGCACGCCGATCGACTCACCGTCGAGCACCGGATCGAGAGCGAGGCGGGGCTACCGACCCCGGACAATCTCACCCAATTCGCCGACGGCGGCCAGGACGGCACCGTCTTCGTCTGCGGACCCGCACCCTTCATGGCCATGGTCAAGGAGACACTGACCAGCATCGGCTACGACCGGCACCGGATTCACATCGAGGAATTCCGGTCCCTCGACGGCGACCCCTTCGCGCCGATCAAGCAGGTCACCGCCGACGACGCCGCGTCGTCGACCGTGGACGTCACCCTGGACGGCGACACCCACACCCTGACCTGGCCGGCCGATGCAACCCTGATCGACGTGATGGTGGGCGCCGGAATCGACGCCCCCTACTCCTGCCGCGAAGGCGAATGCGGATCCTGCGCCTGCACCCTGCTGGAAGGGACCGTCGACCCCGGGGTCACCGACGCCCTCGATCCCGACGACGTCGCCGACGGCTACATTCTCGGCTGCCAGGCGAAGCCGACCAGTCCCACGCTGAAGATCGAATTCTGAAGGCGTGCGGCGGAACGCGCCGGGCCGTCGGGTCCTCGTCTAGCGCTGCCGGCTCAGGCTCGCCAGTACGGCCTTCGCCGCGCGCTCGCCCGACGTGGCTGCGTCGGCGAGCGACGGCAGATCGAGCTGGTAGTCGCCGGCGAGGTAGATGGTGCCGAGCGGATCACGCAGCGTCGGAAGCGAGTTCCTCCGCCCGGGCGCCCAGAAGGGCACGACCCGACGATGCTTCCGCACGATGCCCTCGCCCAGCTTCCCTTCCAGCTCGGGGAACACGGCGAGCAGGTCCTGCCGGTATCGCGACACGATCTCCTCGTCGGGAAGGTCGAACAACGCGTCGGCGTGAGCGCCGCCTGCGAAACAGGCCAGTGCTCCACCGGGCTTGCGGTCGTCGCCGTTCCGCATCGCCGCGGCGTGGTTGAACATCGCCTGGAACGCCAGTTGCGGGGTCGAGACAGCGAAGTACTCGTCCCAGCGTTGCGGCCCGACTTCGTCGGTGAAGAATCCGACGATCACGTACCGGCCGTAGGTGATGTCGGTGAACGCGTTCCGGTGCTGCTGCGTCAGGTCCGGGATGATCCGCTCGGCGATGTCGGCGGGTGCGGTCACGATCGCGCGCTTCGCCCGCAGCCGCACCGGTCGGTCACCGTCGAGGTACTCGACGACTACGCCGTCACCGTCCTGCCGCACCGAGTGCACCGCCGAGTTCAGCCGGATCCGGTCACCGAGATCCTCCGCCAGCACGTCGGTCAACGTTTGGTTGCCACCCACCGGCAGCGAGAAGTTCGGGATCTTCTCCGGGTCGGCCAACGCGAGGCCGACCGACGTGACGAACTGGGTGGCGGCCGTCTCCTCCACCTCGCATCCCATCCACTGCGCCGACCACGACCGGACGACGTCGGCGGCCAGCTTCGACCGCACGCCCTTCAGCAGGTACGACCCCAGCTTGGTGTCGAGGTTTGCGCGCACCCGTTGTGCGATACGGCTCTGCGACTCCAGGAACGGCGTGACGGCGAGGATGCGTGCACCGACGATGGCCATGCCGATTCGGTCCATCATGGTCATCCGAGTGCGGAACATGAGCGCGACGGGATTCGAGGTGTCGACCACCCCGCCGTTCAGGTACAGCGCGACGCTCTTGCCTGCGAGCGAGCCCATCTCGATGCCGTGCCGGTCGAGGGCATCGATCAGTGTGCCTGTGCCCTCGGTGAACTGAGTGCCGACGTTGATCCAGTAGTCGCCCTTTCGGACGGTCTCGACTCGTCCGCCGACGCGGTCGGTGGATTCGAGCACGACTACGTCGGTCTCCGGCGACAGCGTGGTCGCCGCCGTCAATCCCGCCATTCCGGCGCCGACGACGACCACCTCGGTGGTCTCTTCCTGGATGTGCGTTGTCATTTCGGTTCCTGACTCTGGAAAGCGATGAGCTTCGGTACTGCGGTGGTCACGACGCGACTCACGCCGTGACCGGGGCGCCGCCGCTGACGGCCTGGGCGTCGACGCGCTTGTTGTGGGCGTCGAACGCTCGGTAGGCGCGGTAGTACGTGAACATCTGCAGGCCCCACGTGGACAGCGCGAAGATGTAGAAGATCGTGTGCTCCGCGTCGTCGCCCGGGATGTGGACGAAGTCGTAGGTCGAGGCGATGACGAATCCGCACGCGGTGGCGACGGCGACCGACACGGCGTGACCGTGCTCGCCGATACCCCACAGGCGCTTGACGAAGTAGATCAGGAACAACGTGGTGAGCACGTTGACGACGATGAAGAAGATCTTGGCGGGGGTGCCGATGTGGTGCTGGTACCCGAGGAGGAGGAAGCCCACCACGGCGGCGAGGGCGAACGCGCCGATGTCCACCGCGACGGACGGCTTGTACCGGTGGGTGACCTTCATCAGCCCCAGGACCAGGATCAGCGTGATGCCGACCGACCGGGAGAAGGCATCCAGAAAGGCTGCGCCGGTGTACATCGGACTGTCGTGACCGGCCTTCAGGATGCCGTAGACGAGGAAGTTCGAACCCGACGTCGCGACGATGATCCACTCGAGGCCGAGTAGATAGTTCTTGTAGTTCCGGATGAACTTGAACCCGTACGTGAATCCGACGGCGATCATCCAGATGTCCGCGACCGCGAAGAGCAGTTCTCGGATGGACATGATTTTCTCCTTGGAGGGTGGCTTGCGCCGATGGTCATTTCGTGAGAGCTGCCAGGCGGTCCGAGGCACGGTCGGCCATCCAGGCCGCGTGCAGCGCGGGACCGCTGACCAAGCTGGGCCAGAAGCGCTTCCGGCCGTGCCAGATCGCGGCCAGGTCGTCGTGTAAGGGCGCGCCGCCGATCCGGTCCGCGAGCAGGTGGCCCACGTACTGTGCCTGGGCGAAGCCGTGGCCGTTGCAGGCGAGCGAGTAGAGCACGTTGTCGGAGGCCTCGCCGGCAACGGGGAGCCACGTGGAGCTCATGCCGATCCAGCCGCCCCAGGCCTTCTGCGGTTCGATGTCGCGCAGGCCGGGGAAGCGGTCGCGGAATCCGCGGACGAGGTCGTCGGCGACGTTCCGGGCAGGGGTGCGGTCCGGCAGCGGATTCCGCCCGGTCTGCACGCGGCGGGTGCCGAACACAATCGTGCCCCGGGGGGTCACACGGTAGCTCTCGATGATCATGTGCAGCGTGACCATCGGTGCACGGCTGGTCCAGCCGATCTCGTCGAGTCGCTCGGGCGCAACGGGTTCGGTCTCGACCAGCGACGTCCACACCGGGGTGGCGAGGTTCTTCGGCGCGCTGGACAGGCCTGCGGTGTGGGCGTTGGTGGTCAGCAGCGCCTTGCGCGCCCGAACCCTTCCGTCCGGAGTCTGGACGGAGACCCCGCCGCCGGTGTCCGTGATGTCGCGGGCGGGAGTGTGCTCGTAGACCCGCACACCGGACGCCATCGTCGCGGCCCGCAGGCCGAGGACGAACTCACCCGGGTTGAGGGTGCCACCGACGCCCTCGCGCACTCCGCCGAGGAAGCCGTCCGGAAGGCCCGCGTCCCGGCCCTCGACGAATTCGGCCGACGATCCGGCCTCGGCCATGACCTTCGCGTTGCGGCGCGCATGCCGGAGCTGCCCCTTGGACACGGCGGCCATCACGATGCCGGCCCGCTCGTAGCCGCAGTCGATCCCGTGGTGGGCGATGGCGTCCTCGGCGAAGTGCACCGCGTTCTCGGCGTACCGGTAGAGATCGCGCAGCCGCTCGCTCTTCAGCAGAAAGCCCAGCAACTCCGGATCGGCGGCAATCGAATTCGTGACGTATCCGGCGTTGCGGGAGCTGGCGCCCCAGCCGAGAGTCTTCGCCTCGAGGAGCACCACGTCGACGCCCTTCTCGGCGAGGCGGATGGCGGCGGCCATGCCGCCCCCACCGCCGCCGATCACGACCACGTCGCAGTCGATGTCACCGGTCAGGGGTTGTTCGGCGGTGGCGGGCGTTGCGGCCCAACCGGTGTCGTGGATCAGCTCCATGGCTACTTCTCCGTCTCTTCTGCAGGGATGACCGCGGTGCCGCGAGCGCGCACCGCAACCAGTGGCGATTCGAGGACGTGTGCGCGGCCGGTGTCGTCGGAGCCGCGGCAGATCACGCGGAGCTCGAAGTCGACCGTGCGGCTGCGGTTGCCCTTCTTCACCAGCCGGGCCTCGGCCTCGACGACGTCACCGCCGCGGACCGGCGCGAGGAACTCGACGGACGAGTAGCCGGCGAACAGCCCCTCGTGGCCGTCCAGCTCGATCGACAGGTTCGTGCCGACGTCCCCGAAAAGTTTGAGGGCGTAGGCGCCGTCGACCAGATTGCCCGCGTAGTGCGCGTCGGAGAAGGCGACATAGCGCCGATGGACTGTCGTGCTCATGAGATCTCCCGGTGGATGGCGCCGAGGTGGCGGGACTCTGTTTCGCCGTCGATCTCGACGCCGGGGTAGCCGCGCTTGGCGATCTCGGTGCACATCCGGCGGTACTTGCCGACACCGCCGACGTACCCCATGAACGTGTTGGGTTTGCCTTCGACGTTGGAGCCGCGGTACCAGGAGTCGGTGGTGGCGTACAGCGTCTGGGCGACGGTCTCCTCGGTGATGTCGACCCAGTCGTTCTGGCCCTCGACGGTGGTCTCGACGAGCGTCGCTCCGGAGTCGCGGGCGTGCTCGATGAGGTCGGCGATCCAGTCGACGGCCTGCTCGATGGTCATCACGACGTTGCTGGCGAGCGCGGGGCTCTGAGGCCCTCCGACCATGAAGAAGTTGGGGAAGTCCGTGGTCATCATCCCGAGGTAGGTCCGGACACCGTCGCGCCAGGCCTCCTGCAGCGTTTTGCCGGACGCACCGGTGAGACCGAGCCCGTACAGCGGGCCGGTGAAGGCGTCGAACCCGATGGCGAGCACGACGGCGTCCACCTCGTACGTGCCCTCCGACGTGACGATCGCGTTCGCGGTCATCGTCTCGAGCGGCTCGTCGCGCAGCGACACCAGCGACACGTTCGGCCGGTTGTAGGTCTCGTAGTAGTCGGTCCCGAAGACACTGCGCTTGGCACCGAGAGGGTGGTGCCTGGGCACCAGTAGCTCGGCGGTCGCCGGATCCTCGACGATCTCGCGGATCTTGTCGTGGAGGAATTCCGACGCGGTCCGGTTCGCCGCGGCATCGGTGAGGAGGTCGGCGAACTCGGCGCCGACGCCCTGGAAGCCGCTGCGCTCGTACGCCGCCTCGTAGCGCCGCCGGCGCTCCTCGTCCGACACGTCGAAGGCGTTCTCGGTGACGGGGCGGTCGGGGATGCCGCCGGGTGAGTGCCGGCACTCCTCCCGGAGCGCCGGGTAGTCGTCCTTGACGGCGGCGACCTGCTCCGCAGGGAGTTCGGCGTTGCGGGCCGGCATCACGTAGTTCGGGGTGCGCTGGAACACCGTGACGTGTTCCGCGACCTCCGCGATCAGCGGGATGGCCTGCACGCCCGAAGATCCGGTGCCGATCACGGCGACGCGCTTGCCTGCGAGGTCGTCGAGCGAGATGTTCCACCGGCTGGTGGACACCTGGAGTCCGGTGAAGTTCCCGAGACCCGGCACGTCGAAGTCCTTGGGGGTGGACAGGCCACCCGCGCCCGAGATCAGGTAGCGGCTGCGGCGCGTCTCGCCGTTGTCCAGCCGCACCTCCCACAGCCGGTCGTCCGCGTTCCATGTCGCGCCGACCACGCGGGTGTCGAAGGTGAAGTGCCTGCGCAGGTCGAACCGGTCGGCGACGTGTTCGATGTAGCCGAGGATTTCGGCCTGCGGCGCGAATCGCTGGCTCCACGTCCATTCCTGCTGAAGCGTCTCGTCGAACGAGTAGGAGTAGTAGATGCTCTCGACGTCGCAGCGGGCGCCCGGATAGGTGTTCCAGAACCAGGTGCCGCCGACGCTGGGCCCGGCCTCGAAGCCCGCGAAGGTCCACCCGGCGTTCGTGAGCCGGTGCGCGAGGTAGAGGCCGGAGAAGCCGGCACCGACGCCGATGACATCGACGATTCCGCTGGCTGAGGTGGAGGTGGAGTTCATGCCGTCGCTTTCGTTGTTATGATCAAACGACTCGATCAATTGACTTAGTTGAGTAGACCAGTGGCACCGGTCACAGTCAAGAGGTGACGCGAAAGTAGTCCTGATCGCTACAGAGGGAGGTCGGGTGAATCCACGCCGACCACGCGGTCGCCGCAGAACACCCGGACGGACTCGCCGGGGGCATGACCGCCGATTCCGGAAGCACCCCAGAAGCTCTGTGCCGAACCGTCGGCGAGATCGGCGACCTTGGCACCGTTCACCCGCACCTCACCCGACAGCACCCGGGATCCGACGTCGAGGGCGCGGTCCAGGTCGCCGCCGAACACGTACGCGTCCAGACCCGACGGGTTCGCATTGGCGACGCGCAGTGCGTCCTCGTCGGATTCCACGGCGTGCAGGCTGACGAGCGGTCCGAACAGCTCGGCGGTCGCCACCGACGCGTCGACTCCCGAAGCCACTGTGGGAGAAAGGAAGAACCCGTCGAGTGCGGGCAGCTGCGCGGGCTGATGAATCGTCCCGCCGTGGGCCCGCAGCCCGTCGATCCGGCTCTGCAGCGTGGCGAAATGCGGGGCGTTCGAGATCGGGCCCAGCTGCGTGTTCTCGTCGAGCGAATGCCCGACGTCGATGCGGGAGATGCGATCGAGCAGCGCGTCGAGCAGCGGCCCGACGAGGCTCTTGTGCGCCAGCACCTTTCCGGGGCCTTCACACCACTGACCGTTGAGCTTGGTCATCCCGTCGAGGATCCCGTCGGCGGCGACGTCGATGTCGGCGTCGTCCAGCACGAGGGCCGGGTTGTTGCCGCCGAGCTCGAGCTGGAGCACCTTGAAGTCCTCCGCGGCCGCGCGGGCGATCGCGCGGCCGGCGTTCGGGCCGCCGGTGAACGAGACGATCTTCACGCGGTGATCGCCCGTGAGCGCCGCGCCCACGTCGCCCGCGCCGTGGACGAGCTGCAGCGCACCGTCGGGCAGCCCCGCCTTGACGAAGCATTCGACGATGATCTGGGCGCTGCTCGGCGCATGCTCGGACGGTTTGAGGATGACGGGGCAACCGGCGGCGAGGGCGCTCACCATCTTCGCGGCGGGGATGAAACTCGGGCCGTTCCACGGGGTGAGGATGGCGGCGGGGCCCCACGGGACCTTGTACAGCCGCACGTCGCGGCCGCCGGCCTCCAGGGCCGTCCGACGCGGGATGGCACGCAGCTCCGCAGCGGACGAGCGGATCCGGTGCGGAAGGAACTGCGCGACCATCCGAGCCTTCGCGATCGGGACGCCGCTGGTGAGGGCATCGGTGCGGGCGATGTCCTCGATCCGCGCCTCGACGATGCCGGCCGCACGCTCGATGACCGCCGCGCGTTCCTCGCCGGCCGCGTCGTCCCAGCGTTCGAAGCCGTACGACCGCTCGGCGTGCCGCAGTGCGCGCTCCACGTCGTCCGGTCCGGTGGTGACGGCGCGGTGGACCGGCCGGCCCGTGTTGGGATCGAGATTCCACGCGTCCGGGATCGTCCGGCACTCGGACCACTCGTCGGCGATGTAGTTGATCGGCTGGGGCAGTTGAGGGTTCGACATCCGTGTCTTCCTTCGGTGCGTGGGGATGGGTGTGGTCGGTGCGCTCACACGGTGAGGTCGGCGACGATGCGGGTCACCTCGCCCGACTTCATCGCCTCGAAGCCCTTGTTCACCTCGCCGAACGGGATCACGTCGCTGACCATCTCGTCGAGCAGCAGGCTGCCCTGGAGGTACAGACGCGCGAACTGGGTGATGTCCTCGTGCGCCTGGCCGGAGCCCATGTACGAGCCGATGAGGCGCTTCTCGCCGAAGAAGAAATCCGACGCGGGAACGGTGAGGTCGGTGCCGTCCGGTGCGATGCCCACCAGGCATGCTGTACCCCTGGCACGCAGGACCGACAGCGCGGTGGCCGCGGTGCGCGCGGAGCCGACGGCCTCGAACGAGTAGTCCACCCCGTCGCCGAGTATGTTCCGGATCTCGCTGGGGACATCGGTCGCGCCGTTCACGACGTGCGTGGCGCCGTATGTCCGCGCCGCCGCGAGCCGGGCGTCGTCGAGATCCACGGCGACGATCGCCGAGGCACCGGCGAGCCGCGCGCCCTGGATGATGGCCGACCCGACACCGCCGCAGCCGATCACGGCCACCGTGGCGCCCGGGCGCACCTGCGCGCCGCGGAACACGGCACCGACGCCGGTGATGATGCAGCACGAGAGGAGGCACCCGACGTGCAGCCCCACCTCGTCGGGGATCTTCACCAGCGAGTTCTCCCGCATCAGGGTGTGGCGGGAAAAGGCGCCGATGTCGCCGAGCCGCTCGACGACCCGGCCTCCCGGCAACTGGAACGCCGGGCGCGGCCGCTGCCGGATCTGCGAGACGCGCTGGCACTGCGTCGAGTGCCCGGCCTGGCAGTTGCGGCACAACCCGCACGAGGGCGTGAGGGCGCCGACGACGCGGTCGCCCGCACGCAGCGAGGTCACCGCGGAGCCGACCGACTCGACGATGCCCGCCACCTCGTGCCCGACCACCACAGGCAGGTCGGCGTGCACGGTACCGGTCATGTAGTGCAGGTCGCTGTGGCACAGGCCCACGTTGGAGACCGCGACGCGGACCTCGTTCGGCTCCGGGTCGTCGACCCGGATCTCGGTGAATTCCAGCGGCTCGTTCACCGCGGTGAGAAGTGCTGCTTCGGTGGTGATCACTCTTGTCTCCGATCTCAATTGCTCGTCGTGGGCGCCGTCGGCGCCGCGTTCTTCGATGCCCAAAAACCCTCGATGCCCTCGGTGAAGGCGCCGGACTCCCAGGACCGGCGGGCGGCGTCGTCTTCGCGGGCGAACGCGGCCTCGATGTCTTCGGGTCGCGGCCGAAGCAGGCCCAGGTGCAGTGCGGTGGTACGGGGATCGGAGTTCCACTGCCGGATCACCTGCACCGCGCGGTCCACCAGTGTCTGCGGGGCCACGATCTCGTCGAGCAGCCCGATCCGCAGCGCCTCATCCGCATCGATCCGGTGGGAGCCGAGAATGATTCGCATCGCATGGTTCCGGACCAGGCGCCCCAGGAGGAAGCTCGAGGCATTCGAGATGATGATCCCGCGGTGGTTCTCCGGCTGGTAGTACTCCGCGGCTGGGGTGCCGATCCGCGAGTCGCAGCACAGCGTGACCTCCGAGGCGCCGCCGACCGCGATCCCGTTCACGGCCGCGATCACGGGGACCTCCGTCTCGAGGATCGCCCGGGTGATGTCGTGGAACGTCGCGAAGGCCTCGTGAATCTCGGCGTAGCTGGTCGGCACCGACTGCAGGTCCTCACCGGCGGAGAACGCCCGCCCCGCACCCGTGAGCACGATCCCGCGGACGACGTCACCCGTCCCGAACCGGCGAATCGTCTGTGCGAGTCTCACTCTCGTCGCCACGTCCAGCACGTTCAGCTTCGCCGGGCGGTTCAGTGTGAGCACGGCAACGTCGCGGTCGATGTGCACGTCCAGGTAGTTCTCGGTCATGTCCGGCTCCTCAGTTGCCGCCGCGGACGGTGCGCGGCGGCTGCAGGTCGTAGGTGATGCCCGGGTGTTCGGCCGAGCGCGCCTTCAGGGCCGGCTTCGACACACGCTCGGACGGGGTGCGCGGGAAATCGGCGACGAACTCGACGTAGCGCGGAACCTTGAAGCGCGCCAACTGGGTTCGTGCGCCATCGACGATTCGCTCTGCGGCTCCGCGGCTCTCGTCGGCGCCGGTGGCCAGCTGCACGAAGGCCTTGACCTCCTCGCCGAACAGCTCGTCCGGGACGCCGACCACCGCTGCCGCGACGACGGTGTCGTCGCGCTCCAGGACGCGTTCGACCTCGGCGCTCGCGATGTTCTCCCCGCCGCGGCGGACCATGTCCTTGATCCGGCCCACCAGGCGGTAGCTGCCCGCCTCGCGGACCGCGACATCGCCGGTGTGCAGCCAGCCGTCGCGCAGGACCTGCGCGGTGTCTTCGGGCCGGTTCCAGTAGCCCAGCATCATCGGTCTGCCCGAGGTGATCAGCTCGCCGGATTCGCCCTCCGCAACCTCTCCGCCCTGCGGATCGACCACCCGGACCTGCTTCGTGGGAACCGGCTGCCCCAGCCGTCCGCTGCCGACGTCGGCCGTGCGCTCGGGGAGGCTGACCAGGTCGACCCCACTTTCGGTCATCCCGAAGATCTCCCGCCACGGTGCACCCCAACGCTGTTCGAGCTCCGCGTGCAGCGCGACGGGGATTGCCGAGCACAGCACGAGGCGTAGGTCGTTGTCCCGGTCCTGCGTGCTCGGCTCCTGCTTGAACAGCAGCGTGGGCATCGAGCCGAGCACGTAGCAGAATGTGGCCCGGTGCCTGCGGACGTCCGCCATGAAACCCGAGGCGGAGAACCGGGGCAGCACCACCAGCGGTGCGCCGATCGTGAGACACAGCGAGGTGTTCCACTGCGGGTCCATGTACGAGAACGGCTGCGAGGTGAGCGCCACGTCGTCGGCCCCGAGGCCTGCCGCGCTCGCGCAGACCCACCCCAGCCGAACCCAGTAGTCGTGGGTCAGCATGCACGCCTTCGGAAATCCGGTGGTGCCCGACGTGTACTGGAGATTCGCGAGCGTCTCGCCGGAGATGGCGACCCCCGGCCTGTCCGCCGGATACTGCGTGAGTTCGTCGCACGAGGCGGCTTCGACGATCCGGACATCGGCCAGATCGGCGTTCGCGGCGCGCACCTGTTCGACGAGCGGGGTGTGTTCGGCGTCGGTGACGATCACCCGGGCGCCGGAATCCCGCAGCACGAATTCGAGGTCTGCGCGCTGGTAGGACGAATTGATCGGCACCGCGACGCCGCCGGCCGCGAGAATCGCGAGCCAGGCGACCGGCCACTGCACCACATTGGGCAGCATGATCGCGACCCGGTCGCCTTCCCGGACCCCGTCCTCGCAGACGAGTCGCTGCGCCAGGCGTGACGTCCAGTCGTCGATCTCGCCGAAGGTCCACGACCCTTCCGCGAACCGGAGGAACTCGCGATCGGGATACCGAAGGGCCTGGATCGCCAGCAGGCCGACGAGGGTGTCGATCGGCGGGTCCACAGCCATGCGATCGAACGCGATCGCGCGTTCCTGGCGAACTGATCGGACTCCAGTCATGGTCATCCTCTATGTCGGGTGCAGTGCGGCGTTGATGCGGGTGCGGCTTGCGATCTCATGTCGTCACGGCGCATTCGCGGTGAACTCGTGGCTCGTGGCCCTCCGATCGCCGACGGCGCCGGACTGTGGGCCCGGTCATAGCCTAGAAGAATATAGTCATATGATCAAGGCAAATGATCGCGTACCTGTAACCGCTGCAAGTCGCGAGCTTCCGATCTCGACGATGAGGCGGATCGCACGTTCGTCCGACTGGTAGCGTTTGCATTGACTTGATCAGTCGCTCGCATCTGATGGGACAGGAGAAACGCATGGCTCGCATTCCCGCCGCCGAACGTCGCGCCGAACTGGTGGCCGCGGCCGTGCGCATGATCGCCGCCCACGGGGTGGACGGCGCGACCACACGCCGCATCGCGCAGGATGCGAACGCTCCGCTGGCCACGTTGCACTACTGCTTCGCCACGAAAGAGGTGCTGTTCGCGGCGGTCTTCGAGCACGTCACCGCGCAGTATCGAGAGGTGTTGACACGCAACGACGTTGAGGCCGACGTCGAGACCACGGCGCGCACCCTGTTGCGCGGAGTGATGGAGTGGTACCTGGCGAATCCGGACTTCGGCGCGGCGATCGTCGAGCTGATCAGCTGGGCCCAGCGTCAGGAGGGCAAGCAGGCCGAGATGGTGTACAACGAGGCATTCGCATCCATGCGAGCGATCCTCGAGGCCGCCTCGACCGCTGCAGGCCAGTCCGTCGACCCGAAAACGATCGACGAACTGACCTACATCGTGTCCACGTTGTCCGACGGATTCGCGCTCAACTGGATGGTGTTCACCGACCGCACAACGGCCGAGTCGCAGATCGAGCTCGTCCTCGGCGTCCTCGACGCGTGGATGGCCGCCAACCTCGGCGATGTGTCCGGGCCGGTGACTCCGGCCGCGAAGGCGTCACCCGAGGAGGCCCTGCGTTCACTGGTGTCCTGGGTGAGCGTCGAATAACACACCCTCGATGCGTCGACCGGACCGGGCGCGCGAGATCAGCACGGTCACCACGACGAGCAGGGCGAGGACTCCCGACAGCCAGTAGCCGGTGCCGTAGAGCCCCTTGGCCGCGACCTCGAGGCCGGTGCCGACCACCGGAACCAGGGAGGCGCTGAGGTCGCCGCTGACCAGTGCGGTGCCGAAGGCGAAACCCACGGCCATGGACGTGCCGGCGACGCCGGCCGCCATCCCGGCCTTCTCTTCGGGCACTGCGATCTGCACCATGGTGAAGCCGGCTGCGTAGCCGATTCTGGTCCCGAGCCCCATGACGGCAGCGCCCACGAGGTAGTGCCACTGCTGGTCGTGCGCCAGGGCGAGCCAGGCCAGCCCCGATGCGCTGGTGAGCGCGCCGATGACGAAGACGGGGACGCCACGGCCGTTGAGCAGGGCGCGGTCGAGCACGGTTCCGCGGACCAGGAACGCCGCCGCGAAGGGCGCCATGAGCCAGCCCGTCTGCAGCGCGCTGAGCCCGAGTCCGTAGGAGTCTTCGGGCCGAAGATTCTCGGGAGAGATCTGGGCGTACGTGCTGAGCAGCAGCAGAAAGGCCGAGTTCACCGCTGCGAACAAAGCGATGCACAGGCACGACGCGGTGACCAGAGGCGTCTTCATCATCGCGACGTCGAACACCGCCGAGGTCGACCGGCGCTCGACGCGCACCCAAGCGATGCCGCCGACGATGCCGACCACCAACGGAACAAGCGCCGCAATGCCCCACACGAGGCCTTGCGTCAGAGTCAGCAGGATCGCCGCGACCCAGGCGATCATCCACACCGTGCCGAGTACCGCGATGCGGCCGTTGCGCTCGGCGGGCGGAGCATGCGGGATCGCAACAAGGCACGCAATGGTCGTGGCCACGCACACTGCAGTCAGGATGGCGAAGAAGCTTCGCAGCGACAGGGTCTCGACGATGAAGCCGCCTCCGATCATGCCCACGACGATGCCGACGCCGGTGGCGACGACGAGAACCGCGACACCCACCGTGATGCCGTCCTCACCGAGATTGCGACGCAGGAAACCGAGCGGAAGCAGCTGCGCCGCACCACCGAAGCCCATGAGAATGCAGCCGACGAGAAGGGTCGGATACGAGTCGCCGACAGCCGGAACGAGCGCACCGGCCGCGAGGAATGCGGACGCCGCCACGGAGGCGTTTCGGTCGCCGTGCAGATCGGCGAGGCGCGGCAGCAGGATGAAGCCCGCTCCACCGCCGAGGGTAAGGGCCGTGTACAGCCACGTCGTCTCGGCCACTGTGGCAAGGCCGTACTGCGCCTGAATGATCGGCAGCAGCGGCGGCAGGATGAAGATGACGGCGTTGGTCAGGACGATCAGCAGCGTGCCGACACCGATGAGCACTCCCTTTCTCGGTGCACGGCGAGCGGGCGGCTCACCGGCGAGTCCGGCGTGCTGGTGAATCTCTGTCATAGGTTTCTCCGATTCGTGATCAGAAGTGGGAGTTCGTTCGTCGTCATGAGGGGTGAGCGTGGAGTGATACCGCACTGACACGAAAGACAACTGTCGGCCGCCCCTTTCGGTGGCGGCCGACAGTCTCTTGTGGTCAGATCCGCTGGTTGCCTTCGGCGACGATCCAGCTCAGTGCCGGATCGTCGCGTTCCATCCACTCGGGATGCCACTGGACACCGAGCACCGCGGCCCCCGGCATTTCGACCGCTTCGACGACGCCGTCGGCCGCGCGACCCGTGACCACGAGGCCGGTACCGCAGCGGTCGACCGCCTGGTGGTGCCACGAGTTGGTGACCGCACTGGCGCCGAACAGCCGTTCCGCGATCGAACCTGGCTCGAACGTCACCTTGTGGTCGTCGGCACCGTCGGTGAGCGGGGGCGACACCGACAGGTGCTCGACGGAGCCGGGCGGGAGGTCGGCGATCAGCGTGCCACCGAGAGCGACGTTCAGGATCTGCAGGCCGCGGCACACCCCGAGCACCGGAATGCGCCTGGCGAGTGCGGCACGCACGAGCGCGATCTCGAATTCGTCCCGATCAGGGTCGTGGACCATCGGATCGTCCCGCGGGTCCACGTCCCGGACCACCGACGGGTCGCCACCCCAGCACGCGGGATGAACGTCCTGGCCTCCGGTGATGACCACGCCACCCAGCCAATGGCAGATCGCCTCCGGGTCGGCATCGTAGGGCAGATTCACCGGAATGCCACCGGCCCTGGCGATCCGGTCCGAGAAGTCGGACATGAAGGCGTCGGCGAACAGGTGGCCGTAACGCTTGTCGAGTCCGTCGACCAGCCCCAGCCGGAACCGCCGGCCGGTGATGCCGATCAGCGGCCGGACGGTGCCCGGCGTCGCGTTCTCCGTGCTCACGGGAACTCGAAGTATCGCGCCGACTCCCATTCGGAGAGCTCGGCGAACGGATCGCCACCCGCGGTGTGGAACTGCATCCACTCCCACCGGCGGGTTCCCACCCAGTAGTCGACGAACTCGTCCCCGAGTTGTTCGCGCAGGATCGGATCTGCCTCGAGAGCGGCGGCCGCCTTGGTGATGGTGTTCGGCAACCGCTCGAGATCGGGTGCACACCACGCCATGTCGCTGACCGGCTCGGGCGGCTCGATCGCGCCGTCGAGGCCGGCGACTACTCCGGCGAGAATGGCCGCGACCGCGAGGTACAGGTTCGCGTCGGCACCGGGAACCCGGTACTCGAGGCGGGAGTACTCCGGGTGCCCGCACACCGCACGCACCGCGGTGGTCTTGTTGCTGATGCCCCACGTGACCGTCGTCGGCGGGCCGCTCAGGTCGACCAGGCGGCGATACGAGGTGATCTGCGGGAGCACGATCGACGTCGCGCCCTGCAACGTCGCGAGGAGTCCGCCGATCGCGTGCCGCATCGTCGGTGAAGGTCCGTCCTCGGCGTAGAAACTGTTGACCCCGTCGCGCTGCAGGGACAGGTTCACGTGCGAGGCCTGACCGTACCCGGCCGTCGGCTTGGCCATGAAGGTCACGGTGTGACCGAGTTCGAAGGCCACCTCACGCATCACCTGCCGGGCGCGAGCCCAGGCATCGCACACCGAGATCGGGTCACCGGGAACCAGGTTGAGTTCGACCTGGCCTGCCGCGTCCTCGTCGCTCCACGCCTCCCACTCGATGCCGATCTCTTCGAGGCGACGGGCGACCGCCGACATGTAGTCGACCCAGTCCTTCGATTTCGCGAGGTGGTACGCGGTTCCGGCGGAACCGCCTAGCGGCGTCAGGTCGCGATATCCCTTGGCGCGGGCCTCGTGAATGGACTCCTGGAACAGGGTCGCCTCGATCTCGACCGCCACGGTGGCCGTGAAACCACGCGTTGCGAGTCGGTCGACCAGCTTTCGGGCCAGGTTGCGCGGACAGGTGCCCACCGGGGTGCCGTCCGTCTGCCAGTAGTCACCGATCACGGACTGCAGGCCGGGCTCCCACTGCACGAGCGTCGACATGTCGGGCCGGAACTGGACGTCGGCCAGGTGCCCACGCCAGTCGGGGTAGGCGAATCCGAACGTCGGATCGTTGCCCAGGTCGAGGCCGAACAGGAGATCGGCGAACGCGAAACCCGACCCCGCGCTCGCGGCGAACTTCTTGGGCGCCACGTTCTTTCCGAGGAACGAGCCGTCGTGATTGGTAGCCTCGAGGCGGACCGTGTGGACGGCGGCATCGCGATCCGTTGCAGCGACGGTGATTTCAGACATCGTATCGAACCTTCCAGGATGCGGCGACGAGCACCGACAACTGAGAGAGCGTGCCGCGCACGCCGATCAGACCGGTGGACAGGGCGGCGATCAGATCGTCGGCGCCCGAGAAGATCCCGGCCAGCAGCTCCGGGGGGCCGGCGATCACATAGTGCGTCTCGCCCTCGCCGACGACCAGCTGGTCCAATCCGTCGGGGCCGTCCGCGACCGCGACGAGCACGTCGGGGATCCCCGGTACCGACCGGGCCGCGGCCCAGAACGTCTCCGCGGCGACCTGCCAGTCCGGCAGCGGCGGCGACAGCAGTGCCAGCGACGTTGCGACGAGGTCGCGCTCGCCCGCGGGCTCGCCGACCGGGGCGAGCCGCGCGTTGAGGTCGACGGTCAGGGTGACGTCGGGTGAGGTGAACACACCGCTCGACACGGCGACGACACCGTTCGAGATGCTGATCGTCGCAGCCTGCGGGGTGTCGTGGGAGCGGACCGCGACAATGCCTTCCACCCCCTCCACGACGGAATCCGCACGGTTCGCGCGGACGGAATCGGCGATCGTGCGGCCGATCAGCCGGACGATCGGACTCGCGTCGTCCTCGATCCGGATGTCGACCCGGTCGACCGCGTCGGCCTCGCATGTCGCGTGGCCGATCGTCGTTTCGGTCATCCTTCAGTCCTTTCGATTCGACGAGATCATGTGCGCGGTACACCGTCAGCAGCGGATCCCAGTTGGAGTGCGACGTTCACAGTCAAACGTCTTGGTCACGTGACTATGATGGTGAGGCACAGATCACTTGTTGTCAACGACTTGCGAGGTTCCGAGATGAACGACGACGCCCCCACCTGGTGGAATCTGCTCGACGGCGATGCACAGGCCGCGGCCCGGATGATCGCCCACGCCCTGCGGAAGCCGATCCGGGAGCTGGGACCGGAGCAGGCCCGGGCGCTCCTGAACACGACTCCCCCCGCCGAGCCGATCACGCCGCTCGACCGTGTCGAACAACTGATCGTCCCGACCCGCGCAGGTGCGATCCGGGCTCGCCTGTATCGCGCGAACAGTGCCGCTGCGGACGGCGCCACGCCCGCCCTCGTCTATCTGCACGGCGGAGGTTTCGTCCTGGGAACCCTGGACGGAGCCGACGAACTGTGCCGCGCGATCGCCGCCGGATCCGGATGGACGGTCGTGTCCCTGGACTACCGGTTGGCGCCCGAATACCCCTACCCGGCAGCGCTGGAAGATTGCCTCGACGCCTATGCGTGGCTGACCCGGACGGCATCGGAGTTCGGTATCGATCCGACAAGGATCGCGATCGGGGGCGACTCCGCCGGCGGCAATCTCGCCGCCGCCCTCTGCCTGCACCGACGCGACGAGCGCAGCCCCCTACCCGTGACTCAGGTCCTTGCCTACCCCGCCGTCGACGGGACGTTCACGACGCCGTCGTGGTCGGAATTCGCCGATGCGCCGCTACTGAGCACCGTGGACGCGCGCTGGTGCTGGGACCACTACGTCGGCCCGGGGCATCGGGCGGACGACCACCTCGCGGCACCCATGCGCGCCGAATCGCTGGGCGGCCTGCCGCCTGCGCTGATTCTGACCGCGGAGGTCGACCCGATCCGGGACGACGCCGAGGCATACGCGGCACGGCTGCGGCGCGACGGCGTCCCCGTCTCGCTGACCCGGTATGCCGGCGTCTTCCACGGCTTCGTCACCGAGATCGGTGTGTTCGCGCAGGCGAAACAGGCGATCGACGAGGTGTGCCTGCACCTGCGCGAGATCGCCCGGGCATAGCTCTTCGCTCAGCGGCTCACAGACCGGATTCGCGGCTCTCGCGTTCGGCCGCAGCCAGGATCGCCTCGATCACCACGTCGAAGACGGCGCGGCGATCGATGCTGGTCAGTTCGGTGATGTGGGCACGGGCGGTGGGGTACTCGCCATCGGGCAACTGGGCGTAGATGCGGGTCCACGACGACGCGTCCTTCGCCTGGATCTCGGGGTCCAGGGTGGCGAGTGTGGCGACCTGGCCCGCGAGCCCGAGCGCGGCGTCGACGAACGCCCGGTAGTACCGGACGGTGTCGCTCCGGGACAGACCGGACCGCGAGAACGTGTCGAGAATCAGCTCCACCATCCGGCGCTCCGCAGGCCCGCCCGTCGTGCGCGCGAACGTCAGCGCGGCGATCGCCGGTGACTGGGCCGCCGTCGCCCAGATCCGGTCGGCGATGCGCCGCAGCGTGTCCTGCCAGTGCTCGCCCTCGTTCACCTCGCCGATCTCGTCGAGTTCGATCGCGGTCGCGTGATCGTAGACGGCGAGCAGCAACTCGTCCTTGTCACGGAAAAGCCTGTACAACGTGCTCGCGTCCACGTTCAGTGCTTCGCCGAGCCGTCGCATCGTCAACCCGCCGACGCCTTCGCGCCGGGCGAGTTCGAAGGCCGCCGCGACGGCCGCCTCCTGCTGCACACCCCTGCGTTCCCGCCGGGAGGGCCGCGGCGTCGTCGCGGGTGCAGAGTCCTTTGCCATCGTTCTCCCCTCGATTCGCGGGTCCACCGTAGCAATCCCTGTTCCTGACCATGTTGCCATCAAAACTGCCAACGCTGTTGACAACATCGGTGCGGTAGCTGTTTAGTGTGATCGATCACAGCACTCCACGGAGGAATTCACATGACGGATCCGCAGGCCGCGACAGCGACGGACGAACCTCGATTGACCCCGCGACTGACGCTTGCGTCGGTCGTGGCATTCGGCCTGTCGTACATGGCACCGAGCCTGGTCATGATCATTTTCGGCGTCATCGCCGTGGCGAGCGCGGGCACTGCGCCCACCGCGTTCCTCGTCGCGACGGTGGCGATGCTGCTCACCGCACTGAGCTACGCCCGCCTCGCCCGGATCTATCCGGTGTCGGGTTCGGCGTACTTCTATGCGCGCCGCAACCTGGGGTCGTCGGTCGGATTCCTGGTCGGATGGGCCATCCTGCTGGACTACCTGTTCCTGCCGATGGTCGCGTGGCTGGCGCAGTCGATCCTGCTCAACGCCCAGTTCCCTGCCGTCCCGATCTGGGTGTGGATGTTGATCAACGCGGGCCTGACGACGGCCGTGAACGTAATCGGCATCGTGCTCGCCGACCGCATCAACCGAGTGTTGCTCGCCGTCTCGGTGTTCCTCGTGTTGCTGTTCTTCGCGTACTGCGTCAAATTCGTCGCGGGCAATCCCGTCGCGTCCTACACGGAGCCGTTCTGGAATTCGAACAGCATGCTGTCCGGCATCTCGGTCGCCGCGGCCATCGCGGCGTACTCGTTCCTCGGGTTCGACGCCGTCACCACCCTCGCCGAGGAGACCAGGGACGCCGCCCGCAACATCCCGCGGGCCATCATCTGGATCGTCGCGATCGGCGGCCTGATCTTCGTCACCGTCGCGTACGTGATGCAGCTGGTCCACCCCGGCGGTGTCTTCGAGGACGCACAAGCGGTGGCGTACACGATGTCGGTCGACGTCGGTGGCCAGTTCTACGCCGATTGGACGAACCTCGCCGGCATCGTCGCCGGGTCCGCGTCGTGCCTGGCTGTCCAGCTCAGTTCGAGCCGACTGCTGTACATCATGGGCCGGGACGGTGTGCTCCCCCGTCGCGTGTTCGGGAAGCTCAACGCCCGCACACGCACTCCGATCTTCTGCGTACTGGTGACCGGCGCGATGTGCTTCGTCGGCATGAACATGCCCCTCGAAACCGCAACCGGATTCATCAACTTCGGTGCGTTCTCGGCGTTCACCGCCGTCAACCTCTGCGTCATCGCCTACTACCTCCGCCATCGCTCGACCCGGCAGCTGAGCAGAATCCGCTTCGTCGTGGTGCCGGCGATCGGCGCAGCCGTGACGTTGGGCATGATCACCCAGCTCAGCGAGCACGCGCTGATGTCGGGCATCTCCTGGCTCGCCGTCGGAATCGTCTACCTGGTGTGGCTCACTCGCGGATTCCGCAGGCCGACACCCGAAATGAACCTCACCCACGAGCAGGATCTCGTTGCCGCCGCACAGATCAGCGAAGGACAGAAATGACGATCGGAACCGTACCACTTGTCACACTTGAGGATTGGCAGAGCCCTCCGCACAACAGGTACACCTTCAGCCGGATGCGCCAGATGGTGCCGACGGCACGGGTCGCGGCAGGCCCCACTCCGGTGCGGCTACCCGAGGGCGGCACACTCGACCTCGATCTCCCCGTCGGCAACGAGACCGTGCGTTCGGTCCTCGCACGCACCTACACCGACGGATTCATGGTGCTACACCGCGGCACGGTGATCGCGGAGTTGTATCCCGGCGACCTCGAACCCGACCGGACCCACGTGCTGTTCTCGACGAGCAAGTCGATCGTCGGCACCGTGGCCGCCAACCTGCTCGCGACCGGCGCACTGGATCCGGGCGCCCCACTCACCGAGTACATTCCGGAGTTCGCCGACTCGGGCTATGCCGGAGCCACCGTCCGGCACATCCTCGACATGCGGTCGGGAATCCAATTCTCGGAGGAATACCTCGAACCGGGCGCCGAGGTACGCCTCCTCGACCAGGCCGTCGGCTGGGTTCCGCGCGTCGACGACGGGGTGCCGCAGTCGATGTACGAATTCCTTCCGATGCTGAAAGCAGCTCGACCACACGGCGGTCCGTTCGAATACCGGTCCTGCGAGACGGACGTCCTCGGATGGGCCTGCGAGCGCGCCGCCGGTGAGCGCATGCCGTCGTTGCTGTCGCGTCTGATCTGGTCCCGGATCGCCTCGGACGACATGGATGCCGGAGTGGACCGCGCGGGAGCGGTGTTCGCCGACGGCGGGCTCGCCGCGACACTTCGCGACGTGGCGAGGTTCGGCGAGATGCTTCGATGCGGCGGACGGAACGGCACCGACCAGGTGGTGCCGCAATCCTGGATCGAGGATGCCCTGCGCGGCGCGCCCGATTCCCGTGCAGCGTATGCCGAGTCACCCACCGCGACGCCACTGCCTGGTGGCATGTACCGCAACCAGTTCTGGGTGCCGCACGCCGATCGGCAAGTGCTGCTGTGCCTGGGGATCTACGGTCAATCCATCTACGTCGACCTCGACCGAGACGTCGTGGTGGTGAAACTGTCGTCGTGCCCGACGCCGGTGGACGCCGAACTCGACAACGCAAGCTTCGCGGCCGCCGAGGCGATCGCGGCATCGCTGGCGTGACCGGCGATCCCGGCCGGCCTCACGAGTTCAGGTGCGCCAGTACTTCGGCCGCGGCCCGGTAGCCGGACCGAATCGCCCCGTCCATGTAGCCGTTCCAGGTGTCGGAGGTTTCCGCGCCTGCCCAGTGCAGGCGCCCGATGGGTTCGGACAGGGCCGCACCGTACTGCGTCCACACGCCCGCGCCGAGCCGGCCGCCGTAGCAGCCGCGGGTGTACTCCTCGGCCATCCAGTCCTGTTCCAGGTAATCCACGGGTTCGCCGGCGGCAGGGCCGAACAGCTTCGTCAGCGTCGCCACGGCCGAGGCTCGGCGCTCGGCGGGCGTCCGGAGCGCGGCGGTGCGGGCGTGGGCGCCCTCGAAGAAGCCGACGAGTACCCCGCACGAGCCGTCGGCGGGCGAGTTGTCCAGGGTGACGCTCAGCTCGTCGTCCAGGTTGAAGGCGAACCCGTTGAGTCCCGCCTCCCGCCAGAACGGCGTCGGGTAGGCGATCTGGACCTTGATCACCGACCCCATCGGGATCTGCTGAGTCAGGCCGTCACGGGAACCGGGCAGCGCGGGCCGGTATCGGAGACGCCCGGCCAACGTCGGGGGGATCGCCACGATTGCCTGTGCAGCGGAGACGGTTCCGCCGTCGAACTCGACGCGGACCCCGCTGTCGTCGTGGGCGATCGTGTGAACCGGACTGTTCAGTCGGACCACCTCGTCCCCGAGCTCCGCGGCGAGCCGCTCCGAAATCTGATGTGTGCCACCGACGACACGCAGCTCCTGGGCACCACCCGTGGTGCCGACGAGCATGTCGATCATGCCGCCGGACTTGATGTAGAAGAGAAAGTGGAGCAGGGACATCTCGGCCGGTTGGGCGGAGAACAGGGCGGGCACGACCGCCGCCCAGAATGCCAGCGCCTCGGGGTCGCCGGTGTGGGTGCGCAGCCATTCGTCCAAAGTTTGACGGTCCAGTTCGGAGGCGGCGGGCGAAGCCCACGGCGACGACAGCGACACCGAGTCGGCAAGCACCTCGAGTTCCTGCTGGAGCCGGCCGACCTCCACCGCTGCGCCATCGGAGAGACCGAACGTCGCGTCGGAGTACCTGGTGACCTTCCCCTTGTAGAGGGTGACCGCGTCGCCGTCGTCGTAGGTCGGGAACGTCTCGAGCCCGAGTTCGCCGATCAACGTCAACGCCTCGGTCTGGGTCCGGCCGATCCACTGACCACCCATCTCCACCGGGCCGCCGCCCGCCAGGTGTCCGCCGAGGTTGCGCCCGGCCACCCGGTCGCGTGCTTCCACCACCGTCACGCTGCGTCCGGCGGCAGCCACGGCCCTCGCCGCGGTGAGTCCGGCGAGCCCGGCGCCGACCACGACAACATCGCAATCCATCATCTCAATCCCTCCAAAAGTCGGTCGGTTGTCCGACCGTAACCTAGATCACAGCATCCCGGTGTGCAAGAGTGGTGTCGGATCGGCGGGTGACATCGAGGAGGAAAGCGGTGGCCTACGTCAAGGCGTCGGAGCGCGAGGCACAGATCATCGCGGCGGCGATCAGGGAGTTCAGCGACAGGGGCGTCCCCGGAACGACCCTTCGCGCCGTCGCCGGGCGG
Source organism: Rhodococcus sp. NPDC057529 (assembly GCF_042802055.1). Lineage (NCBI taxonomy): Bacteria > Bacillati > Actinomycetota > Actinomycetes > Mycobacteriales > Nocardiaceae > Rhodococcus > Rhodococcus sp. NPDC057529. Next base: position 121,069 of record NZ_JBHVEY010000006.1, read on the forward strand.
GCCGGCATCCCCCTCGGCACGCTGCACTACGTCTTCTCCAGCAAGGACCAGCTACTTCGTGCAGTCATCACGACCGTCATCGGTGAGATATCCGAGACGCTCCGCGCCGAACTCGATGCCGACAAGGGCGTGGAACACGCCCTGCGCCACGGGGTGGGCAATTTCTGGAACAAACTGGTCACGACCAGGGTCGGTCTGCAGATCATGCAATACGAACTCATGACCTATTCGCTTCGGAGCGATTCAGCCGGGGGGCTGGCCCAGCTGCAGTACGAGCGCTACGGCGCGCTCGTCACCGAGTTCTGCGAGCGGGCCGCGCAAGCGGCAGGGGAACGCTGCGCCATCGGCTTCGACACCCTCGGCCGCATGGCGCTGGCCCAGGTCGACGGACTGATCCTGCAATACATCGCGAAGCCGGATCCCGACCGCGCTCGACGCGATCTCGACCACGCGCTGGACATGCTCGTTCTCTATGCCGACCCCCAGCCGGTCGCGCGTACGAAGTCACTGAAGGCCGACACCGCCTGAGGTTCGGATCCGGGACGCTGTTGCGTTCGGGTGGACCTCACTCTATCTTGATTCGTACGGCTGTCCGACTTAGAAATTCATCGGCCATTGCCGAGGCACTGGATCATCGACATCCCGGAGTGAGACCAATGGTGCAACAGGGAACGGGCAACCCGAACGACAAGCAAGCAACCACTCTCGACACCAGCATCGCTGTGGTCGGCGCCGGAATGTCGGGTCTGATTGCCGCCAGAGCGCTGCATCGACAAGGGATCGACGTGCTCGTTCTCGAATCTGCGGACCGAACGGGTGGCCGGATGATGGCTGAAACCTCGGCTTTGGGCTCGCGGCTCGATCTGGGTGGGCAGTGGATCGGCCACGGACACCACCGGTTCTCGGCGCTGGCCGCCGAACTCGGGGCCACCGTGTTCCCCATGCGCACACCGAAGCGGCCGACCGTCGTCGGCGACGCCCGCACCATCTCGGCCGTGAGTCCGTCGATGCTGACGGCCGCTGCCGTTCTGCTGGCCTGGGAAATCCGGGCGAGGCGGGGAGCGCCGAAGCGATGGAACTCGACGACCGTGCAGGAGTGGCTTCGCAAGGTGCCGACGGCCAAAGCCCGCCGCCTCCTCGAAGTGGTCGTCGAGGTGTCGACGACGGCAGACCTCGACCGCCTCTCGATGGATGCGCTGGCCGCAATGATTCACTACCAGGGCGGACTCTCCACGATGTTGTCGACGAACGGCGGCGCGCAGGAATGTCTGATCGTCGAGGGTGCAGGAACCCTGACCGACAAGATTGCCGCCGAACTCGGACCACGGGTCCTCACGAACAGTCGGGTGACATCCATCAGTCGAGACGGCACAGGCGTCGTCCTCCGTACGCAGTCGGCTCTCATCCGAGCGTCCAAGGTGATCGTGTCGACGCCACCCCCGGTGTCGGCCGAGATCGCCTTCGACCCGCCCCTTCCGGCAGGTCGGCGGCGCCTCGAGCAAGACATGTACATGGGATCGGCGTACAAAGCGGTCGCGGTCTACGAGCGTCCGTTCTGGCTCGCCACCACAGATGCCGAATTCATGTTTCTCGACGGCCCCGGGTTCGCGGTCTTCGATACCTCCCCACCCGGCGGTCCGGGTCACCTGTGTGTGCTGGTCGGCGGTCGGAAAGCTCGCGAACTCGACCGACTCGACGAAGCCGGCCGCAGGCAGGCGATCCTGGAACCCCTCGCCGCTGCGATCGGGTCACCCGGCATCCTGCAGCCGGCAAGCTGGCACGAAAAGTCGTGGCACCTCGACGAACACGCCGGCGGGGGATATTCGGCGCTACCGTCCACAGGCAGCACGGTGGGAATGTTCCCGTTGCCTTCGGATCCGATCGACGACATCCACTGGGCCGGAACCGAGACGGCGAGCGAGCACGCCGGATACATCGAGGGGGCCATCGAATCAGGCGAGCGAGCCGCTCGCGAAGTCGCAGAAGCCTTTCAGCGCGGAATCGCCGCACACCGCCGACCGCCGCGCTGAACGCAACCGGTGATCCCGTCTCCGCCTGGGACTTCAGTACTCTGCTCGGTGTGGCCATTCGACCGATCCTCATCGCCGGCGATTCCAGACTCACCACGCCGGCAGTCCCGGTAACCGTGTTCGACGACGAACTCCGCGCCTTCGTCGACGACCTCCACGAGACCAACACGGCAGCCCACGGTGCAGGTCTCGCAGCCAACCAGGTCGGCGATCCGAGAGCGATCTTCGTGTTCGACCTCATCGATGACGGGCGTCGGCACCGCGGTCATGTCGTCAACCCGACGCTCGAGACAGCTCCACTGCCGGAGACGATGCCCGATCCCGACGACCTCGAGGGATGCCTGTCCGTCCCCGGTGAGCGCTATCCCACCGGCCGGGCCGAGTGGGCGCGGGTGACCGGCGTCGACAGCTCGGGCGAGCCCGTCTCGTTCGAAGGGCTCGGCTATCTCGCCCGCTGCCTGCAACACGAAACGGATCACCTGGCCGGGCATCTCTACCTCGACCGCTTGATCGGCCGCAACCATCGCGCTGCCCGCAAGATGATCAAGAAGCGTGGTTGGTCCGAACCGGGCTGCACCTGGCTGCCCGGCACGGACCGTAACCCATTCGGCTGGTGAACCACCGCTGACCGGCGGCGGTCAGGTGGATTGCCGCTCCTCCACGACCCAGGCCGCGACCTGGGCTCGCGAGTTGAATCCGAGTTTGGTGAGTATGTGTTCGACATGCCCCCGCGCGGTGCGTACCGAGATCACGAGCCGGGCGGCGATGGCCTTGTTGGTCAGCCCCTCGGCGATCAGCTCGGCGACCTGCCGCTCACGTTTCGTCAGTTTCACCGATCCGGAGGGTCCGGAATCTTTCTGGAGCCGTTCGCCGAGTGCGTACGCGACGGCCGAATCGAGATCCATGTTCCGGCCTTGTTGCTGCGCCTGCTCGTAGTCCCTCTCGCTGAGCGCTCCGCGGACGACCTGTTCGCACTCGTCGTGATGAACGGCCAGGTCGGGGACGAAAACCGAGGAGCTTCCCACGGCGTGACCGATGGCTTCGGCGGCTCCCATCAGAATGCCGGCGCGCTCGGGATCACTGCCGCCGGCGACCCAGGCAAGGGCTTCGAGGCTGTTCGCGCAACCAACCGGATCGTCGACGAGTCGGCTGAGCCGCAACCCCTCCTCGAGCAATTCGGTTGCACGACGCCGTTCGCCCTGTCGCCACTGCGCAACCGCCATGACCCACAGGACGTAGGCCCGGTACACGGATTCGCCGTGACGATCGGTGATCGCGAGGGCTTCCTCGTAGCAATCGACCGCCCGGCGAGGATCGTCGTCGAGCAGCTCGTAGGTCAGACCGAGCAACGTGAGCGCCTCGACGTGGATGACCAACTCGCGCCCCGCTTCTCGAAGCACGCTCACGGCCCCCTCGAAACCGGAGTACGCGCGCACGAGATCACCGTTGAAGATCCCGAAGACGCCGTCCACGTGGTCGACGACGGCGTGCACCACGGGATCGGGCACGCGGGCGGCCAGGGCATGCGCCTGCTCTACGAGGGCAGCACCACGCTGATGGTCTCGTTGCTGTTCGGCGATAAGGCAGTCGGCGTAGAGCGCTTTGGCCGTCGCGATCGTCGGCGGCAGATTCGGTGACGAGAGGAACCGGTCGAGCCATCGCCGTGTCTCGCTGAGCAGACCGCGGGTACTCCAGAGCAGGGACACCGTAGTCGCGATCTGCAAGCCTTCCTCGACGTCGCCCTCGGCCAGGCAGAACTCCATGGCATCCCGCAAGTTCGGCCGTTCGCGACTGAACCGGGAGAGCCATTCGATCTGCCTGGGGCCGATGAACTCGGCGTGAGCGGTGCGGGCCAATTCACGGTACCAATCCCGGTGCAGTCGACGCAGGTTCGTATAGTCGCCGGTCTGCTGAGCCTTTTCCCGGCCGTAGTCGCGGACAGTCTCGAGCAGCCGGTACCGCACCGTGACGCCCTGGTCCTCCCGGTTCAGGATCGACTTGTCGACGAGCGATGCCACCGCGTCCAGGAGGTCCTGTGCGTCGCTGTCTGCACCGCATACCTGTTCTGCCGCATCCAGTTCGAAGCTACCCGCGAATACCGACAGCTGTTCCCATGCGCGTTGCTCTCGCGCGGTGCAGAGTTCGTAGCTCCAATCGAGACACAACCGCAGCGTCTGTTGGCGTGAGGGCGCCCCGCGGCTTCCGCGCGTCAGCAACGCGTAGCGGTCGCTCAGGCGTTGCAGGATCTGCTCGGGCGACATCGCCCGCAACCGCGCCGCCGCCAGCTCGATCGGCAGCGGCAACCCGTCCAGTCGACGGCAGATTCGGGTCACCACGGTCTTGTTGGCCTCGGTGAGGGTGAAGGCCGGTACCGCGGCGGTGGCGCGTTCGGTGAACAGCGACACGGCGTCGTAGCGGGGAAGACCCTGGAGTGACGGCTCGCGATCCGGGTCGGGGACCGTCAGCGGCGGAACGCGCAAGGTCGCTTCACCGCCGATCGTCAGGGGCTCCCGGCTGGTCGCGAGAACACGCAGGCGGGGGCTCCGCTGCAGCAGTGTCGTCGCGAGGTCCGCCACGGCGTCGACCACTTGTTCGCAATTGTCCAGTATCAGCAGCAGTTCTCGCGAGGAGAGGAAGTCCAGCAGGACGTCACGAAGAGACCGGGCCGTCTGGTCACGCAATCCGAGCGTGGTGGCGACGACGTCGATCACCAGAGACGGGTCACGGACCTCCCCGAGTTCGACGAGCCATGCCCCGTCGGCGAATTCGCGCTGCATTGCCGTGGCGACGCGTATCGCCAGACGGGTCTTCCCGACTCCGCCTATTCCGGTCAACGTCAGCAGCCGCGATGCTGCCAGAAGATTCTTCGCCTCGGTGAGTTCGTGCCTGCGCCCGACGAAACTGGTCAATTCCAGAGGGAGATTTCCCGTGCGATGCGCGGAGGGGCCGGGCGGTGTTCGCCGTGGAGTGTCCGCCGAGTCCGGGGCGGCGGTGGTCGGCGAAGCGTGCAGGGCCATGACGTCGGCGGGCACGCCACGGCGGAGCTGGACGTCGCGCAGCTTCTCACCGAATGCGGCGGCAGAGGGTGGCCGGTCCTCGGGTCGGCGGGCCATTGCCTCCTCGATCACGGCGGTGACGTCGTCCGCGATCCCCTGCTCCCGAAGATCCGGTGTCGGTTCGGTGGTGATGCGGACGAACTGGGCCACCAGCTGTTCGCCGCTGCGCCTCTCGAACGCTGCATGCCCGGTGATCGCACAGAACAGGGTCGCACCCAGCCCGTAGATGTCCGACGCCGGACTCGCGGACGCGCCGCCGAGGACCTCGGGTGCGGTGAACGCGGGCGAACCCGTGACGATGCCCGTCGCCGTTTCGAAGCCCCCGGACATGTGGGCGATCCCGAAGTCCGTGAGAGCCGGCTCGCCGTATTCGGTGAGGAGGACGTTTGCGGGTTTCACGTCACGGTGGACGATGCCCTGCCGGTGTGCGGTCTCGAGTGCACCCGCGAGCTTGACCCCGAGGTGCAGCACCTCGTCCACCGACAGCGGGCCGTGCCGTCGGATCCGAGTGTCCAGGGAGCCCTGCGGGTGATACGGCATCACGAGAAACGGATCGCCGCTTCCCGTGATGCCGACTTCGAGCACGGTCACGATGTTCGGATGGCCGGTCAGACGCCCCATCGCTCGCTGCTCCCGGAAGAATCGTTCCCGGCTCTCCTTCGCGAGATCCGTGGTCAGAACCTTGACGGCGACGGTCCGGTCGAGCGTGGCCTGCGTGCACCTGTAGACGACGCCGAAGCCTCCGCGCCCGATCTCCCGGGCGTCGTCGAATCCGTCCGCACTCAACTGCGCGGTGGCCGTCGGGTCCACATCGCGTTGGGTCTCGAACGGATCGTCATCGGCCACTGCTAGGTCGATTCATCCGAGCCATGTCGCCGGTTCAGCACCACTTACCTCTCGAGGACGCCTCCCCAGGATATCGCCGACGACGGGCAACGGCGGTGACGTTTGCGTGGCGGAGACATCGTGAGCGCTCGCTGCGCGACGACGACACGCTGGTGATCACCCGTTTTGGGCGATGCGAGCGGGACCGCGGGTGCCGAGGCTGGAAGCGGGTCCACCCTCAACCAACCCATCGGAGGAAATCATGGCCCTCGATACATTCGCCCTGTTGGCGGCGGTCTATGACTCGCAAGACGCCGCGATCGCCGACTACGACGCCGTGCACGATCTCTACGTCGAGGCGGACCTGATCGATACCTACGATGCGGCCGTCATCACCCGGACCGAAACTGGCAAGGTCAAGATCGTCAAGAAACATGAGCAGCCGACCCGGCAGGGAGCGTGGGGTGGGCTCGGCATCGGCCTGGTTGGAGGTGCGCTGGTTGCCCTGTTTCCGGCCGTCGGGCTCGGTGCCGGGTTGTTGCTTGGCGGTGCCGGCGGCGCCGGTCTCGGGGCACTCGGCGGGCACGTCGCCGCCGGGATGAGCCGCTCCGACCTCAAGGACGTGGGTGAGCTACTCGACGACGGGGACAGCGGACTGATCGTCGTTGCGGCGACGGACCTCGAGGCGCGGGTCGAGAAGGCGCTCGAACGCGCATCCAAGGTGACAAAGAAGCAGCTCGAGGCGGACACCGAGCGGGTCGGCAAGGAGATCGACGAGGCGTCCAAATCCTGAGATCCGGCGCCTGAACCGCGTATTCCGCGTGGCATCCGGCGCAGCCGACCCACCGTAGTGGCGCCCCGCTCGTAGGGTGCATCGCAGACGCAAGGAGGTCCCATGACCAGCACGATGAAGGCCGCGGTCGTCAAAGAATTCGGACGGCCGCTGACCATAGAAGAGGTGCCGATTCCGTCGCCGGGCCGCCATCAAGCGCTGGTGAAGGTCGAGACGACCGGCGTTTGCCACACCGACCTCCACGCCGCGGACGGAGACTGGCCGGTCAAGCCCGCCCCACCGTTCGTCCCCGGCCACGAGGGCTATGGGACGGTCGTTGAACTGGGCGAGGGTGTGGCCGACCTCGAGATCGGCGAGCGGGTCGGGAATGCCTGGCTGTGGTCCGCCTGTCTGGACTGCCGGTACTGCCGCACGGGTTGGGAAACCTTGTGTGAGAAGCAGATCAATGGCGGATACTCGATCAACGGATCCTTCGCCGAATACATGCTGGTGGACGCGCGCTTCGCGGCGCGCATTCCGGACGGTTCCGACCCGGTGGAGGTGGCGCCGATACTCTGCGCCGGCGTGACGGTGTACAAGGCACTGAAGGTCACCGACCTCGAACCGGGTCAGTGGGTGACGATCTCGGGAATCGGTGGCCTCGGTCACGTCGCCGTCCAGTACGCGGTGGCGATGGGGTTCAGGGTGGCCGCCGTCGACGTGTCGGATTCGAAGCTCGAACTCGCCCGGAACCTCGGCGCGGAAGTCCTCGTGAATGCGACCAAGGAGGATCCGGCTGCTCGAATCCAAGCGGCAACCGGCGGAACCGACGGCGTGCTGGTCACGGCTGTGCATCCTGCCGCGTTCGGGCAAGCCATCGCAATGGCCCGGCGGGGTGGGACGATCACTTTCATTGGTCTGCCACCCGGGGATTTTCCCGCTCCGATCTTCGACACCGTCCTCAAGGGGCTGACCATTCGGGGGTCGATCGTCGGCACGCGGCAGGACATGCGCGAGGCACTCGACTTCTATACGCGCGGGAAGATTCATCCGACCGTGCACACCCGCAGACTCGACGAGATCAACGACGTCTTCGACGAGTTGCGCCATGGCACGGTCGACGGCCGTATCGTGCTGCAATTCGCATGAATGCGGTCAAGTCCTCTATTCCCGCATCAGCATCAGGGCGGCTTCCCGTTCGAGGTCCAGGTACGGTTCGCCGCTGACGTCGATCGCGACCCGGCTGATCGTGCCGCCGGTGAAACGATGGGGTGATTCGCCGGGGTAGTCCTCGGTGATCGGCTCGCCTGGGTGCCTGCCCACGTACAGCCCCGCACCGGCGATCGCGAACGCCCCCATCTGGGTTCTGATCCGGCCCTCTCCGACCTTCCGGTCCCCATGGAAGAGGGACAGTGTTCCCAGGGTGGCGGCAGGTTGCTGCCCGTCCTTGTCGAAGGACGCGGACAGGATCAGGTCGGTGCCGGTGGGGATGTCTTCGGAGCCGACGATCATCTGTTCGTCGCTGCCCACGAAGTTGTTGACGTAGTGCAGCCGGTTGTCCTTCACATACAGTGCGTGCCCGCCGAAGCGGGATCCGATCGCGAAGAGCACGCCCTCGGCGCCCGGCTCGGGGATGTCGACGAGCGCCCCGATCACGAAGGACCGCCCGCGGGTGTTGACCGCCTGCCATTCGGACACCGCGGCCACGTCCGGGTAGTACACGTACCGGTCGCGGGTCGCGGCCAGTTGGGGGCGCGGCGTGCCCATGATTTCGACGCCCGATCGATCGTCGAGGGGAAACGCCAGGTTCGCGCCGGCCTCGGCGAACCAGATGTTCACCAATTCCCGCAGCTTGTCCGGGTGCTCCGACGCCAGGTTGTTCACCTCTGCCCGGTCGACATCGGTGTGGTAGAGCTCCCACTCGTCCTCGTTGAAGTGGCCCCATCCGGCGATGGTCGGGTGCGTCGTGACGGCCTTCCAACCCTCGTGCCAGATCGATCGCGAACCGAGCATCGAGTAGAACTGGGTCCGGCGCGCCGAGGGCGCGGACTCGTCCTCGAACGTGCCCCGCATGCTGACGCCGTCGAACGGGGCCTGGGTGTGGCCCTTGATCGTCTCCGGTGGTTCCACCGCGAGGAGATCCAGCAGCGTCGGCACGATGTCGATCGCGTGATGGTACTGGTCACGGATCTCGTCCCTCGCCTTCGTCCCGGCAGGCCACGAGATGATGCACGGGTCCGCGGTGCCGCCGTTGAACTCGTAACGCTTCCACATCTTGAACGGGGTGTTGAACGCCATCGCCCAACCGTTCGGGTAGTGGTTGTACGTCTTCGGTCCGCCGAGATCGTCGAGTTTCGAGAGGTTCTCCGCGAGGTCGTCCGGGATGCCGTTGGCGAACTTCATCTCGTTGACGGAGCCGTTCGGGCCGCCCTCACCACTCGCGCCGTTGTCGGAGACGACCACGATGACGGTGTTCTCCAACTCGTCGTTCTGCTCGAGATAGTCGAGCACCCGCCCGATGTGATGATCGGCGTGGGCCAGGAAACCCGCGTAGACCTCGGCCATCCGCGCGAACAGCCGCTTCTCGTCGTCGCCCAGCGTGTCCCACGGACGGGTGTAGTCGAGTTCCGGGAACGGCTGCCCCTCGGGTCCCGACCGGGTGTCGGGGGTGCCGATCGGATTGATCGGGGGCAGCTCGGTGTCCGCCGCGACGATGCCCATCTCCTTCTGCCGGGCAAGGGTCTGCTCACGGACCGCGTCGTAGCCCATGTCGAACTTGCCCTCGAACTTCGCGATCCACTCCTCCGGGGCGTGATGCGGAGCATGACACGCACCGGGCGCGTAATAGAGGAAGAACGGCTTCTCCGGCGCGATCACCTTGGCGTCCTTGATGAACTCGAGTGCCTTGTCGGTGATGTCGTCGGTGAGGTGGTACCCGTCCTCCGGCGAACGGGGCTGGTCGACCGGGTGGTTGTCGTAGACCAGATCCGGATACCACTGGTTCGTTTCCGCACCGAGGAACCCGTACCAACGCTCGAAACCACGCCCGCTCGGCCAGTTTCGGCGAGTCGCCGCCAGGTTCATCTCGTCCGTCGGGCACAGGTGCCATTTGCCCACCATGTATGTGTTCCAACCCCGCTCGCCGAGGATCTCCGAGAGCATGCCGTTCTCCGGCGGGATCGTGCCACTCGCATTGGGGAATCCGATCGACGCCTCCGTGATGCAGGCCATACTGTTACGCGTGTGGTTTCGCCCGGTCAGCAAACAGGACCGCGTGGGCGAGCACAGCGCCGTGGTGTGCCACTGCGTGTACCGAACCCCCTTCGCGGCGATCCGATCGATGTTCGGCGTCTCGATCGGCCCGCCGTAACAGCCCATTGCCGAGAATCCGACGTCGTCGAGCACAATGTAGAGCACGTTCGGCGCTCCGTCAGGGGCCCGAGGCGGCTCGAACGGCGTCCAATCCGGAACCGAATCCCGGACATCGACGTTGACAACACCGCGAAATGGCTTGACCATGATGCGCCTCTCCTCGCCTGCACTCCTGCTGACAGCCTCGGCACTCGCGCGCTCACACACCTCACCCGACACGGGTGAACCCGAACCCACCTACTGTTCTCGGATGACGTCCGGGAACCGGTAGGAGTCGTCGAGGATCGTCCGGTCGGGGACGTATGCACGGATGATCAGACAGAACTCACCGTCGGGCGCGGGTATCCAATTCGACCGTGCAGCAAGGTCACTGGGCTCTTCGTGCGACAGGTGCAACGTGAGTGTCCCGTCGCGAAACACGAGATTGCCGGCGTCGAGGTCGACGGTGCCGAGATTGAGACGACCACCGGGGGCACCGGCGAGCACGAAAGCGTCCTCGTCGTAGACGGTCAACGACCAGAACCCGCCACGGCTTCGGTCGACCGGCGGCAGGGCGTTCTCGGCGAACGTCATCGTGTACTGCTCGCGGCCGTGGAGGAGCGCGCGGTACGACTCGTCGGAGCGGTGCAACGCGACCAGTGTGCGCGCTCGAGCAGCCATCTCGGTGTCGGAGTCACTCTGCTTGGATTCCTCCGAGTGCGCGGCGACGCTGCGCGGAATCACCGCGGCCGTATAGGTCGGCATCCGCAGGACGCCGACGAACTCGGCGGGCTCGTTCCCCTCCCAGGTGGCTCCGACGAGCAGGAAATTGCCGCCGGGTGTGCCTGCGGCCGAACCCAGTTGGTGCACGACGTTGGTGAGCACGTCGGTGATCTGGACGGTCCAGTAGTGGCCGGCGGGAACGTCGGTGGGTGTCTGGACGACCACGGCGTCCCGGGTCAGATCGGCGAACCCGACGCCGTAGATCGTGTCGTTGTTCGGTGAGACCACTCACCGCTGCGCAGGACTCACGTGATCGGCCGGCCCACCGGTGCGGTTCTTCGGTACGCTGGGCAGGATGCCGAGTTGCAGGCCGGCTTTGCCGTCCATGAGGTTCCACATGGACGTGCGGCCGAACGTGTCCACTGCCGGGTATCCCAGTAATCGACGACGCGGGCGAGCGCCTTCACATAGCTTTCGCCCGCCAGTGCGGCAGGAACCCCCGCGGACCGGGCCAGCCCGGCGTGCGCGGGGGTTAATGCTCTGGCGACGTCGTCGAACGAAGTACCCATCCGAACACCATGCCCCGCGGCGTCCGCCAGGCCGTCACCCATGCCGGGTGAAAGGTCATTTCATGAAGACGGTGCCCCCGCCACCATCCTTGGTGGTGTCCCGCGGCTGCCCTTGCCACTGCGTGCACCAGTCCCCGAGGGGATTGCTCGGCGCGTCGAAATCCCAGTGCGGGGCGTCCTGGAACGGACCACAGGTAGGTTCCTTGGGCGGCGTGGAGGACGGCGCCGACGGCTGATTGACGACCGTCTGCGCGGGCATCGCCGCCGCGAGCGACATTCCCGGACCGACCAGGGCGAAGCCCGCCGCGACGGATCCGACAACGATGACATTCTTGACGATGTTCATGACCACCTCTCGAGGTTGCTGCCGCTGTGCCACATCACCTCGGCGTGACATAGGGGTGCTCCCAGCACTGGTCGAAGCGGGGCACTTCTCGAACATACTCCGGCGCAGAACCATTCATCTCGAATCCTCAGCGAACACTCAGGAAGCGCGGGACTATCGCCCGTACCGGCCGGTCTGTCGGGTCGAACCCTTTACCTGGCCATTGCCGGGAGATAGACATTGCGCCACTGCATTATTCGCGCAAGTTCAATGCTGCCAGGAGATTCGCAGGTTGATCCCAGCCGGCCACCAGGATACGGGCCTGCACTGGAATTGCACACTCCCCGAACAGAGGTCGCACCCGAAAGGATCGATGATGCCGCCCACCACCAACCCCTTCGGCGCGCTCGACACCCTGGCCGACACGGCCGCCGCCGGAGATCGGGACGTGACCAGGCACCTGCTCGACGTCATCTGGCCGATCGCGGTCCGACGTTGCCGAGCCGAACTCGACAGCACCACAGCTGATTCCATGGCAAGAGCGGCGTCTTCGACGGCGCTGCGCGCAGTTCCGCAACCTGGACCGCTCGCGGCCTTACCCGGCCCCGAACGCGCGGTCCTGATCCTGCGACTCGTGGTGGGACTGAGCGTCGACGACACCGCGACCTCCCTCGGACGCACATCCGCCGAGGTGCTGCTCGACCAGCACCGAGCCCTGCAGAAATTGCGCGAGGACGGCCTCACCCACCAACGACGACCACCACCGCGACAGCGATGAGGAGGGTCGCGATACGGAACGACGTCGAGCGGCTTGCCTGCGCCGATAGCACCACCCGGCGCATACTTACCCCGGTGGACGCCGCTATCTCGTCACACCCGCGGCATTGTGTCCGGTGACATTCACCCGGCGTAGCCGTTGCGACTGCGAGGGCGGGGGACGACCAGCGGACTGGATCGGCGTCCGGATATGCATCGAACCCACAAGGGTCGATGGATGCCAACAGCCCGCGCTCTTGACCATCGATTTCCCCGCCTTCGTCGAGCTCTCGGACAACGTGCTCACCGAGCGTCCGGCCCGTTGTCGATTATCGTCGGATACACCGACGTGAAGCAGCTCGCCGATCTCCTATAGCCGATCGTCGACGCCGGGGTTATGGAGTCCAAAGGAGTGCGCCGTGTGTTTTTCCGCCGCTCCGTTCGGTGAAGGACATTCTCGAGGCCGTGACGGGCGAGCAGGACACGGTGTCGGGATTGGTGCAGAACTGGCCGTGCCCATAGTGAAGGAGTCCACGAACATCGTTCTACTGGTTGTGAATGTGGGTAACATCCCAGGTTCATATCCCCGTCAGCGATATCCTTGAACCGACGCCATGCGGCGATGCTGGGTAGTGTCTGCGCTGGTCGCGCCGTCGGAACCAGCGCAAATGGTCGATGAGCCGACGGAGTGAGTAGACCGTCCGATGGATGCAGGTGATCCGCTCGATACTCGGCGGTATCCGCTTTCCCCAGCCACGGAGTTGGGAGACGTCGGATTCAGTGATGCTTCCGAGATCGGGCGTGGCGGTTTCGGCGTGGTCTACCGCTGCACCCAGCAGGGCCTGGATCGCACGGTGGCGGTGAAGGTACTTACCGTCGAACTGGATGAGGAGAACCGCGCCAGATTCTTCCGGGAGCAGCGCGCGATGGGCAGGCTGACCGGGCACCCGAACATCGTCAACGTTCTGCAGGTCGGTGTCACCGACAGTGGACTCCCCTACATCGTCATGCCGTATCACCCACAAGATTCTCTCGACGCTCGGATCCGCCACAACGGTCCGCTGCCGTTGAGCGATGCGCTACGTCTTGGGGTGAAGATGGCCGGCGCCGTGGAGACAGCGCACCGGCTCGGCATCCTGCACCGCGACGTCAAACCCGCGAACATCCTGCTCACCGAGTACGGCGAGCCCGAGCTGGCCGACTTCGGTATCGCGCACATCTCCGGAGGCTTCGAGACCGCAACCGGGGCCATTACCGGGTCGCCCGCCTACACCGCACCGGAGGTGCTGAGCGGTGATCCGCCCAGTCCTGCCGCGGATGTTTACGGTCTCGGTGCCACCCTGTTCAGTGCCCTCACCGGTCATGCCGCCTTCGAGCGTCGCAGCGGGGAGCAGGTGGTGGCGCAGTTTCTGCGGATCACCACACAGCCGGTCCCCGACCTGCGCGAGCAGGGTATCGCGGAGGATGTGTCCGCGGCGATCGAACGCGCAATGTCCCGTACCCCCATTCAACGCCCGGCCACGGCGGCCGAGTTCGGGGAGGAATTGCGACGACTTCAGCAACACCACGGCTTCGCGGTCGACGAGATGGCCCTCCGCGTAGAGCCCGGTGGTGTGGTCACTGACCGAGGACCGGTGTCGCGGGAGCAGCGGCGGTCCACGCATTCCTCCCATGGGGGTGCCACGGGCAGTCTTCCGCTGGAGTTGACCAGTTTCGTCGGCCGACGTCGCGAACTCGCCGAGGCGAAGAACTTGCTCGCGCGGTCTCGGCTCGTGACATTGACGGGGATCGGAGGTGTCGGCAAGACACGGCTGGCGATACAGGTCGCGGCGAGCGTTCACCGCGACTACTCCGACGGTGTGCGCCTGGTCGAGCTGGGTGAACTGCGTGATGAGTCGGCATTGGTCGATTCGGTGGCCACGGCCGTGGGCCTGCGGGACCAGTCGGCGAGGCCGCTGCAGGATGTCCTGATCGAACATCTGGCGCCACGGGAACTTCTGCTGGTACTGGACAACTGCGAGCACATGGTGGACGCAGTCGCCGAACTGGCCGGGCCTCTGCTACACACCTGCCCGCGGTTGCGGATCCTGGCCACCAGCCGTGAACCGCTCGACATCGGCGGCGAAGCGGTGCTGCGGGTCCCGCCGCTGAATGTCCCGGATCTTCAGCGGGAGCTCACGCTGCGCGAGATGCCGAAATACGATGCAGTGGGTTTGTTCGTCGAACGTGGCGCTGCCGCGGTTCCAGGCTTTTCTCTCACCGAGGACAACGCGGCAACTGTGGCGGGGATCTGCCACCGCCTCGACGGATTGCCGCTGCCGATCGAGCTGGCCGCTGCCCGGTTGCGGGCGATGTCACCCGAGCAGATCCTCGAGCGGCTGACCCACCGCTTCACCCTGCTGAACCGAGGCAGCCGCGGTGCGCCGACGCGGCAACAGACACTGCGGTTGTGCATCGACTGGAGCTTCGAGCTGTGCACCGCTGGAGAACAACTGGTGTGGGGGCGGCTGGCGGTCTTCGCGGGAAGCTTCGAACTCGATGCCGCGGAGCAGGTGTGCGGCGAGGGGCTGGTCCAGGACGAGTTGCTCGATACGCTGACCTCCCTGGTCGAGAAGTCGATCCTGATCCGGGAGGAGTCCGGATCGGTGGTGCGGTTCCGGATGCTCGAGACGCTCCGTGAGTACGGCTATGAGCAACTCGAGCAGACCGGTGAGCGGACCGTGTTGCGTCGTCGGCACCGGGATTGGTACGAGGCGTTGGCGGTCGAATCGGAGGCGGAGTGGATCAGCGCCCGCCAACTCGAGTGGATCAGCCGTCTGAAACGAGAACAATCGAACCTGCGGGAGGCTCTCGAATTCTGCGTCACTGACGACGTGCCCGTCGGCCTTCGTATGGCCACGGCGCTCTATTGGTTCTGGGGATCGCAGGGCCTCTACAACGAGACCCGGCGCTGGCTCACCAACCTGATTGCCCGTCAGAGCGGCCCACCTGCCGTCGAATGGGTCGAAGCGCTGTACTGCGCCAGTGTGATGGCAAACGTGCAGGGCGATCTTCAGGCCGGCGCCGTTCTCGTGGAGAAGGGACGTGCGGCCACCGAGCAGACGGATGATCTCATGATGCACGCCCTCGTCGAGGGGGCTGAGGGCATGCTGGCCCTCTACAGCGGTGACCCCGCGCGCTCTTATCCGCTCCTCGAGACCGCGCAGGCGGAGTTCCGCAATCGAGGCAGACGCGCGCACGAAATCAGCGTCGGGTACGGGCTGGGTTTGGCGTATGGACTGTGCGGATTGATACAGCAATCCATCGAGTGCTACGAGCATGTTCTCGCGGTCACCGAAGAGCACGGCGAGAGGATGTACCGGTCATACTCGCTGTGGGCGTTGGCCGTCGTCCTGTGGCGGCGGGGCGAAACCGACCGTGCGATACGGCTGCTCGAACAATCGCTGGAGCTGACTCGGCAAGTTCACAGCCCCCGCGTCGCCGCCTCGTGTCTGGAAACGCTGGCCTGGATCACCTGCGAACGGCACGACGAGTCGAGGGCTGCGGTGTTGCTCGGAGCAGCAGAAGAGCTGGCCCGATCGATGGGAGCCCCGGCCGTGATTCATTCCAATTTACTTGTCTACCAAGAGGAGTACGAACAGAAGATATCGCAGAAGCTCGGCGACAAGGCCTTCGCGGCGGCCCGCAGCAGGGGCCGAAGGCTGGGCTTCGATGCGGCGATCGCCTACGCCCTCCATGAGCAAACGCCGAGCACCACCATGCCGGTCAGCGACACATCGCCACACCTGACCAAGAGGGAGCGCCAAGTCGCCGAATTGATCGCTGAGGGGCTGACCAACCCGGCTATCGCCAGCCGCCTGGTGATCTCGCCGCGGACAGCGCAAGGACATGTGGAGCACATTTTGGGAAAGCTGGGCTTCACGTCCCGGACGCAGATCGCAGCCTGGGTCGTGGAACACGCGCGCGAGTAGGAGCGCGCGTTCGCCGACTCGCGGCCACCGATGCCCAGCAGACCCGCCCTGGGGGCGGGTCGATCTCTGCTCCGGTCGCGGCCGATTTCTGCGTCGCCCGATGATGGAGCTCGGCTGGGATTGATCCTCTCCCCAGATCGGTGGGCGAACCGCTGGTCGCCCCCACCGGAGGTCACGGGAGGGGGCGGGCGCAAGATCCCGGAACACCGCTTACGGCTCGCGACGACGACCGGTGTCCGGAGTTTCGCGACCGACCCCTCCTGGCCTATTGCCGAGCATCCACCCGTGGCAGGGTCAGAGCGCCACACCCGCACCGCGGGTGATCGACGTCGTCGCCCCTTGTGGTGCCTCGAACTCGACCTCCAGGGTGGAGAAGCCGTTCAAGACGTGGTCCACGATCCAGGCCGGCTTGTCGGCGTGAGGCAAATGGAAGTCGGGGAAAGCCTCGAAGAACTTCGAGAACAAGACCATGAGCTCGAGCCTGACCAGGTGCAGCGCGAGGCATTTGTGAATGCCCTCGCCGAGCGACGTGTGCTCCTTACGTTCACGCAGAATGTTGAAGGCATGCGGATCCTCGAAGACAGATTCATCGCGATTCGCGGAGGTCAGGAACGGCACTACCCAGTCGCCGGCCTTGATCGACTTGCCGCCGATCGTGGTGTCGAAACGTGCGACCCGCAGGCGTGATCGCACGGGTGCGGCCCAGCGGAGGACTTCATCGACTGCCTGCTCGATGAGTGCCGGATTCTGCGCGAGCAACTCGCGCTGGTCCGGGTTTCGGAAGAACAGCCACAGACCGACGGATGCCGTGTTCCGTGTCGTCTCGAGGCTGGCGGCGATCAGCAGCGACAACCACGCAGCCACTTCGTGCTCATCAAGGACCACCTCGTCGACGACGGTCTTTGTCAGGATGCTTGCGAAGTCGTCGCCGGGATGTGCACGCTTCTCTTTGGCGAGCTTGGCCGTGTATTCCGAAATCGCCTCTTCGGCGTCGGCCATCGTCTTCTCGGGCGATTGCCCCGGGACCAAATAGCGCGGATCTGATGGCGCGAAGGATTGCCACACACGATCGCGGAGCCACTCCCAATCCTCACGCGGCACACCCAGGAACCGCATGATCACGTGCATCGGAAGGTCGGCGGCGAGTTCACCGACGAAGTCGGTGCGGCCACGAGGAGCAAGCTCGGCAATGAGGTCGTCCACGACGCCCTCGACGGTCGCGCGCATTCGTTCGACCGAAGCGAAACTGAAGTACTCCTCCACCGATCGCCGATACAACGTGTGGAACGGCGGGTCCATGTGGTTCAGGTTGGCGTCGGTGCCGGATGAATGCAGTTCGGACGTTGTCAACCGTCGTGAAGAACGTGGAGGCCGCGTGTCCCGGTAGCTGCTGAAGTTGGCCGGGTCGGATAGGACCGCGACAACGTCCTGGTAGCGGCTCACCACCCAGAACGGTTTGCCATAATTCGACGGCTTCGCCAGATGTACGGGATCTTCTGTACGCAGCCGTTGGAATGCCTCCTGCGGCTCCCCATCTGCGTACCACTCTGGATTGAGCAATCCATCGTCTATTTCCGACCAATCTGTCAGCAAGTCATCCTCCCATTTCGATGTCGATAACTGTCGGAGCGCGTCCATCTACGAGGGCGCTCGCTTGGGCGGGAGCATTAGAACCGAAGAGCTAAGCTATTCGAAATAATGAACCGTCATTCTGTAATATGAAGGTTAAGGCACGTTTCGCGCACGTGTCAACTGTCACACCTCCGCGCAGTAGCGGAACCACGCCTTGCTTGGCCAAATATGAGTAAGACGTTGTGGCAGAGATTCTTTGAAGTCGATGAAAGCCAGTATGCCGGCGCCTGGGCCGCCTCCGCACGACGCCGGTGCAGCGTTATCGCGACCCACCACCGGTGCGGACACATCGGGATCACCACGACACCGGATGGTTCATGCCGAGAAGTGCCGGCTCGCCGACGCCCCCAGCCCGCCGGCTTCATTGAACGCCCAGACCCCTCGGCGATCGGCACCGTCGACTACCAGGCAGTTCAGCGGTGGGCACTCGCAGCATTCCCATGCACAACCGCTGACGTCGAGACGAGGCGTCCGGCGAGACGGCCGACTGACCGAAGGCGTCGAAGCGGAGTACGAAGCGCCCCGAACCGAGCGCGCCACGATGACGGGGAGGGGACCAGGATTTCCTCCCGGATCGCCCCCGTGGCCGAGGAGCTGCGACCAGGGCGACAGATCCGCCCCACGACGCCATCGCCCGCCGCCAACACTCCCGAAACGTCAGCCAAAGGGCATCAACCCGGGCACTCGACCAAGCCGTCCCACCGGTGGCACACCCCGGGAGTCGAACTGAATATCCCCAGTTCAAGACACCACTTCACTTCTCGTGACATCAAGTTCACCGCCCAGCGCAGCACAACCCCGCGACCAAGCATGCGCGCGGCAAGCGCGATCGCCATGACCGGCCGCATGCCCCGAGCGACCGACGCCGGGGCATGCGTGGAAGCCGATGCGACCCCTGGAAACCGACGGTCACGTACGAAAAGCGTCGGCGACGTCGCACACCATCCGGCATCGCCTGTGACCCTTGACACTTGAACGGGGCGGGAGATAGCGTTCTGCTGTCTGAATACGTGTTCGACATTTCGAATGCTTCCGTTCTATACTTGCTGGCACGACAGAAGGAGGTGCGCCGTGGTGGATCCGGCGCTCCAATCGGTCTCGCTCGATGGAGGTAGCGTGGCTAGGAATAAGGCCGCCTCATCGGTCGACGGCCCTGCCGTCATCAGGAAGGTGAAACGGGCCATCTTGCCCATCGCTTTCCTGCTTTACGGATTCAATTACATGGATCGATCGACGATCAGCTACGCGCAACTGACGATGGGCGGGGAGCTCGGCATCGATGTGGCGACGTACGGCAGCATCGCCGCGATCTTCTTCATCGCCTACGTGCTGCTCGAAGTGCCCAGCAACATGATCCTTGCCCGAGTTGGTGCACGACGCTGGCTCGCGCGCATCGCGATCACCTGGGGCTTGGTCACTGTCGCCACCGGCTTCGTGCACACGGTTACACAGCTCTACTTTGCACGGGTCCTGCTCGGTGTCGCTGAAGCCGGCCTGTTCCCGGGCCTCATCCTGTTTCTCACCTACTGGTTCATGAGCCATGAGCGCGGCCGGGCGATCGGCGCGATGGCGTTGGCGATGCCGGCTGCCCTACTCGTCGGCAGCTTCACCGGAGGTCTGATCCTCGATCACGCCGATTGGTTCGGGCTCAGTTCGTGGCGGTGGATCTTCATTCTCCAGGGCTTGCCTCCAGTTCTTCTCGGGATTTGGATCTTGCTCACGCTCGCCGACCGGCCGAGCAAGGCGAAATGGCTGACGCCTGCCGAGAGTCAATGGTTGGAGAAGTCCATCTCCGATGAGTACGCCGCCAAGCCCGAGGCCGACAAGCACAGCGGAGAGCTCCGCGCTCTTCGTGAGCCGAAGATTCTGTACTTGGGCCTGGTGTTCACACTTTGCGGTGTGGCGACCTACGGCATGACCTTCTTCCTTCCGCAGATCGTTTCCCAGTTGTACCCGGGCTATTCGGCCACCAACATCGGCATCTACGGGTCAATCCCCTATCTGTGCGCGATGGTGGCGATCGTGCTGCTCATGCGGTACTCCGACAAATCCGGCAACCGAAAGCTCGTCGTGATGTTCGCGTTGGGGACCGCCGTGGTCGGTCTCATCCTCACCATGGCCTTCCGGGATACGCCGGCGATCGGGCTCCTCGGACTCGTCCTGCTTGCGGTCGGCATCATTTCCAATGTCCCCGCGTTCTGGTCACTGACCAGTGAGGTGTTGACCCGTGAGCAGAATGTCGTCGGAATCGCGGTCATCAATGCCCTCGCATCAGCGGGCGGTTTCCTCGGGCCCTTCCTCATCGGCAAGCTCGCGCAGCCGGGCAATACCGCTGTGGGCCTGATCGTGCCCCTGGTCGCGCTGGCCGTGGCCTTGGTGATGGTTGTGTTCGTCAAGGTGCCGAAGGTCGACGTGAAAGAGGCAGTGGCGTAAGACGAGCCCACTGGTCCTCAGGCGTGACGCTGACGCCGAGGTCGAACATCTGAAGAACTCCTCGGGGTCGGGACTGAGTATCAGTTCCGACCCCGAAGAAGTTCGCTACAGCAGATGTGCCCGCGGCGACGGTTCTACCCCGCTGCCCGTCGGCCGTGTTCAAATAGGGTGTACGCAGCGTGGTCGTGCGAAGGCGGACAGTCGATCTGCTCGGTGATCTGCTCGACCCAATCCAATCCGTCCGCCGGTTCCGGCCGGCGGCCGGCTGACCACGAACTCGAGCAGCGGTCGACGAGTTGGCCGGAGACAGGCACCGCGGCTGCGACGATGGGCATAGGCAGGTGCTCGCGCGCACGCAGCGGCCGCTGCAAGAAGGCGGCGTTGGCGTGCCGCCCTAGCGAGATCCGGTTGCATCGGCGCGAGAAGCCGTCTCTCTGTGGACATGGAAACGCCCAGCCGCGCGGGAAGCACTTCGCTTCGACCGCACGGCTGGGCGGGTTCGTGGCGCCAGCGGGCTGCTGTCTACTTCGGCGAATCCGCAGCGCGCGCAGCCTTTGCGACGGCTTCGGCGACTGCGGGTGCCACGCGCGGGTCGAGGGGGTTGGGCACGATCTTGTCCGGCGCGAGCTCGTCCGCGACGACCGACAGAATTGCCTCCGCGGCAGCGAGTTTCATGTCCTCGGTGATCCGGCGCGCCCCGGCGTCGAGTGCACCCTTGAAGACACCGGGGAAGGCGAGCACGTTGTTGATCTGGTTGGGGAAGTCCGACCGCCCCGTTGCGACGATCGCGGCGTGCTTGTGCGCGATATCGGGGTGAACCTCAGGATCGGGGTTCGACATCGCGAAGATGATCGCGTCGTCCGCCATCGTCGCGATGATCTCCTCCGACACCGTTCCCGCCGAGACACCGACGAACACGTCCGCGCCGTCGAGGGCCTGGGCGATGCCGCCGCGGCGGCCGGCCGGGTTGGTGCGCGCCGCCAGGTCCGCCTTGATCGTGTTGAGGTCCTGACGATCGGTCGAGACGATGCCCTTCGAATCGAGCACGGTGATGTCCGCGATGCCCGCGGCGAGGAGGATGTTCGCGCACGCGACCCCGGCGGCACCGGCACCGGCGATCACCACGCGCAGCGCGGAGATGTCGCGCCCCTGGACCTTCCCCGCACCCTTGAGCGCGGCCAGCGTCACGATCGCGGTGCCGTGCTGATCGTCGTGCATGACCGGGCAGTCCAGCGCCTCGATGAGCCGCTGTTCGATCTCGAAGCAGCGCGGCGCCGAGATGTCCTCCAGGTTCACCGCACCGAAGCTCGGACGAAGCCGCACCAATGTCTCGACGATCTCGTCCGGGTCCTTGGTGCCCAGAACCAGCGGGATCGAGTTCAGGCCCGCGAAATTCTTGAACAGCGCGGACTTGCCCTCCATCACCGGCAGTGACGCGCGGGCACCGATGTCGCCGAGCCCGAGGACCGCGGAGCCGTCGGAGACGACGACCACGAGGCGGCTGGTCCAGGTGTAGCGGTCCGCGAGTGTCTCGTCCGCGTGGATGGCGCGGCTGACCTGCGCCACACCGGGTGTGTACGCGATCGAAAGGGCACGCTGACTGTCGAGAGGGGCCGTCGTCTCGACCGAGAGTTTGCCGCCGATGTGGCCAGAGAAGATCTCGTCGTCGGTCAACTCGAGTTTGGGTGGTGTGGTGATGTCGGGTGTCAAAGTCACGGAAGGCTCCTCGGGTGATGGGAATTAGCGTGTAACCAGTGGCGTGGTGGTGCCGCAAGCTTGTGAGTCTTCTGCTGCCGGGGTGTGTCCGGCGAGCTCGCCACAGATCGTGGGCGGCCCCGATGTCGGGTGACCGGTTCGGCCGGTACAGGCGGGAAAGGTATCGGTGTAGGGGCCACGCGGATCCGGCCGCGATGTGCGCGAGCCGAGGTCAGTGCGGCGTTGCGGTGGCGGCCCGGACTCGGGGCCCTCGAACCGAACTCGCCCTCGGGTGGGGACACGAGTTCCGGAAACGGCTCCGACCACGAGTGGGAATGGGCTGCCATCAAGGGTGCACTGTCCACGTCGCCGGAGATGCTCTGGAACCGGGTGGTCCGGCGTGCAGCTCATCATCGTTGTGTTGGAAGCACATCGAATGTCCGGCTGCCGGGGTCACGGCTCCGGAGCCACCTGTATATTTCGGTCGGCGCTGCCGCTATGTCCCCGCTGTGACCATCGGTCAGCTGGACATCGCTGGCCGTCGGCCCGGGTCCGCCCCTCAGGTCGCGCGGAGAGTCATTCTCGTCGACGAACGTTCTGGCTTCATGCCGTGCGACTACCCGGCTCCGGGCAGACGGGGAAGCCGGAGTTCTGGAAGTTCTGGATGCTTGGCTCGTGGTTCACGAGGACGCGGTCGGCGCGACTGCGGATCTTCTCCAGCGACGCCAGCGCGTCGCGAGGTGACACGAAGTTGGCGACGTGCATGGGAATTGCGAAGTTGTCGAGAAGGTTCGCGGCGTCGCCGGTTACGCAGAGGATTCCCTCCGCGGTGTTGACCAGCACGGATTGATGTCCTGGGGTGTGACCCGGAGTTTGGATGATCCGCAGTCCCCGAAGGACGTCGTAGTCGTCGGTGTCGATCAGCGTGTAGTTCATGTAGGTGAGCTCGGGCCCGGTCCAGTCCAGGTCGTATGTCCAGGCCTGCGCGTTGCTAGGGTGAGCACCGAACTCCCACTCGGCACGCGAGATGTAGAACTGCGCGTGGGGGAACGCCAGATTGTTGCCGCTGTGGTCGTAGTGCATGTGGGTGTTGATGACCAGATCGACGTCGGAGGTGCGCCAGCCGAGCTCGGCGAGGGCGGCGTCGATCCGCTCTTCGGCGGGTTGGATGTGGCGGTTCCCGACCGACCATTTCGCCGGGTCGGAGAGGCCGGTGTCGACCAGCACTTTGTGCCCGTTTCCCTCGATGGCGGCGATGTATACCGGCAGGTCGAGCATCGTTCCCGGTGAGGCACCGTAGACCGACTCGCACCGGTCGGCGTGAATCGTCCCGACCCTGACAGCGTGAACCGAATATGTCGGAAGCACCTGATCAGCCCTTTCGTGTCATGTGTGGCCGGTGAACGGATTGGCTCGTCCACCGGGGGTGGTGGCGTTGTTCAAACTGTGGTCGAGGTGCGGCGAGTGTGCTTTGCCGACAGCGTATCCATCGGTCGGCGGCCGGCGATGATGCACGCCGCGGCCATGACCATTGCCGCCGTTGTCACGATCCCTAATGACACGGCGCTCACTCCGCCGCCGACACCGATCAACGGTGCGGTCACTGCCCCGAATAGGAATTTCGACGTTCCCAGAATTGATGAGGCGGTGCCGGCGATGTCCGGATACCGCTCGAGGGCGAGGGTGGTGGCGGGTGGGGCGATGACGGCAACGCCCCCGACCATGGTGGCCAGTGATGCCAGGACGGCGGGAAGTGGCAGATGCAGCAGCCCGACCACCAGGACACTCGATGCTCCGCACACGCACATCACCAGCCCGGTGAGCAGGGTGGCGAAGGGCGACCGTGTGCGAGCAACTTTGCTGGCCAGCACTCCGCACAGGACGAAACTCAGGGAGTTGCCTGCGAAGGCATAGGAGTAGCCCTGGGGGGAGAGGCCGTACGTTCCTTGCAGCACGTACGTCGCGCCTCCCAGATAGGCGAAAATCGCCGAGGTCGAGAAGCCGATGCCCAGAACCATCGCCACGAAGGTGCGGTCGGATCGAAGCAGCGTGAACCCGTCGATCAGGCGGCTGTCGGTTGCCAGTCGCCGGTCGGTGGGCAGCGTCTCCTCACCCCAGATCCATGCCGCGATGAGAATCAGCAGGCCTAGCCCGGCAAGGAACACGAAGATGCCGCGCCAGTCGGTGAAGTTCGCCAGCTGCCCACCGATGACCGGTCCGACGATGGCAGCGGTTCCGGAGATCACGGTGAGACGTCCGTAGTACCCGAGTAGCACCGGCCCCTCGAACAGGTCCCGGCCTGCCGCCATCGCGACCACCAGGCCCACCGACCCCGCAAGGCCCTGGGCGAGGCGAGCGACGATCAGCGCGTCGATGGTGGGCGCTGCTGCGCACACCAGCGATGAAACGATGTACACGCAGATTCCCCACAGCAGCAGCGTGCGGCGGCCGAGGCGGTCCGACAGCGGGCCGGCCACCAGCTGGCCGCCCGCAAGCCCCAGCAGGCACGCGCTCAGGGTCAGCTGACCGAGCGATGCCGGCGCCTCGAGGTCCGTGGTGAGGGCTGGCAACGCGGGCAGATACAGATCCATCGAGATCGGACCGAAGATCACGAGCGCACTCAGCACCGCGCCCAGCGCCCGGCTGACGCCCGGCCTTGTTGGCTCGTGTCCCGGTGCTGGTTCCCGGACACCGGGCCGACGCCATACGCCCAGGCGGCGGCCGCGGATCACCGGGACAGGTCGGTCGTGGGCGGCACCCGGTAGGACTCGATGACCGGCTTCAGGCCCTCTTGGGCAATGCGGGCCTTGACCGCCTTCACGCTCTCCGTGGTGTGTGCGAGCGCGTCGTATTCCGGCAGCGCGGCCAGTGCTTGGCGCGATCCCATTGCGTCCATCGCAGTGGTGATCGACGCCTTCTTGAGGGCCAGCAGGTCCGGCGGTGTCAGCGCGATCCGCTCGGCGAGCGACCGCACCTTGTCCAGGAGCTGCTCTGCCGGCACGGCGTGATTCGCCCACCCCCATTCGACGGCGGTGCGCCCGTCGACGCTGTTGCCGGGGACGAAGGTGAGTTCCTTGGCGCGTTTGGGGCCGACGAGTGTCGCCCAGACCGGCGAGACATAGCCGGCGCCGACGGGGATGGTGACCAATCCCAGCTTGGCGTCCTCGGCGACGACGGTGATGTCGGTCATCGTGACGATCTGGGTGGCGCCGGCGATGCAGTAGCCGTGGACCGCGGCGATGATGGGCTTCGGGTGGTCCCACATGGCGATGTAGCGGTCCAGGTTTCGGCGCATGCGTGTGCGGTCTGCGACCGTGTCGACATCGCCGTCGGGTGCGACCTGGCCGAGGTCGTATCCGGCACTGAACCCTTTTCCTTCGCCGCGGATGGCGATCACGGGCTCACCGTTGTCCTTCAACCACTCCAGTGCGGCCGTGAACTCCTCGAGAAGCTCGTTGGACAGTGCGTTGGCCTTCTCCGGACGATTGAGGACTATCCACGAGATGGGGGCCTCGTGCTCGACGCGGATCGACGAGAACGAGGGTGTTGCGCTGCTTTCGGTTCGCGCCGACGGATCGACTTGGACGGTCATGATTGGTTCTCCTTGTGATGTTGCTGCGACCGCCGAGGCCGCACGTGTGAATGTGGTCGTGTGCACCACCGGCGGACCTGAGGTGTGTCCACGGTGTGTGCCGTCACTGCCACACTGGGGAGTCGGAGGGCTTGAGCAGATCCGGCAGGGTTCGTCCGAGCAGCTCCTCGGCCTCGCTGATGATGGAGTCGACCACCTCGGCGCAGCTGAGAACCTCGGTGACGAGTGCCTGCGACTGGCCCGCCCACCACATCCCGTCGTCCATGCGTCCCTCGGCCAGGACCGCCTGTCGACCACGCGCCCCTGATGCGAGTTCGGCGATGTCGTCGAACGTTGTCTCCGAACGGTCTTCGATCTCGCGGATCTGCTCGGATACCGCGTTGCGCGCAACGCGGGCGGTGTTGCGGAACTTGCGGAACACGAGCCTGGTGTCACGTTCGGTGTTGAGGACGATCTGGTTCTTGACGTTCATGTGGACGCCGGCCTCGGTGGTCGCGACGAATCGTGTGCCCATGTTGATGGCGTCTGCGCCGAGTGCGAGCGCGGCCGCGAGTCCGGAACCGGTGGCGAAGCCGCCTGAGGCGATGATCGGAAGGTCGACCTTCGCCGCCACCGCGGGAATGAGCACGAGGCTCGGGATGTCGTCCTCACCGGGATGGCCGGCACATTCGAATCCGTCGACAGAAATCGCGTCGACGCCGAGCCGTTGAGCCGACAGCGAGTGCCGCACGGCGACGGCCTTGTGAATGACCTTCACCCCGGCGTCCTTGAACGCGGGGAGATGGTCGGACGGGTTTGCGCCCGCGGTTTCGACGATCCGGATGCCGTTGTCGATGATGACTTGCCGGTACTCGTCGTAGGGGACTGGACGAATGGTCGGCAGAATCGTGAGATTGACTCCGAAGGGCCGGTCGGTCAGCGCCTTCGTCCGCCGAATCTCGTCGTCGAGCTGGGCCGGTGTCGGTTGGGTGAGCGCGGACAGGAAGCCGAGGGCTCCCGCGTTCGCGACGGCCGCGATGAGTTCAGCGGTCCCGACCCCGGTCATCCCGCCGCAGACGATGGGGTGCTCGATGTCGAATTCGCGGGTGAAGCGGGTGTGGATCATCCGGGGTGAACCTCCTGGTTGGCTGTGTGTCCGTAGCTCATGGCCGTTCCGGTGCGGCGAACACCGGCTCCCGGTTCCGGTCGACGAACGACCACGGCAGGCCGACGACTTCGTAGTCCCCCAGGGTCGGGCTGGTGACCGCTTGGAACAGTCCGGTCGTCCGCAAGAACGGGTCGACCGACAACTCCCGTGCGGTCAGCACCAGTGCAGACGGAAGGCCGGCCGAACGCAGTCGCTGGTCGAGGTCGGCGACCGAGTGCAGGTCGGCGGTGGTCTGGAAGTCGACCAGCTGGCCGCGGCGTGTGATGGGGGGAAGCGTTGCACCCAGCAGGTTTTGGAGGGTTTCGATGTCGTTCTGGTCGCGTAGGGAGACCGCGACGAGATCGTTCGCGCCCGCGAGGCGGACGAAGATGTCGCCGCCGACCGTCGGTGCGTTGTAGGCCTCGCCCACGTCGACGCCGTCGAGGTCGATGAGCTGGGCGGCCATCAGTTCGGCCATCGAGATGTCGACCGCCGTGCTCGCGTCGCGATGGGGTGTCAGCGCCCATGCGAGGACCCAGGCGTTGAGGGCGACACTGGTGAGGACGTCAGCGACTGGCACACCCATGTCGGCCATGTTGTCCAGCGGGTTGCGGGTCGATGCGGTCACGCCGGAGAAGGCGTGGACGTTGTGCCCGTAGGCGCGGAAGTCGGCCCAGGGTCCGATGCGGCCGAACCCGCTCGAGGTCAGCGACAGCTTCGGCGTCGACAGGTCGGTGACCGATGCGGCGTCGATCCCGACTTGGCTCGCGCGACGCTTGGTCACGTTCTGGATGACGACGTCGTAGCCGCTGAGGCCGAGGGAGCTTCCCCGCTCGTCCACGGTGATGTCGAGGCCGGTCTTGCTGTAGTTGATGTGGTTGAAGTAGCCGCTGCGGTTCAGGCCCGGTTCACCGTGGGCGAACGGGCCGCGGCGCCGATACACGTCGAGTCGCTGCGGGTCCTCCATCTTGGTCACCTGTGCTCCCATGGCTCCGAGCCATGCCGCGCCGAGCGGCACGGCGAGCACGTTGCCGGCATCGAGCACGCGGAGATCGTGCAGGTCGATAGCGCCCGACGCACGGGCGTCGGGGGCCTTGTCGGCCACATCGGTCACCACGGCGGGCAGTGACGGAGCCACGCCCGGACGGAAGCCCGACGGCCGGCCGCTGTCGAAGGTGCGCTCGATGAAGGTCGAGACGGAGTTGACCGAAGTTGCTGGGACGCCTGCATCTTGGAGCGCGCTCTCGGCGTCCGCCGCGTTCTGGTCGCGGACCCAGTCGGACATCGCGTCGTTGACTTCGTCGTGACGGTCGCGTCCCTCTTCCAGGGTGGCGATCGAGTCCAATCGGGGGGCAAGCGCCTTCCGGAACCCTTCCCACTGGTGCTGTTCGAGCACGCACACGTACACGTGGCCGTCTCGGCACTGGAAGAAACCGGTGGGTGCGCCGTAGCGGATGCTGCCTCCGCCGCCGGGGCATTCCGCGAGGACGTGGCCCATTTCCAGTGCCAGCCCTGTTGCGATGAGCACCGCCTGGGCGGAGACGTCGACGTGGGCCGGTTCGCCCGTCCGGCGGAAGGTGTGTAGTCCGTGCAGGGCCGCTACTGCGGCGGCGATGCCGACCATCCGAAGGCCCAGGAAACCGGGAGTGACCGTCGGAGGGAGGGTCTCGTCGAAGCGGGCGTGTGCCAGGAATCCTCCGGACGCCTCGACCGACAGCTCCGAACCGATCGCATCGCCGCGATCGCCCTGAATTCCGAAGGGGCTGATGGTGACCCACACCGATCGGTTCTTTTCAGCGACATGCTGGAGGTAGCTGGTGGCGTGGCCCGCAGGAAGCCCGGGAAGGTCTGGGACGGACTCCACGCGGTCGACCAAGACGATGTCGGCGGCCTCGGGCGCCGGTGCGTCGCCGTCGTTGGCCCGCAGGGTGGCGCCGAACTGCTGCAAGGTCGACTCCACGGCACGCAGCGCCGCCGAAGTCCCGTGACTGCTGACGGTGACGCCTTCCAACCACGTGATGGTTGCAACCGAGTCGACCGTTGCGGTCGCACTTCCGGTGCGGTCGGACATCTTGCTACCCCACTTCCTCGTTCGTTATTCTGAATGGGCCTTCGTAATATGAAACCATGTATAGCCGAGATCGGCCGTGAAATTCAAGGGGTAACCCTGTTTTGCAAGCGCAAATGGTGGACACGGCCGCGACCCCAAGGCGTGAGGGTTGACACACGTCGACGGCTCAAAATATCCTGATTCCCGAACCGCTATTCATAATACTGAACGTAGCTGTGCTGGCGCGCGATCGGATCCGCCATCTCGCGGCCTACGACACCGGGAGGACACATGACCAACACCGACTCGTCCGCAACCAAGAAGAAGACACCGCTCACGGACGCCGAGATTCGCGCGGCCGTACAGAACGCCAACATCCCCCCGCTGCTGATGACCGTCTACCAATTCACCGGTGACCGCGCATGGCTCGACGACCGCTTCCGTCCGACGCGGATCCGTGGCCTGAACCCACGAACCGACGGCGGACTGACCCCCGAGGCGCAGGCAGAGGTGCGCGAGGCCGCCATACCGGTGATTGCCGCACTGCAGGCCGGCCAGCAGCCGGTGGTCACCGACGTCGACGGCGCCGAGATGGCCGAGCTGATTTCCTTCTTCCTCGGCGAGGAGATCGACTCTCGGTACGGCCCGATGCTGGGCGCCGAGGTCGAACGTCGATCGCACTTCCAGCGAGTGGCACCTCCGGCGCCGCCGGTGGCCGTGCCCGCCGGCCTGCACGTCGCCGTGATCGGCCTCGGCCTCGCCGGCCTGGCGGCCGTGAACATGCTGCAGTCGATGGGCGTGGACGACTACACCGTCTTCGAGCGCAGCGAAGACGTGGGCGGCGTCTGGAGTGTGAACAAGTACCCCGGTGCCGGCGTGGACACCCCCAGCCACCTCTACACCTTCTCCTTCGCCTACCAGGACTGGGCACGGCATTTCGAGCTGCGCGACGAGCTGCACGCCTACTTCCTCGACGTGTTCGACCGACTGCAGGTCCGCGACCACGTCCTCTTCGACAACGAGGTGGTGCGGCTCGACTACGACGACGACACTGCCCTGTGGACGATCACGACGAAGAACTCCGGCGGTCAGACACGGACCCACACCGCCAACATCGTGATCAGCACCGTCGGCGCCCTCAACAAGCCCAAGCTCCCCACTGTGCCCGGCATGGACACCTTCACCGGTGTGCAGTTCCACTCCACCGACTGGCCCGACGACCTCGACCTCAGCGACAAGCACGTCGCGATCGTCGGCGCCGGCGCGAGCTCACAGCAGATCGCGCCGGCCATCTCCACGAAGGCCGCGCAGGTGACGATCTACCAGCGCTCGCCGCAGTGGGTTGCACCGTTCCCCCTGTTCCGCAAAGAAATCGAGGAGAGCCAGCGGAACCTGCTGGCCAGCACGCCCCTGTTCCACGCGTGGGCATGGCTCGAACAGTTCTGGCAGTTCGGCGACACCGTCATCCACCACCTGCGCGTCGATCCCACCTGGCCGCATCTGGACCGGTCGGTCAACGAACGCAACGAGGGACATCGTCGTTTCTTCACCCGGTACATCGAGGAGAAGCTCGAAGGACGCCCGGACCTGGTGACGAAGGCGGTGCCGGACTACCCGCCCTTCGGCAAGCGAATCCTGCTGGACAACGGCTGGTACGACACCCTCAAGCGCGAGAACGTCGAGCTGGTGACCAACGGCGTCACCGAGGTCGACGCCACGGGGATCATCGACAGCGACGGTGCGCACCGCGACGTGGACGTCATCGTGTGGGCGACCGGGTTCCAGGCCGATCACTTCCTCGACTCCGTCGACGTCTACGGGGAGGAAGGCCGTCGGCTCCGCGACGTCTGGGGTGCCGACGACCCGCACGCCTACCTCGGTGTCGCCGTTCCCCACTTCCCGAACTTCTTCATGCTCGGTGGACCGGGGTCGTTCCCAGGCAGCGGGAGTGTCATGTACGTCACCGAGGTCCAAGCGCGGTACGTCCGTGAGCTCCTGCGGAAGATGTTCGATGAGGGGACGACCGCGATCTCGGTGCACGAAACCCTCAACGACGAGTACAACGCGACCATGGACGAACTGCATGCCCGGACGGTGTGGAGCCACCAAGGCTTCAACACGTACTACCGCAACTCCAAGGGCCGCGTCGTCTTCATCATGCCGTTCACCAACCTGGAGTACTGGGAGCGTATTCAGGGCGCAAACCTCGACGACTACCACCGCCACGACGTGACCTACGTGCCCGCCGCCGACGCGACTGCTTCCGTCTGAATTTCGAAGGACTGTAATGGATTTCGAGACCCTCACCTGGGACGTTGACGACGGCGTCCTGACGTTGACCCTCAACCGTCCCGATCAGTTGAACGCCTTCAACCTCACGATGGCGTCAGAACTCGAGCAGGCGTTCCTCCGGGTCCGGACAGACAACGCCGTGCGCGCGGTGGTCGTCACCGGAGCGGGTCGAGCCTTCTGCGCCGGCATGGATCTGACGGCCGACGGCAACGTCTTCGGCCTCGACGAGTCGGCGGCGCCCACGCCGCAGGCGTTGCGCGAGCACCTGACCGAG
Source organism: Rhodococcus sp. NPDC057529 (assembly GCF_042802055.1). Taxonomy (NCBI): domain Bacteria; kingdom Bacillati; phylum Actinomycetota; class Actinomycetes; order Mycobacteriales; family Nocardiaceae; genus Rhodococcus; species Rhodococcus sp. NPDC057529. The sequence goes on from NZ_JBHVEY010000006.1 coordinate 152,541, forward strand.
CCGCCGTTCCAGGACGGCGTCCGTGACACGGGCGGAAAGGTGACCTTGGCGATTCACGCCTGCGACAAGCCCGTCATCGCCGCCATCAACGGAGCAGCCGTCGGCATCGGTGCCACGATGACCCTGGCGATGGACGTTCGACTCGCGTCCACCGCAGCGCGATTCGGGTTGGTCTTCGGGCGGTTGGGCATCGTCCCCGAAGCCGCGTCCTCCTATTTCCTGCCACGGATCGTGGGGATGTCGACGGCACTGGAGTTGGTCTTCGCCGCGGACATCCTCACCAGCGAGGATCTCCTCTCCACCCGCCTGGTGCGGTCCGTGCACGAGCCCGACGATCTGCTGCCGGCCGCGCAGACTCTGGCGCACAAGTTCATCGACGGCCGATCGTCGGCAGCACTGGCGATGGCTCGGCGGCTGCTCTATGCCGGTGCGGGCTCGAATCATCCCCTCGAGGCCCACCGGCGCGACAGCCTGGCCATGTGGCACGCATCGATCGGCGACGGCAAGGAAGGCGTTGCCGCGTTCCTGGACAAGCGTCCCCCGGTCTTCACGCAGAACGCCACCGACGCCCCCGCACTCGACTGACGCCGAACACCGCCGACGAATAGGACCCGATCCCATGAGCGACGAGTTGCTGTACTCCGTCGACAACCACGTCGCCTATCTCACCCTCAATCGCCCACACAAGCTGAACGCCATCGACGCCGCCCTCGATGAGCAGCTGGCCGAGCGGTGGGAGGAGATCGAGACCGACCCAGGGATCTGGGCCGTCGTCCTCACCGGTACCGGTGATCGTGCGTTCTGCGCTGGCGGAGACATCAGCGGCGGCACCGAGATCGCGCCCGCGCGCGTCGGTCTCGGTGGCGGCCTCACCGGCATCGGGGGGCCGCTGCGGCAGTTGAGCAAACCTCTCGTCGCCCTCGTCCACGGGTACGTCCTCGGGGGCGGGTTCGAGCTCGCCATGTGCGCCGACATCATCGTCGCGGCCGAGGACACGCTGTTCGGGCTGCCCGAGGTGCGGGCCGGCATCATCGGCGAAGCCGGGGTGGTCCATCGTGCGATCCGTCAGCTCCCGCACCGCGTCGCGATGACCATGATCCTGACCGGCGAGCGACTTCCGGCCGAGCGTGCTCTTCATTTCGGGCTCGTCAACGAGGTTGTTCCGCGTGAAGCTCTTGCGGAAGCCGGAGACTCGTGGGTCGAGCGGCTGACCGCGGCCTCTCCCCTCGCACAGCAGGCCGCCAAGCAGGCCGTTCTCTCTCGTGCGAACCATCCGCTCGAGGTAGCGCTGTCCACCAAGTATGAAGCGATCGAGGCCTACGCCGGTTCCGAGGACGTGAAAGAGGGCCGCCGGGCCCACGCCGAGAAGCGACACCCGCAGTGGACCGGGCGCTGAACGACGGTGCGGGGGCGCTCGCTCCCGCAGATCGAAATACGAACAGCTGTAGCACGAATGGGAGCAGGTGCGAGTCCTGTCGGACATGGAGAGGGGAACGGTATGCGCAGTGAGGTAACCGCGTCTGTCGCGGCCGAACACCGAACGGTGTCGCGGGTGATGAGCATCATCGAGGCGGTGGCCGCCAGCGAACCGCGGGGGCTGAAGCTGGGAGAAATGGCGGATGCGCTCGACGCACCGAAATCATCGGTGCACGGCCTGGCCAAGGGCCTCGTGGCGCTCGGCTATCTGCGGGAGACCGATGTCCGCTACCTGACTGGCCCGGCGATTCCCCTGCTCATGCCGACCGACACCGACGCCTGGCGCCAGCGCGTCGTCACCGAGCAGCTGACAGTCCTGCGGGACAAGTGGAACGAGACGGCGATGGCCGGCATCCTCGCCGGCGACTCGGTCGTCTACCTCCAATCCGTCGAGTCCTCGCACACGCTGCGAGCCTCGGTGCCCCTGAACACGCGCGTGCAGCTCTGGCCGGGCAGCAGCGGAAAGTGCCTGCTCGCTGCCATGCCCGTCAAACGGCTGGAGAACTACTTCAAGCGAATCGGTGTCGAGGGTGACGAGCGCACCGACGCCATGGAGGAACTCGCCCAGGTGAAGAAGCAGGGCTTCGCCCTCAACCTCGGCGGCACCGCGATCGGCATGTTCGGCGTGGCCAGCCCAATCGTGTTGCCCAACAAACCGATCACGCAGACGATCGCGGTGACCGGGCCCGAGGCGCGGCGCTCCGGCCAGCTCGCGGCGTTGGCCAGCGATGTGTACGAGGCCGCGCAGGTCATCGCCCGCGCAGGTTGATCACCCGTCAGGTTGGTTGCGCGTTCCGGGACCGCAGCCCGGCCCACCACCGCAGGCTGTCCTTCGTGGCCACCTCGGGCACGTATTCGAGGCCGATCCGCCCGCCGTACCCGGCCGCGATGAGCTCGTGGAGATAGTCCCCGATCGGCAGTGTCCCGCGCCCGGGTTCGATGCGCCCAGGAGCGTCGGCGAGTTGCACGTGCCCGATGCGGTCTGCGTGCCGGTGGATCACACGGTGGACGTCGTCTCCGTTGACCGACAGGTGGTACAGGTCCGCGAGCAGACCGACGTTGGGTTCGCCCACCCGGTCGAGCACGGCCACGACGTCTGCGGCGGTCCGGAGCGGGAAGTCTGCAACGGCGCTGAGCGGTTCGACGACCACCGTCGCATCGATCGTTGCGGCCGCCCTCGCGGCGTGGGCAAGGTTGTCCGCGGCGACGTCGTCCTGCGCGGCCCCGTCGGCGCCGGGCGTTCGCCGCCCGTACAGAACGTTCAGCACGGTGCAGTTCAGGCGCTCGGCCAGCGCAATGGCTATCTCGAGGTTTGCCAGGAATTCCGGGATGCGGTCCGGACAGGAGGCTATTCCGCGGTCACCGCCGGGAAGGTCGCCGCCGTAGGTGTTGAGGCTGGCGAGCTGGACGTTCGCGTCGGCTACCGCGTCCGCGAACGCCTGGACCTCGCGCGCGGATGGTACGGCTGTGTCGAAGGGCCACCAGAACTCGACCGCGGCGAAGCCCGCGGCCCGCGCCGCGGCGGGGCGCTCGAGTACCGGCAGCTCGGTGAACAAGATCGAGCAGTTCGCGCTGAACCGGCGTGGGTCGATAGTGAGTTGATCGGTCATCAGTCCTGCTCCTGCCATGGTCGCAGCCCTACATACAGCGCCGAGGCCTGCGCGAGGACCGTCTCGCCGTCGCGCAGTTCGCCGGCGATGAAGTATTTGCGTCCCTCGCGTGCGTCCAGCCAGCCCACGAACTGGAGCTCGGCGTCGAGCGGCGTCAGCGCCCGGTAGTCGATCTTCAGATAGGCGGTGCGGCTGCGGTCGTGCTCGCCCTGGACCGAGATGCGGCCGAGTACCTCGTCCAGGATGGTGGCGATGGCGCCACCGTGGACGGCATTGCGGCTGCCGTGATGCGCGGGACCGAATCGGACCACACCACGCACGTGAGAGGTGTCGAGGTCATCTATCCGAAAGGACGGGACCAGCGGTTTGTCCGCGAGCTCGACGAGCGACTGCTCCTCGAGCTCGCGGACACCAGTTCTGTCGGTCACGATGATGCCGAGGCGACCGATGCCGCGTCGACCGGCGGTAGCGGCCCGAACAGCAGATCGCTCGAGTCTCGGCGCGCGGGGGTCCAGGCCGGATCGATGTCGACGAAGTCGTCGGTGTCGATTCGACGCATCCAGTCGAAGACGCAGTCGCGCCGGAGGATGCGCCACCCGCCCCGCTCGCGGTCCTCGAAGGTGTCGACGTACCGGCTCATGACGTTCGTGAAGACCGGCTTGTCGCCGGTTCCGGCGAAGGGGTCGCCGCTGGAGGGGTCGACGAGTTGCATGCTCAAGCAGTAGCTTTCGACCCGCGCGAACCGGTGGTCATCGCTGAATCTGACCGATACGTTCGTCAGCACGTGGGTCGAGGTCAGAACATGGTCGTGCCGCTTGCGCAGCCAGGCGATCAGGCCGTCGGCATCGCCCACGTAGGCCCCGTGTGAATCGACCGCGCCGGGGTGGTAGCAGTCGCGGATCTGGTCCCATGCCCGCCGGTCGACTCCCTGACAGTAGGCCAGGAGGACCTTGGTGATCGCCCGTTCGGCGAGGAGTTCCTGAATCTCGATGTCCGCGTTGGTCACAGTGCCACCTCACTGACGGGGCTCGCGGGTGCCTCCACGGGCTCGAGCCCGGCTGCCGCCCGATTGAGGTTGATCGTCCGCAGCAGACCGTTCTCGAGCTTGTACTGGCTCTCGTAGCCGATCTCTGCTGCCGCCCTGGAGCCGTCGTACCGCCGCGCCCAGGCGTACGACGAACCCGGAGGCAGTGGGGCGTCGTCCATGACCAGTTTGAGCGGTGCCTCGGGGAAGACGGACTGCACGAAGTCGACCGCCTCGGACACCTTTCGGAAGTCGCCGCGGATGATGTAGTTGCGTGAATCCGGCTCGGCGTGGTTCAGCGCCTTGACGAAGGCCGCGGAGGCGTCCTCGAGGTAGAGGAAGTCCATCGGGCGGGCGCCGAAGGGCACGACCACCTCGCGGCCGCTGCCCACGGCCGGTTCGAGCAGCATTGCCGACATCCACGAGCTGCCGCCGCCCCGGCCGGCCTTGATGTGCTCGCCGAAACCGAAGGCGCGTGTCAGTCGCAGACCGGTCAGGCTCAGTCCGTGGTTCTCGGCGTAGCGCCACGCCAGGTGCTCTCCGAAAACCTTGGTCGCCCCGTAGATGAACGGCGGGTCGTACGGGGAGTCGTCTCGGACGATCCCGTCCGCGCCGATCGACTTGTCGCCGAATACGTCGACACTGCTCGCCCACACCACTTTCGAGACCCCGTGGCGAGCCGCCGCTTCGAGGACGTTGGTCATGCCGACCACGTTGACGCTGGCGGCGAGGGGCGGATTCGCCTCCACGCCGGCGGAGAGCAACGACGCCAGGTGCACCACCTTGGTCACGCCGTACCGGTCGATGACGTCGCGGATCTTCGTCAGATCGACGACGTCACCGACAACGATGTCGACCTTCTCGCGCAACCCGCCTCCGACGAGGTCGTCCACGAACTGTAGGTCGGGAGGGAACGTGTCCGCGGGATCACCGACGCCACCGAAGAATCCATAGAGCACGACCTTCTCGCCCGCCGCGAGGAGGTCGCGCACGACGTATCCCCCTACGTGGCCGATACCAGTCACCATGACGGTCATTCGATCTTTCCCTCCATCCCGCCAAAGCGGATTCATATATACGAATGTATATTCAACACTGAGAACGATCCTACGAGCGGCCACAGCGGCCAGTCAAGACGTACGACGAATCCCTGCACATCACCGGCTGTGGACTTTTGCCCTGTTCACTGCCATCGGAGACAGCTCGACCCACGCATCTTCAATCCGATTCGCCGAAACCGATCCTCGACTCATCCGTTCGTGATGTCGTATAGTCATTCACAAATTCAGACGATACGAACGATCCGCTCCGGGTGTCAACCATCACACCCGACGGTGACCCCGCCGTGGGTTCGCGTATTCCTCTGAAAAATCCGTACTTCAACACGAACGAGGGATCTTGTGGGACTGACAGTGGGCGCAATCGCCGACGACTTCACCGGCGCGCTGGACCTCGCCAACAACTTTGTTCGCGCCGGACTCAGCGTCGCTCACGTCAACGGTGTCGACGAGTCGGCCACCGCTCCGGCGGACGTCGACGTGGTGGTCGTGGCACTCAAGACGCGAACGGCACCCATCGAGGAGGCGATCGCGCGTTCCCGCGAGGCACTTCGGTGGCTGGTCCGCAACGGTGCAACGAAGTTCTATGTCAAGTACTGCTCGACGTTCGACAGCACACCCAGCGGGAACATCGGCCCGATCGTGGATATGGCGATGGATGTGCTGAACGTCGCTCAGGCGGTGGCGGTTCCATCTTTCCCTGACACGGGGCGCACGGTCTTCCAGGGCCATCTTTTCGTCGGTGATCGCCTACTTGCCGAATCGAGCATGCGCCATCATCCCCTGACTCCGATGACCGACTCCGACGTCGTCCGTCTCCTTACACCCCAGACCCGGCGCGCTGCGGCATCGGTCGGCAGAGGCCATGTCGCGGCCGGCAGGGTGGCCCTGCGGGACGAACTCGACCGCCTGGCCGACGAAATCGGCCCGTCGATCGTGGTTGTCGATGCGATCGACAACCACGACCTACAGACCATTGCGGACGCCGTGGCCGCCGACGCACTGGTGACCGGCGGATCGGGCTTGGCACTGAGCCTTCCCGCCGCATGGGGACTCAATCACCAGGCAGCCGGTGAGCTGCCCGCCCCGCGGGGGCATCGCGCGATCGTCGCGGGAAGCGTCTCGACTCGCACCAACGAGCAGGTAGCGCAGTACCCGGGCCCCAAATTTCGCATCGACCCCGCTCTCCTCGGCGAGACCGACGTCGTCACCGAGGCGGTGGACTGGGCGGTGAAACAGCTCGACTCGAACCGCACCCCCTTGATCTATTCGACGGCCTCACCTGATGACGTCGCCCGGGCACAGCTGCGGCTGGGTGCGTTGCAGGTCGGGGCCGCGATCGAGGAGGCGTTGTCCTCGATCGCGGTACGGCTGGTCGCCCACGGCGTGGGCCAGCTCGTCGTCGCCGGGGGCGAAACCTCTGGAGCCTGCATGCAGGCTCTCGGGATCCGGGAGCTGCGCATCGGACGCCAGATCGACCCCGGAGTTCCGTGGGCCTACGGCCGCAGCGCCGATGGGCATGACCTTCACATTGCGTTGAAGTCCGGCAACTTCGGTGCCGAAGACTTCTTCACCAAGGCCTTCGAGGAGCTGTATGAACGAGTGTGACGCGCGGGTCCAGATCGCCGAGACCGGTGCATCGCTGTTCGCACGCGGGTACGTGCACGGCACGACCGGAAACATCAGTGTGAAACTCGACGACGGCATTCTCATCACTCCGACCGACGCATGCCTGGGCCGGCTCGAACCCGATGAGATCAGCAAGGTGGACCTCGACGGCAAACATGTCAGTGGTGCCCGTCCGAGCAAGACCGTGGTGCTCCATCGTCGGATCTATGCTTCTGTCCCCGAGGCCAGGTGCGTCATCCATACGCACAGCCGGGAGCTCGTGGCGGCGTCGCTGGTGCGGACGGACACCAGTGACCTCCTGCCCGCCATCACGCCCTACTTCGTCATGAAGGTCGGGCGGGTGCCCCATATCCCCTACGCCGCGCCTGGCGCACAGATCACTGCCGACCGGGTGCAGACCGCCATCGAATCGGCGCAGGCACAGGGACGAGCTGTCCGTGCAGTCATGCTCGAGCGTCTGGGCCCCAATGTGTGGGAGTCCTCGCTCGGCCGTGCGATGGCTGTTCTCGAGGAACTCGAGGAGACCGCTTACCTTTGGAACAGGACGGCCGCCGCCCCGTTACCAGCCGAGGCCATCGCCGCGTTGGAGGAGCGGTTCGCAATTCGGTGGTAGTCAGGTCACACCGGGCCTGGTTTGGATCGGCCGACTGGGCTGTCCCGCACTGGGCGCGTATCGAGCACGTCACCACGACACCCACCGCAAACCAACAGAAACTCATACAGGATTCGAGGAAGTCGCATGTCGAATTGGTTCATCACAGGGTGCTCGGCAGGTCTGGGCCGCGCACTTGCCGAGCGAGCACTGCACGCTGGCCACTCGGTGGCATTGACGGCGCGTGATCCGCGCACGCTCGAGCCGCTCGTCCAGTCCTTTACCGGACGCGCGATCGGCTTGCAGCTCGACGTGCGGGACCATCACCGGGCTGTCGAAGCCATCGATGAGGCGTCCACCGCTCTCGGCCCGATCGATGTCCTCGTCAACAATGCCGGCCATGGCTACCGAGCGGCGATCGAGGAGGGCGAACTCGACCGGGTACGAGACTTGTTCGAAACGAACTTCCTCGGGCCGATCTCCCTCGTCCAGGCAGTCCTTCCGCACATGCGTGAACGGCAGAGCGGAACGATCGTGAACGTGTCGTCGACCGCGGGATTTACTGCCGCCGCGGGTTCCGGTTTCTACGCCGCGTCCAAGGCCGCATTGGAACTGGCATCTGATGCGTTGCGTGCAGAGGTCGAACCTCTGGGAATCAAGGTCATCGTCGTCCAGCCGGGAGGATTCCGCACAGAATTCGCGGGCAGATCCCTTCAGCAATCCGAATCGTCGATTTCCGCTTATGCCGAGACTGCGGGGCGTCGACGCAAGGAGACCGACAGCACCCACGGTACCCAGCCCGGCGATCCGGAGCGGGCCGCGAGTGTTCTTGTCGAGCTGGTGGATTCGGCGCAGGCTCCGTCGCGGATCCTGCTCGGGTCCGATGCTGTGCAACTCGGGCAGGAGCAGGCGCACACGCGCCTGAGCGACATCCAAGAATGGGCCGACACGTCGATCAGCACCGACATCGTGCCCAGCTCGTCGAACTGAGACCTCGACGACGCCACCATGAACATCCGAGTCCGACTGAACCGCCGCGACGGCCGGCCGAGCTGTGCACGGAGCCGGGCAGTTCGGTGATCCGACGCGCCCTCCCGCGTGGTCGGGGTCATGGCTGTCGCGGCCGCGCGCACGGCACCCTCCCGCCGGGCTGCGCGGTCCTCGACCCATTCCACCCGTACCCACGTTGAGTCCCACTATCTGCTGAACAGTCAGCTCGTTTGCGAACGGAAAGGCACGTGATGAATTCTCCTGAACCGATCGTCGTCGTCGACGGCGCGAGGACCCCGATCGGCAGCTTCGGCGGTGCGTTCAAGGACGTGCCCGCCCACGAACTCGGTGCCACCGCCGCGAAGGCCGCACTGGACCGTGCCGGGGTGGCAGGCGGCGACATCGACGAGGTGGTGATGGGCTGCATCGGTCAGGTCGGGCCGGACGCCTACAACGCCCGCCGCGTCGCCCTGGCCGCCGGACTTCCGGAGAAGACCCCGGCGTACACCGTCAACCGGCTGTGCGGGTCCGGTCTGCAGGCGGTGTGGTCGGCGGCGCAGCAGATGCGGTGGGGTGGGGTGAACTTCGCCCTCGCCGGCGGCGACGAGAGCATGTCGCGGATGCCGTTCTACGACTTCTCGGCCCGCTCCGGGTACAAGCTCGGTGACCGCAAGCTGGTGGACGGCACCGTCGCGATCCTGACCGACCCGTTCGGTGGGGTGCACATGGGCCGCACCGCCGAGGCCGTGGCCCGCAAGTACGACGTGAGCAGGGACCAGCAGGACGAGTTCGCCGTCGAATCCCAGCGCCGCGCCGCCACCGACGCCGCGCGGGCGGCGTTCGCCGAGGAGATCACCCCGGTGCAGATCGGGGGCCGCCGCCCGAAGACGGTCGAGGTCGACGAGCATCCCAAGCCCGACACCACCCTCGAGACCCTGGCGAGGTTGCGGCCGGCGTTCGAGGAGGGCGGTTCGGTGACCGCGGGGAACGCGTCGGGGATCAACGACGGCGCCGCGGCGCTGGTGCTGGCCACGCAGTCCGCCGCCCGGGAGAGGGGCCTGACCGGGCTGGTGACCCTGGAGGCGGTCGCGACGGCGGCGATGGACCCCGCGCTGATGGGGTACGCCCCGGTGCTGGCGTTGGCGAATCTGTTCGAGCAGACCGGCACCACCCCGGGTGATATCGACGTGATCGAGCTGAACGAGGCGTTCGCGTCGCAGGCGGTCGCGGTGATCCGGGACGCGAAGCTCAGCCCGGACAAGACCAACCCGTACGGCGGGGCGATCGCGCTGGGTCACCCGGTCGGGGCGACCGGGGCGATCCTGAGCCTGCGGATCGCGAAGGACATGGTGCGCCGCGACCTCGAACTCGGCATCGTCACCATGTGCATCGGCGGCGGCCAAGCCCTCGCCGCCCTCTTCCGCAGGATTTGACATGCGGAATGGACAACGCCCAGCATCGACACGGCGACCGATCACCCCGCCCAGCCATCACCGCGACATCGCCACCGTCTACCGGGAGGAACACGACCTCGTCCAGTTCGCGCTGACGTGGCTCCCCTTCGGCAACAGGGCGAACGAACAGATCTGGACCGAGTTCGGCATGACACCCGCGCGCTACGTCGACCGTCTCGCCGAAGCACTCGACAGTCCCGTCCGGCGCACCCTCCACCCGGAATCGCTCCAAGAGCTCAAGCGCTTCGTGTCGACGAAGATGATCGAACGACGTCGGAGAGACCCGCAGCACTGACCGGTCTTCCGGGGTTTGACTGACGACCGGCTCCACCGCAGCGGTCCTGGTCACATCCGCTCGGGGCACATCGAGTGCGGCTAGTACACAGGGGTTTTCGACTGAATCCTGTGGGTTCGCGAACCCACAGACGTTGCGTTGACCGGGGCTCCGGCGGCCACCGACGCTATTGCCATGATGTATGGGCGTTCGATATGCTGAACGGGTGATGTCCTATGGCATTGCCGCCGAGATGACCCTACACGGAGGACCCGAATAGCGTGTCAGTCGATATGAACAGCTCGCTCGCCGCAGAACACCGCTCGGTCTCGCGGGTGATGGGCCTCATCGAGGCCATCGTTGCCAACGAACCTGAAGGTCTGAAACTCGGTGAACTGGCCGATGCACTCTCGGCACCCAAATCCTCGGTTCACGGTTTGGCCAAGGGGCTGGTCGCGCTGGGATACCTGCAGGAGCGCGATAGCAAGTACTTCAGCGGTCCAGCGATGGCCGCGATCGGACAGCTGCTCAGTTCCCGTAGCGAGGAACGCTGGCGCCGATCGTTCACCGAGCAACTGCGACTGCTGTCCGAGACCTGGAACGAGACGGCCATGCTCGGCGAACTTGCCGGCGACTCCGTGGTGTATCTCGAATCCGTCGAGTCGACCCAGACGCTGCGCGCTGCAGTGCCGCTGCATACCCGAGTGCAGACCTGGCCGGCCAGCAGCGGCAAATGCATCCTCGCCTTCATGCCTCCTCGACGCCGCGACGCCTACTTCGACCGGATCGGATTGTCCGGCAAGGAACGTAAGGACGCGATGGCTGAGCTGGCCGAGGTGAAGGAGAGGCGTGTGGCATTCAACGTGGGCGGAACCGCGGTAGGAATGGTTGGTGTCGCGAGCCCCGTCTTCCTCCCCGGCAGACCGATTCCGATGACCATTGCGGTCACGGGTCCGGAGGTTCGACTGGTGGACAAGCTTGAGGAGCTCGGGCACGACGTCCTGCAGGCGGCAACAATCCTCTCAGCTGAGTGAGCTACGCCTTTCGAGCCCTCGTGGCGGGCGCACAGCCGATTCGATCGGCAGTCCGTTAGAGCCCTGCGAAACGCTGGCACCGCGGTTTGCGGCGCAATCCTGCATGGGCCGGTTCGTTGGGGTCGACGACATGCCGCAGACTCCCGCCCCACCCGGCAGCGGATCGCAGTGTCGATCCGGCCGATTCCGAGCTACGGCAGCCCACGTGGGGAGGGGTTCGGAGCCATGAGTTGGTTGCTGCTCACGTCTCCCCCCGCCCCCCACATCCACATCAGTTGTGTTCGTGGCGATACCTTCTGAGGAATCGGTGTGACCGAGGGGTCGACGAGGCGTGCCGGGGATGTAGATCCCCTGGGCACCGCCGACACCGCGGTCCGACGCCGACGTCGGGCCCGTGGACCGGGCCCGACGTGTCATCACGCCGGTGCGGCGCAGTCGGGCGCGTGGGTGTGATCAGCTACGCCAGTCGACCGGCTCGCAGCGGAAGGTATACCGGTCCTCCGGGTTGTCGACCGGGATCACGTCGGTTTCGCCGTCGTGGTAGATGACCAGCCAGCAGTCGCGGCCTTGCGAACGAATCGCCATCACGATCTGTGCCCACTGCCCGGTCCGGTAGCCGTGGTTGCTGTTTCGCCGGACGAACTGTCCGATGCGGTTGTGAGTGAGGACGGCGGTCACTGGATTCTCCGTGGGGTTGGGTGACACGGTGCGATGGCCGTGCCGTGGGTGGACGACCACTCGGCGCAGCCTCACCGGGACGCCGCCGTGGGGTCGGTGCGTATCCCGGTTCCGGCTGCCGGACCTGGTGGATCTGTGTGGTCGGTTACGGTGCCGAAGTGGTGGTGGGTGGTGCGAGTGAGTCCGCCGGCCGGCGTCGGGACGAGATCTGCCGGAGGTGGGAGTACATCGCCGAGACGCGCCCGATCAGGAGCGCTCCCAGGATGATCACGCCGTAGGCGGCGTTGATCCAGAACGACGGCACATTGGACAGGGTCAGGATGTTCTGGATGATGCTCAACAGCAGGACGCCGAGTGCGGCACCCACCAGCGTGCCGCGGCCACCGTTGAGGTCGATGCCACCGAGGACCGCCGCGGCGAACACGGTGAAGATGATGTTGTTGCCGAGGCTGGCGGTGGCGACCGAGGTTTGCGCGGCGAGCATCAGGCCGGCCAGCATCGCCATGAGGCTACCGACTACGAACAGCCCGAAGGTCAGTCGTCGGATGTTCAATCCTGCCGCGCGTGCGGCCTCGATGCTCCCGCCCATCGCGTAGAGCCCGCGCCCGGTCGGGGTGAAGCGCATGATGACTGCCCCGAGGGCGAACGCTCCGACGAAGATGACCGCCTGGATGGGGAGCCCGAACACACTGGCGGTTCCCAGCCACAGGACGAACCCGGGAAGGTCGGTGTAGGTCTGTCCGTTGGAGATGCCCAGGGTGACGCCCTGGATGAGGATCAACATGGCCAGGGTGACGATGAAGGCGTTCAGCTTCAGCACCGAGACGAAGAAGCCGTTGAGCAGTCCGATCAGCAGAACCACCCCGAGGGTGATCAGCAGGGCCACCGGCAGCGGCAGCCCGTACCCACGGGTGCCGGTGGCCGGGGCGGTGATGAGCACCGCGAAGACCATGACGGAGAAACCGACGGTGGACTGCAGTGACAGGTCGAAGTATCCGCCGATGAGGATGACGCTTTCGGCGATCACCAGAATCGCGAGGGGCGCCGACAGTGCGAGGACGTTGTTGATGATGTTCGTGGGGGTGAAGAAGTGCGGGCTGATCAGCGCACCGAGAATGCACACCGCGATGATGACGGGGATGAGCGCGACGCTTTGCAGGTTGCGGCCCGCCAGCGAGAATCTGCGGATTCTCTCTTTCTTCGACTCCACTGGCACAGCGGCATCGGGGATGGTCGGTGACGTTTGAGTCATGTTCAGTTTCCTTGAATTGCCGTGGAAAGTTCTGTGTCGGTGAATGGCGCGTCGAGTTCGCGGTGAACGCTGCCCTGAAACAGGACCATCACGCGGTGGCAGATCGAGAAGTCCTCGTCGTCCGAGGAGACGATGATGATGGCTTTGCCGCGGCTGGCGATCAGTTTGATCGTTTCGTAGATCGATCGCTTGGCGGCGACATCGACACCGGCGGTGGGGTTCATCAGAACGAGTACGGACGGGTCCGATGACACCGCGCGTGCCAGCACGACCTTCTGCTGGTTACCGCCGCTGAGTTCTTCGACGGGTTGCCCTGGCCCCCAGGCCTTGATCGACCATTCGTTGGCCAGGTCTCCGTAGATCTGTTCGCGTTCTTTGTTACGGATCATGCGCATCGAGTTCGTAAGCTGGCGCATCACCGGCAAAGTCGCGTTTTCTGCCACCGAGAGTGCGGGCACGAATCCACCGGCGCTGCGGTCCTCGGGGACGAAGCCGATCCCGGCCGCGATGCGACCCCGCACATCCGTGGCCTTGATCGGCCGTCCGGCCAGGCTGACGGTTCCGCCGTCCGATCGGGTGAGACCGCAGAGGGCTTCGGCTATCTGGACGTGACCGGAGCCGTCGAGTCCGGTGATTCCCAGGCATTCGCCGGGGTGTACGTGAAAGTCCACGTTCTCGACGCGCGGTTGTACCGCCAGGGACGACACCGTCAGTAGTGGATCCTGTTTGACGATGGCGGGTGGTTGCTCGACTCGCTGAGTGCTCTGCACGTCACCGACCATGGCGTTGACGAGGTCGCCGACGGTGAGGCCATCGAGGGACTGGTCGAGCACCACCTCACCGTCGCGCAGCACGGTGGTCTTGTCGCATACGTCGAAGATTTCCTCGAGGTGGTGCGAGACGTAGATGATGGATACGCCGCGCCGGCGCGCCTGGTGGATGTGTGTGAACAAGCGCTGGGCGCCGCCGTAGTCCAGGCCGGCGGTCGGCTCGTCGAGGAGGAGCACGTCGGGATCCAGTGACAGAATCCTGCTGATCTCGACGATCTTTCGTTCCACGGGGTCGAGGTCCTCGACCAGCCGGTTGCTGATGTGACCGCAGTTCCACTCCGCCAGTCGTTCCCGTCCGGTGCGGCGCACCTGCCGCCAGTCGATGAGGCCGGTGCGGGTGCGCGGGTAGCTGTGCAGGGATATGTTTTCGGCGGCGGTCAGACCTTGTATCAGGGTGCTCTTCTGGTAGACGCAGCCGACGGCTTTGTCCTGACCACGTGCACCGTCACCGAAGGTGATCGTGCCGGTGTCGGGCGCCTGCAGTCCGGTGATGATCGATACCAGCGTCGACTTGCCGGCGCCGTTTCGGCCGAGCAGGGCCACCGAGGATCCCTTGTCCACGCTCATGGACACTCCGGAGAGCGCCCGGGTGGCCCCGAACGTTTTGGAGATGTTGCTGACTTGTACAGCGGGTTGGGTCATCTAACTTTCACCTCGACGGGTTGTCTGCGGGGTGGGCGGCCGGTCGGGGCCAACCCGCCTGTGGGTGGCTATTGGTTGCCCCACAGCGAGGGCTCGTCCACGTTTGCTTTGGTGACCATGGGCGCTGGAATGTTGTCGACGTAGGCGCCGTCGATCTCGGCGACCTCGCTCCCGTGCGGTGTCGGTCCTTCCTGGATCGGCAGTTGGTTCATCGCCCGGTCGATCCAGTAGACGGCGGCCTGTGCGTATCGGTCTCGGGGCTGGGAGATGAGTCCGTCGAGAACACCGACGCGGACGGCGTCGAGTCCCTGACTCGAACCGTCGATGGCGACGAAGGGCACATGGTTCGGCGCTCCCAGCGGCGCCAGTCTGCCCACCGACCTGAGTGCATTCGACACCGGCTTGAGGCAGATGATCTCCGAGGCCGAGTAGACCGCGTCGATGTCAGTGGTGGACAGCACTGTTTGTGCGACTTCGGCGCATTTCTCGGGCGACCATTCCATCTGTTTGGACACAACGTTGATGCCGGGGAACTTCTCTGCGATGCAGTCGGTGAAGCCCGCACTGCGTTCGACGCCGACGTTTCCGGCCAGGTCGCCTTGCAGATTCAGGACGGCGCCCTGCCCGTGCAGTGCCGATCCGATCGCCTCGCACGCCTGTGCGCCGAGTTGACGATTGTCGGCCTGCACCGCCATGGCTACCTGGCCGCCCGAGGCGCTGGAGTCGATCGTGACAACCGGAACTCCCGCCTCGTTCGCCTCCTCGACGGCCGGCACGATCGCGGCGCCGTCGAGCGGATTGATGATCAGGCCCTTGACTCCGCGGCTCAGGGCGGTCTTGACGTCTTGGTTCTGCTTCGCGGGATCCCCATTCGCGTTGATGACCGGCAGCAAATCGACCCCTCGTGCCTGGGCCTGTTGCTCGACGAGGATGGCCTGCAGGCTCTGAGATCGGTCGTCGAGAGTGCGGATCGAAAAGGCGACCTCGGCATCGCCGGAGGCGCTTACCTCGGTGTTGCCGCAGCCCGCGACGGTGAGTGCGAGCGCTGCGGCGGGAATCAGCCAACGAAATCTCATGAACAATTCCTAGATTCTTCGGCACCGGACCAGCCGAGTTCATAATGACGAATGTGCATTCACTTCGGGGACCCGCGGTCCCTGCCCGGTCGTGTGGCTCAGAGGTCCTCACGACCGGGGGCCGAGGCGAGGCGGTGCCCGGCCGGGGACGGTCCCTGTTCGGTCAGACGGGGTTGCCGAGTTTGGTCAGGGGTGTGCGGTAGGTTTCGCGGGCGGTGAGCGCGGCGATCGACGAGATCGTGCACAAGCCGAAGAACAGCAGCGCGACCGGCATCCAGTTCGTACCGCCGTCACCGATCATGGCCCAGGCGATCGTGGGCGACAGACCGCCGACGACGAATCCGAGCTGCGTGCCGACGGCCAGTCCGGTGAAGCGGACCTTCACGTTGAACATCTCGCCGAAGAAGGAGGGGTAGATGGCGTTCGGCAGTACGCCGAGAAGGCCATTCATCGCGATGGCGGCGACGAAGATCAGGACCAGGTTGCCCGAGGTGATGGCGCCGAAGTAGGCGAAGATCATCACACCGCAGCCGAACACTCCGGCGATGAACAGCGGCTTGCGGCCGAAGCGGTCGGCGGCCAGGCCGGCGAAGGGGAACACGAGCAGCTGAACGGTGAAGCATGCCACCGACACCCACAGCATGGTGCTTCTCGAGATGCCGATTGCCGGGCTGGTCGCGAATGCCACCGCAAAGATCGGCGGAATCTGGTGGATCGTGGCGTACAGCGAAATGATGACGACGCGGATCAGCGCGGCGCGGTGGGTGCGCAGCAGTGTTGCCAGCGGCGACGCCTCGGGTTCTCCTGACTCGTCGGTCTCCTCGACGAAGACTTCCGGCTCGTCGAGGTGTCGACGCACGAGGTATGCGCCGATGACCAGCACAAAGCTGGCCCAGAAAGGCACTCGCCATCCCCAGGACAGGAGCATGTCGTCGGGCAGCATTGCCACCGTGGCGAAGACCAGGGTGGCGATGAGGAATCCGGCCGACGAGCCGGCCGGGGTGAAGCTGGTGAAGAACGCTCGGCGGCCGGCCGGTGCGTGCTCGAGCGTCAGTGTGCTCGAACCGGCCTGTTCGCCGGCCACCGAGACGCCCTGCAGGATTCGAAGGCAGATCAGCAGGATCGGCGCCCAGATGCCGACTTGCTCGTAGGTCGGCAGACACCCGATCAGGAAGGTTGATGTTCCCATCAGCGTCAGGATGAAGATCAGCATCTTCTTGCGACCGATCCGGTCACCGAAGGTTCCGAGGACCGCGGCCGCGACGGGTCGCACCAGGTAGGCAATTGCGAAGGTCGCCAACGAGAGCAGCGTCCCGACGAAGGCGTCCTGTGCGGGGAAGAAGACTCGGCCGAAGATCAGCGCGGCCGCCGATCCGTAGACGTAGAACTCGTAATACTCCAGGGACGTGCCCAGGAATGCGGCGATCGCCGCTCTTTTGACCTTCCGAAGATCTTGCTCCGGATCGGTCTGAGCTGGACTCGTCACGTCATCAACGGGTCTCGTCACCACGGTCTCTCCTTCGATTGACTTATTGCCAGATCGATAGCTGCTGTCATTCGTAATGTCGAATGACCATTCACACGGGGAGACGTTACGTGGCTGCTCGTCAGCGTGTCAAGGCTCACAGTGAGGCGGTCCGGTGCCATACGGCACCGGCCGTTGCCCTGGCGTCCCTGCAAGCACCTGCGAGTGGCCGATCGGGTCGAGCGAGGGAATCCGCGCCGGGCCGGCAGAGACGACGCGGGCTGCGATTCGGCAGGGCTGTCTGGTGTTCCGAACTGCCTTCCTCGCTCGTCCTCGTACCGGTGGCCGTCCCCGGTCCGGCGACAGCCACCGGTACGAGGACGGGCTTGGATCGAAGACTGTTGTTCTGCAGTGCAACCCACGTGCTTCGGAACGTGGGGTGTGACGGTCTCGGCACGTACCGCGGCCGACCCGGTTCCTGCTCGGGCGGGCCCGCCCTCAGGTCCTCGATCCGACCGGATGATTCGAATCCGGGTGCCGCCGCCGGGGCGTTGACTCCGTCCCGGGGACTGGATGCGTGTGGGGATGGGAGCAGGTCACAGGCTCGATCCCGGGCGGCGGCATTGCAGGAGGACGGTCGACCGGATATGCAGACGCTGGCGGCCTGGGACGGTTCGACTCGCGTCCGAGGCTATCGAGCGTGCCAGGGAGCGGGCATCCGCGCCCGGCACCTCGGGCGTGTCCGCCTACCTCACTTGTCGAGGTCCTCGGCGTACACGCGGAAGTCACCACGCTCGGTGTGGATGGCCCAGAGTTTGTCGGCCAGCACGTCCGGGTCATGCGTTGGATGACCCGTCCTTATCGCTCCCGGAATGATGAGTTGGGCGACGTGAACACCAGCATCTGCCAATTCTGTGTGCAGCATCTGGGCATAGGCTGATTCACCGGCGAATGCAACGGACGTTCCCGCAACGCGAGCATTGGGTCGGGCGGCGCTGCCGCCGTTGACGAACAGCACAGTGCCCCGGCCTCGTTCGCGCATGCCCGGCAGCACGTGCCCGACTGCTGCGACGGGGCCCAGGACCGAGAACTCGACCGCGGCGATCAGGTCATCGCGAGTGGTCGCGAGCACCGGGCGCAGGAACTCACGCTGCGGAATTGGGCTGTAGTCGAGTACATCGATCGGTCCGAGATCGGAGACGGCGCGGTCCAGGACGGCCGTGAGGGCATCGGTGTCGCGAACGTCGGCGGCGTAGCCGCGGGTGTTGACCCCGGCCTGTTGCAGTTCGGCGGCGAGGGCGTCGACGTTGGCCTGGGTTCGGGAGATGAGGGCGACGTCGAAACCGTGCGCCCCGAACTTTCGGGCGACGGCAGCGCCGAGTCCTCTGCCGGCGCCGATGATGGCAATGGTGGACATGGTCGGTGGTCCTTCCGGGTCGTGCGGTGCGGCTCCGTCCGGGCGGGAGGAGCCGCACCTGCGCATGTGGATCAGAGGGTAAGCAGCACCTTGGTCGCGCGGCGCTCATCCATCGCTTTGTAGCCTTCGGCGGCCTGTTCCAGGGGCAGGGTCAGGTCGAAGACCTCGCCCGGGTCGATCTGACCGGTGATGATGAGCTCGATCAGTTCGGGGAGGAATCGGCGTACCGGGGCGGGGCCACCGTGCAGGTGCACACCGGAGAAGAACAGCTCCATGCCGGGGAGTTCGACTTCGTGGGCGACGCCGACGTAGCCGACGTGACCGCCGGGGCGGGTCGATCGGATGGCTTGCATCATCGATTCCTGGGTGCCGACGGCTTCGATGACCGAGTGCGCGCCGAGGCCTTCGGTGAGTTCTTTGATCTTCGCGACGCCGTCGTCGCCGCGTTCGGTGACGATGTCGGTGGCACCGAACTTTCGGGCCAGGGCTTGGCGGTCGGCGTGTCGGCTCATGGCGATGATGCGTTGCGCGCCGAGGCGTTTGGCGGCGAGCACGGCGAGCAGTCCCACCGCGCCGTCTCCGACGACGGCGACGGTCTTCCCCGGGCCGGCCTCGGCGGCGATGGCGGCGAACCACCCGGTACCGAGGACGTCGGAAGCGGCCAGCAGATGGGGGATCTGGTCCGGGGTCGGCTGTGTCCGGGTGGCCACGAGGGTCCCGTCGGCCAGCGGAACACGCACGTACTCCGCCTGGGTGCCGATCGATCCCATCGGGACGGCGTGCACGCAGCGGCTCTGGTAGCCGGATCGACAGATCTGACAGGTGTTGTCGGAGGCGAAGAACGACCCGACGACGAAGTCGCCGACCTTGACGCTGTTCACCTCGTCGCCGATCTGCTCGACGATGCCGACGTACTCGTGGCCCATCGGTTGCGGCCACTGCGGCTTCTCGATGCCGCGGTAGGGCCACAGGTCGGAACCGCAGATACAGGCGGCGGTGACGCGGATGATGGCGTCGGTCTGTTCGAGGATGGTCGGGTTGTCACGCTCGTCGACACGAACGTCGCCGGGGGCGTGCATCACAACTCCACGCATGAGTGGATCCTTTCCACGTTGGTCTGCTGATGGTGCCGGTGTTGGGTGAGCAGCCGGGTGCGCCTAGCGTTCTCCCCCAGCGGTGTGCGGGCTACCGAGGTTGTCCTGGAAGAACGTGGTCAACTTGTCGAAGGGGATGAGGTTGACGCGGTCGTAGAGATCCACGTGACCGGCGCCGGGAACAATCACCAGTTCCTTGGGCTCACCGGCCAGCCGGTAGCCCTCTTCGCTGAACTCCCGGGAATGCGCCTGCTCGCCCGCGATGAAGAGCATCGGTCGGGGAGAGATCGTCTCGATGTCCGCGAACGGGTAGAAGTTCATGAACTTGACGTTGCTGGTCAGGGTGGGATGCGTTGTGGTGGCCGGGCTGTGTCCACGGTCGGTGCGGTAGAAGTCGTAGAATTCGCGGTCGATCGCGGTCGACTGGTCGGTGAGCTCCTCCGGTGTTCCGCTGGTGTATTCGGTTGGTCCACCGGAGAACTCCACGTCGCGCTGTTGCGCTGCCTGCGCGAGGATGTCCTTTCGCTGCTCGACCGTGACGGAGCGTCTGAGCCCGTTCCGGTTGGCGGCACCCATGTCGTACATGCTCACTGTCGCGATGGCCTTGATACGCGGGTCGATCTTGGCGGCACTGATGACGAAGCTGCCGCTCCCGCATATCCCGATCGCGCCGATCGCTTCCTTGTCGACGTAGGTCTGGGTGCGCAGGTAATCGACTGCGGCGCTGAAGTCCTCGGCATAGATGTCCGGTGAGACGGCGTTGCGGGGCTGACCTTCACTCTCGCCCCAGAACGACAGGTCCAAGGACAGGGTGACGAATCCCTGCTCGGCCATCTTCGTGGCATAGAGGTTCGCGCTTTGTTCCTTGACCGCACCCATGGGATGACCGACGACCATCGCCGGATTCGTCGCATTGCGATCCAAGTTCTTGGGCACGAACAGGTTGCCCGAGACATTCATCTGGTACTGGTTCTTGAACGTCACCTTCTGGGCGGTGACCTGGTCGCTGGTGTAGAAGTTGTCCGCGCCGTTGGAGGTGTCCCCCGGTGCCAGGTTCAGTGTCGCCGGGGTCGCCGAGGCCGCGGCCGAGGACGTGGTGGTCTGGGACGGCGCGCAGCCTGTAGCGGCGAGCACGCCGAGTACGGCGGCACCCGCACCCGCCATCTTCAGCAGACCACGGCGTTTGAGGTCCCGTCCCGCAGGAGCTGACGTTCTCGTCCGTCCAGCGGTGTCAGGGTCAGTGTTCATCGTTGAAGCTCCTTGTCGTATGCGATGAAACGTGTATGGCTGCAGGCGCAATTGCCGCAGGTCGGTGATGAGGTTCAGGCGGATCGGTGTTGCTCGGTGTCGCACGCGCTCGACCGCTCGTCGTACGGGGTGGCAGACACCGACGTGAGAGGGCTCGCTGTTCCTCTCGCTGACAGAAAACTTCACTGTCCTGCCTGGTCGACGGCCGTCGCCGCCGAGCCCCGGTGTCTGCACCCATACAACACCGCAGCGCGCGAACGTGGGAGGCGCTGATCAGAGGGGTGCTGCCAGCACCCCTCTCATCCCTCGCAGCGGTCCGTCTGCGCGGCCGGATCATCGCGGTGTCTCCGGGGCCCTCCTTGCCGTCCACCATGGCGTCGCCGAAGGTGCGAGCGTCGTCGAGGTCTCGTTCTCGCTGACGCGGAGCGCCGATCACCCGCGCCGATGGGGGCGTCTGGCGGTGGGCGGCGCCTCGAGATCCCATACCGATGCCGCACCGGCCGAGCGCGCCGGCGGAGCAGACTACGGCGCGATCATCCGCACAGCGAGTCCAGGTAGGTGGTGACACCGAGGATCCCGACGACGATCGAGAAGATGACTGCGTCCGCGCGGATGTATCGCCCGTGCGGACTGCAGTTCTCATCGTCTAACGATGTGCGCGGGCCCATACGCTGATCACCACCAGTATCGCCACCTCACTGAGCGCGAGGACGCGTTCGGAGTGACCGAGCGCGATGACGTTCCACCACTGAGCGTCGGTGGCAACGGCGACCCCGATCGCATAGAACAGTGGCGTGAAGCCGACGATGGCCACCGCGCCGGAGATCAGGGTTCGGCGGGCATGGGTGGCATGACGAGGGTGCCGAAGCCACGGACGCGCGAGTAGGACTGCCGCGGCCGGAAGGCTGAGGAAAGCCACCATGCTCGCGATCCGATGAATGCTGCCACCGATGCTTTCCGGCTGGGACCAATCCTGTTTCGGGAAGACTGCCAGGACGACGAGTCCGATGATCCACAGCGTCATCGCGACCGAGGCGCTCGATCGCCATCGGGCGAGCCGGCGGCCGACCAGCGCAATGAGCAGCGCGGCCGATCCGGCTGCGAGAAGGAGTACGGCGAGGGTGAAGATCCACCGACCGCCTCCCAGCCCGTACGCGCTGATGGTCGATTCGAGTCGGCTCCCGGTAGCCAGGACGGCGTGCACGTCGAGGACGAGGAACAAGGTGAGGGACATGACGACGGTGCAGAATCCCGCCACTGCAATGTGAGCCAGCGAAGCTGGTGGGGCCAGCGCGCGAGTAGGTGGTTGTGTCACAGTTCGATCCGTCCTCCGGTGCAGTAGGCGGTGCGGGTCAGCGCACTGCGGTGAAATCGCCGATCTGTTCATCGTGGCGGCGGCTGCTCATGTCGTGGATGGTTCGTCGTGTGGTGGTCGCAAGCAGGGCGATCGGCGCGAGCGCGGATCCGGTCAGGACCGCTCCGAGCACGGCCGGGCCGACCAGCCCCAGCGACGTCGACAGGGTTAGCCCGGCCATCGCCGATCCGGCGGCGGTACCGAGATTGAATCCGGCGGTCGCCAGCGATGACGCCAGCGCCGACCCGTTTCCGGCGAAACGCAACGTCTGCGCGATTAGCACGGGATTGGCCCCGAGACCGCACGCACCCAGAAGGACGACCAGCATGACCACGATCGCCGAGTGATCGGCTACGGCGGCGAGGACCAGCAGCGCCGTCGCGGTGAGCGAGACCGCTACGGCGATCGTGACCAGTGGGAACCGGTCCCCGACACGACCGCCGAGCGCCGTGCCGGCGAGTGCACCGATTCCGAACCCGACCAACACCAGCGGCACCATCGGTGCTGGAATCCCGGCGCGGTCCGTGAGCAGGGGGCTGATGAAGCTGTAGGCGCCGAGGAACCCGGCCTGGGCGAGCACGATCGCGCCCAACGCAACCCACACCCGCCACGGCCGGACCGCGGAAATCTCGGCGCGAACCGAGACCTCTGCCTGGTGGCCGCCGACTGCGGCCGGCACGAACCGCAGCACGGCCCCGATCGCGAGCACCGACAATCCGGCCAGCATCCAGAACGGGCCTCGCCACCCGGTGACCTGGCCGGCGAAAGTGCCCAACGGCACCCCGGCGACCACGGCCAAGCTCAGTCCGCCCGACATCACCGCCAGCGCTCGCGCGCTCGCCCCGGGCCCAGCGACCGTGGTGGCCACGACCGCACCGATCGCCCAGAATGTGCCGGTGGCCAGCGCGGTCACCACCCGCGAGGCAGTCACCACCGTGAACGAGTCACTCACCGCGGCGACGATGTGCCCAGCGGCGAACACGGCCAACGCGCTCACCAGGGTGGCCCGGGCAGGCAGACGTAGGGTCGCCAGAGCCATCACCGGCGGTCCGACGATCATGCCGACCGCGAAGGCGGTGACCAGCAACCCGGCTCGCGCGATGTCCACACCGAGATCAGCTGCGGCCTCGGGCAGCAAGCCTGCGATCATGAATTCGGTGGTGCCCATCAGGAAGATTCCTGCACCGATCACGTACACCAGCCCGGGCAGCCGAGGTGTCGGCGCCGTCCGGTCTCGCTGCTCCATCGTCACCTCTTCGTTTCGGGATCGCTGTCCATCGAGGCGATACAGGTGCCTCGATGTCCGACACCCATGCAACGCCGCAAACAGCCCCCGTGGGAGGCGGAGATGACAGGGGTGCTGGCAGCACCCCCCTCACAGAACCTGGCAGCCGCCGCTGGTCCGGTCGTACCCTCGCTTCTATGGAGTCCACCAACCGAGCGGCCGAGATCGGCCAGTTCCTGGCGTCACGGCGGGCGAAGATCACCCCTGACCAGGTCGGGCTGCCGGTCTACGATGCCGCCAAACGCCGGGTTCCTGGCCTGCGCCGCCAAGAAGTCGCCACCCTGGCCGGGCTCTCGGTCGACTACTACACCCAGATCGAACGCGGCAAAGTCACCGGAGTCTCCGAATCCGTGCTCGACGCCATCGCCCGCGCTCTCGAACTCGACGAAGCCGAACGCTCCCATCTGGTCGACCTGCATCGTGCCGTCACCACGGGTCCGCAGCGAAGCAGGCCGCGCCGCACCAAGTCCATTCGGCCGATGGTGCAGCGCCTGTGCGATGCGATGACGGTGCCGGCGTTCGTGCGTAATGCGCGCCATGATTTCGTCTGCGGAAACCAGCTCGCCTACGCGTTCTACAGCCCGCTCTACCCCGACCTGCGGCACCCCGACCCCAGCAAGCCTGTCAACTTCGTCCGGTTCTGTTTCCTCGACCCCCGCGCACGCGAGTTCTACCCGGACTGGGACCACATGGCCGATGGCTCGGTCAACCTGCTGCGCACAGATGCCGGCCGTGACCCCTACGACCGCAGCATCTCCGACCTTGTCGGTGAACTGTCTACCCGCAGTGAAGAGTTCCGGGTCCGCTGGGCCAAACACAACGTGCGCCTGCACTACACCGGAACCAAACGTTTCCATCATCCCGTGGTAGGAGACATCGAAGTGGGCTACGAGACGATGCCCCTACCTGCCGACCCCGGTCTGGTCCTCACCATCTACAGCCCCGAACCCGGAAGTCCGTCGGCCGACGCCATGACCCTGCTCGCGACCTGGGCAGCCACACACCTCGATCCCGCTCCCGATCAAGCACTGCCGCACCACCCCAACTAGATGGTTGATTCCTTGAAGCGTGTCGCGGAGGAGGAGTAGGCGGAGGGTTTCCAAGATCAAAGCGTGACCAAAGAACTGGAAACCCTCCTGACCGAACTGTATGTGCTCATCGACGATCATGTCGTCGAACCCCGCTCCGGTCGGGGTCGGCGGCCCGTGCTCAGCGATGCCGAACTGCTCACCCTGGCCGTGGCACAGATGCTGCTCGGGTTCGATTGTGAACGCCGGTGGATCCGGCACGCCCACCACAGCGTCGAGTTGCGCGCCCTGTTTCCCTACATTCCCGGACAGTCGGACTACAACAAATGTGTCAGGGCGGCACGAGGGTTGCTGTGCAAGGCAATTCAGACGCTGGCGCGGATCTCACCATCCTGGTTCGACGACCTGTGGATCACCGACGCCACCCCTGTGCCCTGCGGGATGTCTCGTGAAACGGTGAAGCGATCGGACCTGGCCGGACACGCCGGATACGGCTATTGCGCTTCCCACTCGCGCTTCTACTGGGGGCTGAAGCTGTATCTGGTCTGTGCGGGCGACGGGATGCCGATCATGTGGTGCCTGGAGAATCCGAAGCTCGGTGAGCGGGAGGTGGTGACCGCGCTGCTCGAACGCGATCATCACCTGATTCGGTCGGGGCAGATCTTGCTCGCCGACAAAGGCTTTTCCGGCGCACAGTTCGCCGATACCACCGCCGCGATGGGTCTGAAGCTGCTACGGCCGGACCGTAAGGACGAAACGTACAAGAACGGCAATCTCGGCGGGGTACGGCAGTGGATCGAATCGGTCAACCACACGTTGAAAGGGCAGCTTGGCCTGGAGGAACACGGTGGCCGTACCACGCACGGGGTGTTCGCCCGCGTCGCCCAGCGTGTGCTGGCGATGGCCGCCGGGATCTGGCACAACTGGAACATCGGTGCCACTGCCAAGCGATCATTGATCGCCTACGACCACTGATCCGTTCAAGGAATCAATCATCTAGGGCCGGGCGCACGGCGCCGCAACATCGCCGTCGATCGTCCTACGAATCGCCGAACCACCCCACCGTTGCGGGGAACGATGGGGTGGCGAAACCGGCGTACCGGCAGATTCGAAATCCTCGGAAAATCAGCTCCAAAGTTCCACCCTTCCGGAAGAGTGCGACTCGATCGACGCTGGACTCAGGCGTGACCCTGTTAGGGAGTAGATGGCATGTATCCGTCAGGGGTCTGATCTCGAACCGCGCGGTGACCCAGGCGCCAATCTCCGCCGCCGGCCTCGTGGAAAACGTCATGATAGCGGCCAATCGCTGCGACAGACCATCCTGAATCACCGTATACAAGGAAGACGAAGTCGCTGATTGCGATCGCACGCTGATCCTTGACCTCGATCGCAGAATTCGTCACGACATGTCGCTGCGGCTGCCTGGGCGCGATTGCCTCCAATACGGTTCGAATCTCATCACGCCCCGAATACGTTCCTGACGGGATCTCCCAGACCGCGTCGGGTGTGAAGCATGCGACGTAATCGTCGATTCGATTGTCGTCGGCGGCGTGCGCAATCGCGGCAAGCCGACGGCGAATCGCTTCGGCGGCAAAGTATATAGGCGTCAAGACGATCTCCCAACTGATCCGATCAGGTCACACACAAGCCTGCCAGCCATTCATAATAACGTACGCACATTCCTGTGCAGGTATGACTACTGGTGGCGCATACGGCTCGGACAGCGTTGTGCCTTATCTGCACATAGTGGATCAGACTCGAGAATTGTCGTCGATGGTGCCCGCACCGAACAGTTTTCGCAACAGCCAATGGGGGTTTGAGTGCACTCACCCCCCGCCGTTGCTCTTCCGAATTGAACAGCAGTCGATCGGTCGAACAACAGAGCAGATCGCCGAGGAGTTTGTCAGCTTTGTCTTCGACGCAGTCGAGGATGTCGGTGACGCCCTCAAAGGTGTCATGGGCTGCTCGGCGTAAGTGGATGCCGCGGTCGTAGCAGTCCCCGTCCACCTCGATCGGATTGGCAATCAAGTGCGGTGCGGGTCCCGCCCCTCGGTGGCCGTATCGGAGACGTTGCTGCTCTTAACGATCGACCGGACCAACAATGTATTCTCACTTGGCCTTTCGTAGAAATGGTGCGGACACCGACCGCGAGGAACTCACTCCACCCCCCCTTCCACCTCTGCGTCCACCAGAACGATCTGCAGCGACCACACGCTCGCATGGAGTCGCGAACGTGCTCGCAGCAAAGCGAAATCCAGCGCGATTGAAGGCCCCTCTGTGCGAGCTGGGCAGTCAACACATGGAACTACTCAGGACTGCAACAAGACTCGCACTGAGTGAACACCCCATACTGCGTCGACTGGCCCGAACAGCGTCATCACCTTGCCGGGCCGCTCGGCGCAGCACTGACCGATCGCATGTTCGACCTGAGATGGTTATGCCGCACCGACCAACGGCGGGTCGTGCATCTGACCGACTCCGGACGCCACGGCCTGAACGACACCTTCGTGCGCCCGAGAACTGGGACGAGCGCACCTGAACCGGCTCGCGACTCGTTACCACTCGCCCTGTCACTGCGCCGCATCCGAGGACAGCGCGGCGAGCTGGTGCCGGACGGCGGCGGTGACGCGCGGCCGGTCGTCGGTGGCGAGGAGATCGAGCAGGGCGCCCCGCAGCACTGCCAACGCCGCGGTGCGACGGACCGCACCGGCCTCGCTGTCCCTCTCCGGCTGCGGTTGGCACGCCGCGAGGACGGCGAGCCAATCGTCGACCGTCGAGCGGGCGAACCCGGCCCACGCACCGTCGGGTTCGACGAGTGAGCGGGCGTACGCCTCCGTCCACAACCGCAGCAACGGTCGATGCTCCTCGGCGGCCAGCCACTCCCACACCCGCTCGGCCGCCGCGGGCAGGCCGATCGGCTCCGCGCCCGCCGCCTGCCCGAGGCGGTCCAGCATCGCCAGTTCGTCGCTGCGGGCCTTCGCCAGCAGTGCGCGCACCAAGCCGTCCTTGTTTCCGAACAAGAACATCAGCACCCGTGGGCTCGAGCCGATCGCCGCCGCCAGCGGACGCAGCGACAGATCGGCCAACCCGTGCCCGAGTGCGTAGCGGTAGGCCGCGTCGAGCAACTCGGTCTGCCGCGCGGACGGGGTTGTCGCTTCCCTGGTCACAGCGGTAGCCTACCTCCACTGAAACAGTCGTGTCAGTGAGTGTCGGTCACGGTCGCGCTCCGGAAAGGAAACCCATGTCTTCGCAACCACCTCAGCGACCGGAAGTCGTGGTGCGCCCGGCCGATCGCCCCGGAGATCTGGGCTGGGCCGTGATGGCCCACGGCGAGATCTACCACCAGCAGTTCGGATGGGACGCGAGCTTCGAGGCGCTGGTCGCGCAGATCGTCGCCGACTACGCCACCGACCACGACCCGGCCCGGGAAGGGGCCTGGATCGCCGAAGTCGACGGCGAACGCGTGGGGTGCATCCTCTGCGTCGCCGGTGACGAACCCGCAGTCGCCGCGCTACGGATCCTGCTGGTCGCCCCGACCGCTCGCGGTCTCGGCGTCGGGTCCCGGTTGGTGGAGCGATGCGTCACCTTCGCCCGCGACGCCGGCTACCGGCAGGTGACGCTGTGGACCAACGACGTGCTGGCGTCGGCCCGCAGAATCTATGAGGCTGCCGGGTTCGTCCTCGCCGACGAAGAACCACACCACAGCTTCGGCCACGACCTCGTCGGCCAGAACTGGACACTCGACCTGAGCGTGATCACGACGGCGGCCGGCAACTGACGTCCTACGGCGGTGTCGGCAGCAGATCGAGGACGGCCCGGTCGGCGCCGGCGGCCGTCAACGCCGACCGGGTCGCGGTGAGCCACGCGTCGGCCCACGCAGGCTCGATGCCGCGCAGCAACTGGTACTGCGCACGCCAGGACGCGGCGCGGAACCCGGGCTTTTCCGGTGGATGCAGACGCAGGGCGATGCGCTCGGACACCGACTCCGCGACCCAGAACACGAACTCGTCCGGATCTGTCGTGTGCCGGTCCGACAGCACCCGATCGCGTTCCCGGACGGTCAGATGCCAGCCGCCCCGGGGCGCGGTCCAGCAGAACGGAACCGCGTCCTCGTGCGCCTGCCCGAGCGCCGGTAGATCCGCCGGGCGCGCACCCATCCGCTCCGTCACCTCCAGGATCCGCCGGCGCATGTCGTGATCGAGTAGGTCGTCGTTCAACGGATCGACCACGGGCACGTCACTGCAGCGGATACACGCTGCGCACATACCCGGCGCACCGCAACCAGTTGACATCGACCTTCGTCCCGCATTCGGCGACCTGCGGCAGCAACTCGGGCACCACCTCGAACTGCGTGCCGAACCCCTGCTGCTCGAACCACGGTGCGATCGGACCGGTGTAGAGGGGAAGCGGCTTGGTCACGACGTAGACGTGGTAGTTGCAGAAGTCCGCGGGATCGGACACCAGGTTCACCGGCGGAAGCGCGCGGGAGGTGTAACTCGCACCGGCCGGGGCCAGGAAGTTACCGCCCTCGCTGCCGTAACGATCGATCAGCGTGCCCACATCCAACTGCCCCTGCACCCGCTGAGGATTACCACTGCCGTCGAGGACGTAACCATTCTTCGGCGGGTACTTGAAGGAACCCGCGGGAAGCACCGCCGGATCCCAGTACTTGCTCAGAAACTGATCGGCCGTGAGATCGCCGGTGCGCTGGTATCCGGCAAGCTGCTCGGCAACCGGGAACAGATTCGACAGCGTCTGCGGTCCGAGCCTCCGGTCATCGTCGAACAACTCCGTCGAACAGCCCTGCCCGCCGAGAAGATCACTGGAACCAGCCGACGACCCCGGCGCCGCGCCGGCCACCGTCCCTCCGGCGCACAGAATCGACAACACGAACCCGACGACAAGGAACAGCTGACGACAGCGATGCATAACGAACCCTTCCCCCTCGAAAGACGATTCCGATGCGGTCCCATCCGACCGGCGCATCGACCACAGCAAGATCATGTTCGAAAAGAATCGTGACAGATCCGGCCGCGATCGTGACCGAACTTGCGACCGCGCGTCGCGCCCAACGGAATAAGGCCGCCCACCACCCCGGGTGCATCGCGCGCCGCCCGGGGCTCTAACCTGGCGGGTCAGAACACGCAGAGCACGAGGTTGAACAATTATGGCCACCGATTACGACGCACCCAGAGTCACCGATTCCGACGAGTCGACGGACACGTCGCTCGAACAGCTGACGGCCAGCCGGAAAGACTCCCAATCCCCCGCGGTGGATATCGACGACACCGACCCCGCCGAATCCTTCGACCTGCCCGGGGCAGATCTGTCCGGCGAAGAATTCACCGTCCGCGTCATCCCGAAGCAGTCCGACGAATTCACCTGCACCAGTTGCTTCCTGGTGCATCACCGCAGCCGGCTCGCCCCCGGTGGGGAGCTGATCTGCCGGGACTGCGCCTGACGACATCGATGCGGGCGCGTCGGCGGCGATGACCGGACGCGCCACGGTTTGCGTGCCATCCTCGGGGGATGGCACGAACGTGGTTGTCGGTGACGGTGGAACTGCTCGGCGGGCGCGGCGAGGAACTGTGGCCGTGGCCCGGCCGGGTTTTCGCGGTCGGGCCGTCGCACACCTTCATGGATCTCGCGAATGCCGTCAACGACGCCTTCGCCCGCTGGGACAGGTCTCATCTGTCGATGTTCACCCTCGCCGATGGACGAGTGGTCACCGACGCGGAGACGGGGGCCGAGATGGCCGGGTCGCGCGGAGGGCCCATCACGGAGCCGGTGGATATCGAGACGGCCAAGGTCGCTCGGCTCCTGGTGCCCGGAGCGGAGTTCCAGTTCACGTTCGACCTGGGCGATGACTGGACCCACCGTTGTGTGGTCGGCGACGACAAGGTCGACCCCATCGAAGTTCTGGGAATCGCGCCGAAGAAGCCCCTGCCTTACTGGGGCTGGGGAAGCATCCCCGATCAGTACGGGCGCCGGTGGGCCGACGACGACGGGCAGAGCCGGGCGCCGAGCAGACCCGCCCATCCGCATCCGATGATGTTGCACGCGTGGCCCGGACTCGAACAGATCGCTCCGCTCGACCTGTCCGAGTTGCGCGGAGCCATCGCGACAGCAGATGCAGCCCGCTTCCTCGCCGCGGTGCGGGGACGCGACGTCGACGACGCGCTGCAACAGGTGGGGGCCGGCATACCGATGGCACTGGAACAGCGACGGGAGCAGGCCGAGTCGGTGGCGCTGTCGGTCGTCAACCGGCTGACGTGGCGCGCCGGTGCCGGTGACGAGGTGCTGGCCGAAGACCTGCTTGCATGTTTGCGCGGCGAGCCGCTCGCGGGGCGGGTGGTGCCGGTCGACCTCGAGATGCTCGGTTCCGAACTGGAGGGGGATCCGGGTATGTCGACCGGCGGCTACGTCGACCTGCGCACCGGGGAGGTGTACGACGACAGCCTCACCGACCCGATGATGGTCGGGGAGGACACCGCCGTCGACGTGGAGGCAGAGCCCGACCGTTGGCTCCGGTTCGACTGCACCGGCTCCCGGGACGGCTGGCGCGACATGGCGGCCTTCGCCGAGCGGCATCACGATGCGGCATTGCGGGATCGGCTGTTGCGGGCGATCGAGGGCAAGGGCGCATTTCACCGGTTTCGCGACCTCATCCACCAGGAGAGCCTCGTCGAACAGTGGTTCACCTTCTCGACCGACCGCCAACTGGGTCGTGCCCGCGAGTTCCTCGCCAGCCAGGGCATCCGTGTTGGCTGACGGATCGGACGTAGCCGCGCGGACCGACGGAGCACGATTTTCGTCGTTCCGCGATGAGTTCGGCCGGCTCGTCCGGTCTGTCTATTCGTATCCCGGTCCATCCGATCATCGAAGGAGTCGCCCGTGCCCCGCACCCGGATCCACAACATGAACATCTCGCTCGACGGCTATGCCGCCGGCGAGCACGTGACGTTCGACGCCCCCATCGGCGGTGCCGAGCGGCTGTTCGGCTCGTTCGACGGGCGCGTCATCCACGGGGTCGACCGGGTGGACGACCCGATCACCCTGGACCGCGCCGTGACCAGTCTGTGGGGTCAGGGCATCGGCGCGGAGATCATGGGTCGCCGCAAGTTCGGGCCCCAGACCGGCGAATGGCCCGACGACGGGTGGCGAGGCTGGTGGGGTGACGAACCGCCGTTTCGAACACCGGTGTTCGTCATGAGCCACCACCCACACCCCAGCATCGACTTTCCCAACGGAACCAGCTTCCACTTCGTCGATGCGCCACCCCACGAGGTGCTGCGCCTGGCGCAGGACGCCGCCGACGGCCAGGACATCCGCATAGGCGGCGGACCGTCGACCGTGCGGCAGTTTCTGCAAGCCGACCTGATCGACTTCATGCACCTGGTGATCGTGCCCATCACGCTCGGGCGCGGCGTATCCCTGTGGGAGGGCGTGGACGGCATCGAAGACCGCTTCACCATCGAGACGTTCGCCTCCCCCAGCGGACTCACCCATCAGTTCTGGAACAAGAACGTCAGCTGAGGCCGGCAGCGGCCCGGGCGATGCCGACGTCAGATTCGCGTGGAGTCGGCGAGGGACTTACCGCGGGTCTCGGGCGCCCACGCGGCGCTGACCGCGAGACCGACCACGGCGATCGCGGCAGCGCCGAGCATCGTCGGGCCGATGCCCCAGCGGTCCAGGGCGATCGGGACCATGTAGGTACCGATCGCCCCACCGACCCGGCTCAGTGACGACGCCAATCCCACCGCACTGCCCCTGATTTCGGTCGGGAAGAGTTCGTTGGGGTACACGAGTTGAAGGACCTGGGCGCCCCCGGTGAAGATCGCGTACGTCGCGAACAGGCACAGGATGACGGGTACGGGACTGCCCGGGAACAATCCCAGCAGCAGCAGGGTCAGCCCCGACCACGCGAAGCTGTGGATCAGCAGGGTGCGGCGACCGAGCTTGTTGATGGCGGTGAGCGCGAGGACGCAGCTGACCAGGAGCAGGATCGTGATGACGGCCGAACCCATGTCCGCCACCCGCCCGTCGAGGCCGAGACCGGCGAGGATCCTCGGCCCGAAGGCGTACACCGCGAACAGCGGCACCACCGACGCCGTCCAGAACGTGGTGACGAAGGCGATTCGTCCGAGGTAACCCGACTTCCGGAGCGGGCCGATTGCCCCGGCGGAGCGCCCGGACTCGGTCTCGAGTGTGGCGTGGGGGCCGAAGACTTTCGTGATGATCGCGTCGGCTTCGGCGACGCGTCCCTTGCCGGCGAGCCAGCGGGGTGACTCCGGTGTTCCGGCGCGGGCGAGCACGGCGAGGGCGGCCGGGACCGCGGCGCTGGCCAGCACCCACCGCCAACCCTGATCACCGACTCCGCCGACGATGTCACCGACCACATAGGCGGCCGCGGCACCGAGGAACCACATCACGGTGAGGGACCCGATGAAGGGGCCACGATATTTTCTCGGGGTGAACTCCGTCAGAAGTGAGGCGGCCACGGGATAGTCCGCCCCGATCGCCACTCCGATCAGAACCCGGAGCAGAAACAACCACCAGAAGTCGTCGACCCAGAACTGCGCGACCGAGAATACGACGACGGCGATCAAGTCGAACGAGTACAGACGACGGCGACCGAAGCGGTCGGTGAGCCGACCGCCGAGGAATGATCCGAGGAAGATGCCGATCGTCGCCGACGCCGCAACGAGGCCCTGCTGCGCCGAACTCAGGCCCCACTGCGGCGTGATCTGCACCGTGGCGATGCCGATGATGCTCAGCACGTATCCGTCGAGGAAGGCTCCCCCGCCGGCGTGGAGGGCGAGCCGTTTGTGGAAGGGCAGCAGCGGGGCGTCGTCGACGAGGAAAGACGCTGTCCGGGCGTGAGGTGGCTGGTCCATCGGTTCTCCTGAGCTGATTGCGGTGAGTATGCATGCGCCGCCTGTTCGTCGACCATCGGCTGGGGCCGACACCGTTGTCTCGCTAGGTTCTGATTCATAAATTCCTGAGCAGGCAGGCAGGGCAACGTACCAGTTCAACCGCCTCGTGCCCTGCTCTACTATTTATGAGTCGATCGCGGTGAAAGGGGTGCAGGCGTGCCACTGTCCGACGCGGAACGACGGGCACTCGAGCGCCTGGTGTCGGCGCCGGGCACTCCGCAGTCGCTGGCCCTGCGCGCCCGCATCGTTCTGGCGAGTTCCGAGGAGTCGATTTCCACAGTCGCTCGCTCCCTTGGGGTCTCACGCAACACGGCGTCGAAATGGCGGACCCGATTCGCCACGGACGGGATCCGGGGGCTCGAGGACCTGCCGCGGCCGGGTCGCCCCACCGCGGCAGGGGACGACTTCCCTCGTGCAATCCTGGGTATGCCGCTGCAGCGACCGCCGGCCCGCGGGTGGACGACACGCGCGATCGCCGAGGCACTCGGCACCAACCAGGCGGCGGTGAGCCGGGTTCGGCGCCAGTGGTTCGCAGATCGACCGGACCTCGTCTCCCGTGCGGTCCTGAACTCGGCGCACTCGATGGTGCTCGCGGCTGTCGTCATCGATCCCGGTGTGCGGGTTCTCGTCTTCCACCGGCCGGCGACGCCCGCCGCGCGACCGCGCAGCAGACAGTCGAGTGCGCTCACCGAATCCGTCCGCGTCCTCCTGTCGGCTCAGTTCGCCTTCCCTCGCGACACCCCGGCCACCGGGACCGACATCTCCCCCATATTGTCGACCGCGTTGGGTGAGGTCGACGCCGCGGTGCCGCCGGATCGGCCGATAACAGTGCTCCTCGACCGTCCGTCACCGCCCCGGGTGCACCGTTGGCTCGACCGGCATCCCCGCTTCGGGGTGTACGAAGTCGGCCCCGACTCGTGGCTCGCGCAACTGAACTCGATCACGGCAGTCCTGGACCCTCGGCAATCGCCGGAAGTGCTCGATCTCGCGCACGAAGCGCGCCGGTGGGCGGAGCAACCGACCACCCCATTTTCCTGGGTCCGCGCGTCGCCTACCCGTACCTCTCGCCGGTCCACGACCGAAGATCAGCAGTCACGGTCCCCCTCACCGAGATTGGCGTCGGCAGTGGTCGATGCGCTACGCGAGTCGCTCGCCACCGGCGCGTTCCGGCCAGGACAGCGCATCGCGGAACAGCCTCTCGCCACCCGGCTCGGTGTCTCCCGCGGGCCGATCCGGGACGCCCTGAAGATCCTCGCCGAGGACGGACTGATCGAACTCGAGCCGCACCGCGGCGCGTACGTTCCCCTCCCCACTCAGCGCGACGTCTACGACACCTACACCGCCCGAGGCCCCCTCGGAGCCCTGCTGCTCCGCCGCGTCGCCACGAACGGATCATCCCGTCTGACCGGGGCCAAAGATGCGCTCGCCGACCTCGTCCGGCATGCGGAAATGCGCGACGTTCCCGGCACGGGCGACGCCGACATCCGGTGGCAGGACACCCTCGCTGCCGCGGCCGACATGCCGAGGATCGAGAAGATGTTCGTCCGTCTCTCGCTGCAGCTGCGGATGTTCGTCTCGATTCTCGGTCTCGAATACGCGTACTCGGTCGACGAGATCGTCGCCGATAACACCGCGATACTCCTCGCTCTCGAGGCCCACGATCCCGACAAGGTGACGCGGCTCTGGCGCCGCAAGATCGACAACGCCGTGACCTACATGGTCGGACAACTCGGCCATCTCGACATCGACCCGGCACACCACGGCTCGGAGTGAACTGACGGCGCCTCGCTGACGGTCCTCACCGAAATCAGGGCCAGCGACGCGTCACGAATGGACCACAACTCCAGAACTCATCTGCGGCAAACGCCTTTGCGAGTGGACCGGATCGTACGGCTGGTACTGAGCCCGATACTTATTGTTCTATGCCGAGAGACGGGTGATCTTGGCGAGGGTGTCGCCCAGCTTGTCGGCCGCGAGGTCGAGATCGTAGCGGTCCTGGATGTTGAGCCAGAACTGTGCGCTGTTGCCGAACACCTTAGCCAACCGCAGCGCGGTATCTGCGGTGATCGACCGCTTGCCGAGCACGATCTCGTTGATCCGTCGGGGCGGAACACCGATGATCGTGGCCAGGCGGTTCTGCGTGACACCGAAAGGCTCGAGGAAGTCCTCACGGAGGATCTCGCCGGGGTGAATGGGACTCAGGTCCGTAGTCATTGTCGGTGTTCCTTTCCCTGGTCGGAGGGTGGTGGTTCTCCGTCAGGTGGTCAGTGATAATCGGTGATTTCCACGTCGTACGCGGCGGTGGCACGCCAGACGAAACAGATGCGGTACTGATCATTGATCCGAACGCTGTACTGGCCCACTCGATCCCCGGAGAGCTTCTCCAGGCGGTTACCCGGGGGAACTCGCAGGTCGTTGACGTCGGTGGCCGCGTCGATCAACAGGAGGCGCCGGCGCGCGATCCGCTGAATGTCCTGCGGGAGCTTCTTCGAGAACTGCCGGCGAAACACCCGTTCGGTCTCTTTCTCGGCGAACGATTCGATCACCCGCCCTAGCATAACGCAGTGCGTTAATAACGCACAACGTTATACATGTTCCGGCTCCGGCCGTTACCATTGCGTCGAATCGTCCGTCCGAGAGCCAGGGGTGCCATGCCAGAGTTGGATAAGGCGTTTGCCGATGCACAGGAGAACGTCAACAAGCTCACTTCGCGGCCGGACAATGATCAGCTGCTGCAGCTGTACGCGCTGTTCAAGCAGGGGTCGAAGGGTGATGTCGAGGGCAAGCGGCCCGGTCGGTTGGACATGGTCAAACGCGCCAAGTACGACGCCTGGGCCAAGTTGACCGGTACGAGCAGCGCCGACGCCAAACAGGGCTACGTCGACCTGGTAGCGCGGCTCACGCAGGGCTAGGCAGTAAGCACCAGGTTCGCATCTTCTGCGGTCTCGGAGCCGCCGATCCGGGTCACGAGGCGGGCGATCGCGTCGGCAACCGCAGTCGGTTGTTCGAGGATCACCGAGTGGCCGGCGCCGTCGATGCAGACGAAGTCGGCGCCGCCGACCTGCGCGGCGATCGACACCGAGTGGGTGGGCGGCGTCATCAGATCCGCGGACCCGCACAGCACGAGCGTGGGAATCGCCGAGAGCGCGGGCAGCGTCGCGGACTCGTCGTAGGTCGCGAACGAGTTCAGGAAGCTGGTCATCGTCACGATCGGGGTCTCGTCGTGCATCGCGACGGCAAGCGCGAGGACGTGCGGGCTGACTTTCCGGTCACCGAACTCGGCCCCGCGGATGACCGGTGCGAACACCTTGCACCCGAGGCGCTTCACGTGCTCCATGGATGTCGGTGCAAGGCGCACGGCCTCCTGGACCCAGGACAGGACCGGGGCGCGCAGCAGTCGGCCGAATCCGGCGTCGGCCAGCCCACTCGCGGCGGTTGCGATCAAGCCGATCCCGACGATGCGGGTGCCGATCTCGTGCGGATATTGGCGGGCGTAGGTCAGTGCGGTCATTCCACCCATGGAGTGTCCGACCAGAACGACCGGATCGGTGGCGGCGACGGCGTCGAGTACCGCGCGGAGGTCGCGGCCCAGCTGCTCGAGGGTGTAGGTCGCAGCGGGCGCCACATCGGAATCGCCGTGTCCGCGATGGTCGTAGCTGACGATCCTGGCGTCGGCGTACTGCCGCATCAGCTCGTCTCGCACCGCGTTCCACGACTCGGCACTCAGGCAATGGCCGTGCAGCAGGACGATCGTCACGGGGGCGTCGGTGGGGCCGTACTCGCGAACCGCAAGCGTGACACCGTCGTCGGCCGAGACTGTGGTCCTGCGCCGGACCGGGGTGGGGATGATGCTCTCGATCGACATGACGACCTCCCTCCTCCGTGAGTGACAGGTTCTACTGTCCATCGCGCAGGTTCGGGAGATAAGCACCCCGAGTGCCGGCCTCGATTACCCGCGGGTGACCGTCCCGCCACCCAGGGGTGGGTCCGGCCTACGACGGCGGCGCAGGCCACGGATGGTCGGGGCTGACGATCTTCACGATCTCCGTGAAGAAGTTCCACACACCCAGCGGGTCGACGTTCGAATTGACCAGCACCACCACGGTCTTGCCCTCGGGGGGAAGGTAATAGGCATAGCTCTGGAAGCCCGCGATGTTTCCGTTGTGGCCGATCCAGCCGTTCTGGTATTCGACCCCGAGTCCGTACAGCGAACCCGTTCCTTCCGACGGCGCCGGCTGGAACTGCTCCCGTTCGTGCTGAGTGGCCGGCGAGAGCATCGTTCCTTCTGCCAGGTCGCGCACCCACACGCCCAGGTCGTCGAGTGTGGAAATCATGTTGCCCGCGCCGAATCCCCACGACGGGTTCCAGTCGGTCGCGTCCACCGTCGCGCCGTCCGATGTTGCCGAGTATCCCTGGGCGTGTGGTGACGGCAACGCCGCCGTGGTGGGGACCGAGGTGCCGTCGAGATTCTCGGGTTCCGTGATCCGCTCCGCGACGTAGGTGTGCAGCGGGAGGCCCGACACCTTCTCGACCACGAGACCCAGGAGGAGGGTGTTGGTGTTGGAGTAGTCGAACGCGGTTCCCGGTGCGAAGAGGGGTGGACGGCTGAAACTGATCGCGAGCAGTTCCTGAGGTGTCCATTGGCGCTGTGGCTGACTGGGGAGCGCCGGAATCACCACCTCGCCGTAGTCGAACAGCCCACTGCGCATGGCCGCCAACTGGCGGAGGGTGATCGCCTCGCCGCCGGGGACGTCGGGCACATACCTGCCGATCGGATCGTCGAGGCCGACTTTTCCCTCGTCGACCAGTTGCAGCACGGCGGTGGTGGTGAAGGTTTTGGTGAGACTGCCGACGCGCATGAACAGGTCCGGCGCCATCGGGTCGCCGGTGACGGTGTCGCGCACCCCGAACGCCTGCACGTAGGGCGCTGCGCCGTCCTGCCAGACACCGACGATCGCCCCTGGAACCGAGGCGTTCTCCATCGCCGTCGGAATGGTTTCGGTGAGCTGTGCATCGGGCAGGACCGGTGCATCGTCCGATTCACCGCATCCCGCCAGTCCCGTCGCCAGGACCGCCAGCACGGCGGCCAGTCGGCGCACCGAGGATGTTCGTGCCACCCCGCTCTCCCCTCGCTGTCTCGAACCTCGACCTGCTCGTAACCGTGCGTGGAACGCTGTTTCCAGTATGGGCGGCCATACCCGGCCGGGGAGGCGGATTACTTCGAGCGAACCGTCGCCGACGAGTCGGGTGGCGTGTTAGAACGAACGAGTGGCACTCGGCGAACAGATCGAGATCGACACTCGGACGCGCATGATCGTGGGTCAACCGCTCGACATGGCCGCGCAGCAGCCGGACGTGGGCAACGTGATCGTTCACCGAGCCGGAGATCTCCTGGTGCTCGTCGACAGCGGGGTGACCACCGCTTTCCGCGACGCGATCCGATCCGCCGCCGACGACCTCGCCCCGTGGTCGAAGATCCTGCTGCTCACCACCCACGGTCACCCCGACCATGTCGGGAACAACGACCTCGTCGACGACCTCGGCGACGGACTCGACCGCTCGAACGTGCAGCACTTCGTCAGCGCTCACGATGCGAGCCAGTACCACGACGACGGTCTTCCCTACTGGATCACGAGCCTCGAGCGCGTGTCCGGCCTGGTGCCGGGGTTCGAGGATCCGGCCGACGCAGCTCGCCGGCTCCTCGCCATGTACCGGCCCTACGTTCCCGTCACCGACATCACCCGGACCTACGAGGAACTCCCGCTCGAGCACCTCGCCATCGGCTCCCAACACGTGTCGGGCTGGTCGTTCGGAGACGGTGCCGTCCAAGTCGTCCGCACCCACGGCCACTGCGCCGGCCAGGTCGTCGTCCACCTTCCCGGGGCACGATTGCTGCACCTGTCCGACGAACCGAACGGGCCGTGCGGCGCGATGCACGACGCCAACCAGATGAACATCTTCGCCGCGGCCGCCCTGGCGCTGACGCTCGTCGAGACCGGCGCCGTCGACGTCGTCACGGAGGGCCACGCGTTCGAGGTATTCGATCGCCGGGCCGCCGCCGAGCGCCTTTCGACGCTGCTCGATCAGGCTTCGGCGCTCGACGGCGCCGCACAGGCACTGCTCACCGATCGCATCGACGACCTACCGGCGTTCGTTCACGCCTTCATCGCGCGATCCCGGGAGCTGGGCGTGACCGGTGCGAATCCGAACCCCATGTTCAACACCATGATGACGATCGCCAAGTTGCGCGAGCTCGGCCTCGTGGCGAAAGGTGCACGCTCGCAACAGACGTGGACCCGACCCGCGCTCGACGGCTGACGCGCGCGCCCTGCCCCTCGGTCGCGCAGGTCCACACCGGACGTGCCGGTCACCGCACCGTGAGATGCGTCCTCGCCCACGCCGCCAGTTCGTCGAGGACCGGCATCAGTGACTGGCCGGCCTCGGTCAGCTGATACGTGACCGACACGGGCGGTCCCTCGCAGACTTCCCGCGTCACCAGACCGGCCCCGGCCAGTTCGACGAGACGGTCGGAGAGCACCGAATCGCTGATGCTCCCGACCGATCGGCGCAGCCCGGAGAACGTCGCCGGGCCCGACATCAGCGTCGCCAGGATGACGCCGTTCCAACGCTTGCCCAGGAACGTGAACGCCCTGGCAGCGCGCCGTCGCACGCGCGCGGATCGTGGTGTTCGACGCCTGAGCTCAGACGTACAGACGCGACCGGAGCTGGACGAGGCGGGTCGCGCCCTGCTGTTCAGCGAGGCACGCACGGCCAACAGTTTCGCGCCCACCCCGGTGACCGACGAGCAGCTCGCCCAGATCTGGGACCTCGCGAAGTGGGCACCGACCGCGGCGAACACCCAGCCCCTGCGGATCGTTTTCGCCCGGACCGACGAGGGTCGCGCGCGACTGCTGCCGCACATGAGCGAGGGCAACAAGGCGAAGACCGAGTCGGCGCCCGCGGTCGCCATCCTGGCCGTCGACACCCAGTTCCACGACCACATCCCGGCGTTGCTGCCGTTCCGGCCCGAGTTGCGCGACGTCTTCGAAGGCGACGCGAAGATGCGCGAGCGAACGGGCGATTTCAACGGCGCCCTCCAGGCCGGTTACTTCATCCTCGCCGTCCGATCACTGGGCCTGGCCGCAGGCCCGATGGCCGGCTTCGACGCCGCCGGAATCGACGCCGAGTTCTTCCCCGAGGGCCGCTTCCGTTCCATTCTCGTCGTCAACATCGGCCATCCGGGGGAGAACCCGTGGTTCGATCGGCTCCCCCGCCTGGACCCGGCCGACACCGTGTCCTGGGTCTGACTACTCGCTACTCGTCGGAACTCTCACGACGGTGCGTGCCGCGCCGACCGGATCGGGGGCTGGGGTCGACGGTCACCTCGTCCGTGTCGGCGAAGACGAGGCGCCCGTCGTCGAGTGCGATCGCCCACCGATGCGCCGGCGCCCACTCGTGCCCGGTTCCACCCGGCTCGGTGAGTGCCGCGTAGTCCTCGAGGACCTCACCGGTCGCGGCGGCCTCGGCCTTCCTGCGGACCAGCACCCGCGTGCCGACGGTCAACTCGGGGGCGGGCCCCGACCTGTCATCGCTTGTGTCGGCCATCGTGCACCTCTTCGTTCGGCGAACCTGGTCAGGAGCATAGGCACCTACGAGCCCCGGGGCGACCCGAGCCGCATATTTCGGGTGCAGGTGTTACTCACGCCTACAGGCACTTTGGCCGTGAAATGGATGCGGACCGGTGAATTTCGCGCCGCCGGGCAGTCAACATGGAGTGAACGGCCCCTTCCGCACCTGTGGGAGACCGAGGCGACGAGGAGCGTGCCCACCGTGGACCAGGAGAATGTGAGCGCCACCCTGACCGTCGCCGTGCCCGCCCCCACGGTGTTCGCGGTGCTGGCCGACCCGGGAACCCATTGCGCGATCGACGGCACCGGGTGGGTGCAGGACGCCGCCGACCGGGCGCCGCTCACCGAGGTGGGGCAGATCTTCCGGATGGACATGTACCACCCCGACCATCCGAACGGGAACTACCGCGTGGCCAACCAGATCCAGGTTCTCGACCCACCGCGCGCCATCGCCTGGCGCACCGGCGAAGAGAAGGAGGACGGTCACCTCGAGTTCGGCGGCTGGAGCTGGCGCTACGACCTCGTGCCGCTCGGCCCGTCCGAAACCGAGATCACGCTCACCTACGACTGGTCGCCGGTACCGCAGCGCATCCGGGAGTACCTCCACTTCCCGCCGTTCGGTCCCGAGCATCTCGTCAACTCGCTACGGCACCTGGCCAGGCTTGCCGCGCCGACTTCCACAACATAGAACACGTGTCAGATCTATCGCCCGCGACGGCTCCCGCTGTAGCATTCGGGAATGAGTCGAGTAGGTAGCTACAGTGACGATGACGTGGCAGGTTGGCTGTCGATCTCGCCCGAACTGGGTGGTGCGCTCGGCACCTTCACGGATGCGGTCTACAACCGGAACCGGTTACCGTTACGGGTGCGGGAGATCGCACGAATGGCGGTCGCGGAGGCCAACGAGTGCGCTGTGTGCCTCGGCACCCGCGACCGCAGCGGCGCCGACGCGGGCATCGACGAGCACTTCTACGATCACGTCCTCGAGTGGGAGTCGTGGCCCGGGTACAGCGCGGAGGAGCGGACGGCGGCGGAGTTCGCGCACCGGTTCGCCACCGATCACACGGCGCTGCGCGAGGACGAGGACTTCTGGGCGCGGTGTCACGAGCATTTCACCGACGAGATCCTGACCGACCTGGCGTTGTCGTGCGCGTTGTGGCTGGGCACGGGCCGGGTGCTGCGGGTGCTCGACATCGGGCAGACGTGCAAGCTCACGCTCTGAGCGTGCCGGTGCTCATTCCCATTCCCGCTGCGGCAGGACATCCTCCATGAGCCTGCGCAACGCGGGGTTCCGGCTGTCCGAGCGCCAGGCGGCGTTCATCTGGACGGGCCGGTCGCGGATCGCGGAGACGGGCCGGAACACGACCCCTTCCGGGTGCATCGTCTGCGCGGATTCCGGGACGAGGGCCAGGCCCAGCCCGGACCGGACGAGCACCAGCATGGTGTGCACCTGCGTGACGTACTGGACGTAACGCGGGGAGGCCCC
Source organism: Rhodococcus sp. NPDC057529 (assembly GCF_042802055.1). Taxonomy (NCBI): domain Bacteria; kingdom Bacillati; phylum Actinomycetota; class Actinomycetes; order Mycobacteriales; family Nocardiaceae; genus Rhodococcus; species Rhodococcus sp. NPDC057529. The sequence goes on from NZ_JBHVEY010000006.1 coordinate 195,101, forward strand.
GACGATCGTGAACGTGCTGATGAGCAGTTCGTGGAAATACCGCGCATCGACCGGCGAATACATGACGACGGGCTGGTCGTCGAAATCCTCCACCGCCAACTGGTCGGCGTCGGCGAGGGGGTGACCCGCGGGCAGCGCGGCGACGAGCCGTTCGTGGTGGATGGGGCGGGTGTCGATGCCGGGGCGGGTGAGGATGGGGCGGATCAGTCCGAGATCCAGTTCACCGCTGATCAGCGATTCGATCTGCACCGACGTGACCATCTCCCGCAGAACGAGTTTCACGTCCGGTAGCCGGTCGCGTGCGGCCTCGAGCAACCTCGGCAGCACCGCGTGCGCGGACGCGCCGGTGAACCCCACGACGACGGTGCCGAGATCGCCGGCAGGCACCCGCCGCACCGTCAGGGCGGCACTCTCCGACAGACTCAGAATGCGCCGGGCGTCGGGCAGGAACGCCGCCCCGGCTGCGGTGAGGGTGACGGACCGGCTGGTGCGGTCGATCAACTGCACCCCGAGTTCGCTTTCGAGCTGCTGGATCTGACGGCTCAGCGGCGGCTGCGTCATGTGGAGGCGCTCCGCGGCGCGACCGAAATGCAGTTCCTCCGCGACGGCGATGAAACACGACAGCCGTGCGAGGGAGAACATTCGATCCACTCCTTTGCCTCGAGGTGGAACTCAATCTAGCCCACGTTGAAGGCGCCGACCGCGTGGGCGGTCGGCGCCTTCCGGTGCTACTGCTACCAGCGAGGGCAGGTGTTCTCGAACGTGGGATCCACCGACTTCATGTACCCCGTGTCGTCGCGGTCGCGCACCCCGCAGTCGAGGTACTGCTGGTGCAGGGCGGCGAGGGCGTCCTCGTCGATCTCGACACCGAGACCCGGCGTCGTCGGCACCGCGACCGCGCCGTCGACGAACGTCAGGACACCCGGCTTGACGACGTCCTCGGTCTTCCACGGCCAGTGCGTGTCACACGCGTACGTGAGGTTCGGGGTGGCGCCGGCGAGATGCACCATCGCGGCCAGGCTGATGCCCAGATGCGAATTCGAGTGCATCGACAGGCCCAGGCCGAAGTTGTCGCAGATCCCGGCGAGCAGCCGCGACCGCTGCAGGCCACCCCAGTAGTGGTGATCCGACAGCACGACCTGCACCGAATCCTTCAGCACCGCAGGCTTGAGCTGATCGAACGCGACGACGCACATGTTCGTGGCCAGCGGCATCTTCGCCTCACGTGCCACCTCGGCCATACCGTCGAGACCGGGTGTGGGGTCCTCGAGGTATTCGACGATCCCGTCGAGTTCCGACGCCACCCTGATCGACGTGTCGACGGTCCACGCGGCATTGGGGTCGAGGCGCAGCGGCAGGTCGGGGAACGCGGCGCGCAGCGCCTTGATGCCGGCGATCTCCTCGTCCGGGGAGAACACGCCGCCCTTGACCTTGATGGCCTCGAAGCCGTACTCGCCGATCATCTTCTGCGCCTGGCGGACCAGACCGTCGGGGTCGATCGCCTCGCCCCATTCGTCGGGCTCGGCGCCGGGGTGCCCGGCCCACTTGTAGAACAGATACGCACTGAACGGGACGGCGTCGCGCACCTTGCCGCCGAGAAGATCGGACACCGGCCGGCCGAGCGCCTTGCCCTGCACGTCGAGGCACGCCACCTCGAACGGGGAGAACACGCGGTCGGTGGTGCTGGCCGTGGTGATCATGCCCGCGACGCCGTCGCCGCCCGTGACGGTCAGCGTGGCGATCTTCGCGTCGATCGCCGCGCGGATCGCGTTGAGCGCGAACACGTCCAGACCGACGATCGCCTCGGCGGCCGCCTCGAGCCGGAGCAGGTGGGCCGTGTCGGCGTAGGTTTCACCGAGTCCGACGAGACCGCCGTCCGTGTCGAGCTGGATGATCGCGCGCAGCGCGTAGGGCTGATGCACGCCGACGGTGTTGAGGAGCGGCGGGTCGACGAACGCGACGGGCGTGATCCGCGCGCCGGTGATCCGGATCGGTGCGGTAGTCATCAGACCGCCGCCTGCACGGCGAGAGCGTTCGCGAGAACGGCGCGGCCTGCCGCGGTGATCCGAGTGAGCTCACGCACGTGCACGTCGCTCGTGGGGACGAGCGGCGGCCGCACGGGCCCGGCGTCGATACCTTCCATCGCGACACCCGACTTGATCAGCGACACCGCGTATCCGGGCACCTGGTCGCGCAGGCGCACCAGGGGGTGGAAGAAGTCGCGGAGCAGTGCGTCGGTGAGTTCCTGGTTGCCGGATTCGAGTGCGTCGTAGAAGCCGAGCGCGAGTTCCGGCGCGAAGGCGAACGTGGCGGACGAGTACAGCGTGACACCGATCGCGCGGTACGCCTGCTGGGTGACCTCGGCGGTGGGCATGCCGTTGAAGAACAGGAACTGCTTGCCGGACGGGGCGAGCGCGTCCTTCACCGCACGGACGATGCGGCCCACCTTGTCGAGGTCACCGGTGCCGTCCTTGAAACCGACGACGGTCGGGAACTGCGCGACCTCCACGGCTGCCGCCTCGTCGAATCGGGCGTTGCCGCGGTTGTAGACGACGAGCGGCAGGTCGGTGGTCTCGGCGACCGCGCGGGTGTACTCCACCAGTCCGGCCTGCGGCATCGTCACCAGGTACGGCGGGAGCAGCAGGATGCCGTCGGCGCCGTTGGCCTTCGCGCTGGCGGCGAACTCCTTGGCCTGCTGCACGGAACCGCCTGCGCCGGCGAAGACGGGGACCCGTCCGGCGACGACCTCCGTCGCCTTGGCGACGATCTTGCCGAACTCCTCCAGCCCGAGGGCATGGAATTCGCCTGTGCCGCAGGCGATGAAGACGCCTCCGGGGCCGGCGTCGACACCCTTGGCGACGTGCTCGGCGAGCCGGTCGTAGTCGACGTCGCCGGAAGCTGTGAACGGGGTGACGGGGAAGAACAGGACGCCGTCGAGCATGGGGAACTCCTTCACGAGGGAAAAATCAGGCTTGGGTGAGTCGGCCGTCGATGCGACGCCACAACTGGTCGGGGTTGCCGTCGGCGATGGCGGCAGGGAGCAGCGAGCTCGGAACATCTTGGTAGGCAACGGGTCGCAGGAATCGTTCGATCGCCAGCGAACCCACGGACGTGGTGCGCGAGTCGGACGTCGCGGGGTGCGGGCCACCGTGCACCATCGCGTGCCCGACCTCGACCCCGGTGGGCCAGCCGTTGAACAGGATTCGCCCGGCCTTGAGCTCGAGGACGGGCAGCAGGCGGCCTGCCTCGTCGAGATCGGCGTCGTCGACGTGGACGGTCGCGGTCAGCTGGCCTTCCAGCTTCGCCGCCACGGCGCGCACCTGCTCGGCGTCGCGGCACCGGACGATCAGACTGGACGAGCCGAACACCTCCTGCTGCAACACCTCCGACCCCAGGAACGTGTCGGCGTCGGCGCTGAACAGCGCTGCCCGGCCGGTGTTCGGTGCGTCGGATTCGGTGCCGCGGGCCTCCACGGTCGCGGCGCCGCTGAGCGCGGTGACGCCGTCGGCGTAGCAGCCGGCGATGTTCGGGGTGAGCATCGGGGTGGGCGTGCTCTCGGCGACCGCAGCGCGTGCGGACTCGACGAACGAGGTGAGGCCGGGACCGTCGACCGCGATGACGAGACCGGGGTTGGTGCAGAACTGCCCGGAACCGAGGGTCAGCGACCCGACGAAGGCGCGACCGAGTTCGGCGCCGCGGGTGGTGAGCGCGTTCTCGAGGAGGAACACCGGGTTGATCGAACTCATCTCCGCGTACACCGGGATCGGTTCCGGGCGACCTGCGGCGGCTGCGACCAGAGCGGTTCCGCCGGAACGGGATCCGGTGAAGCCGACGGCCTTGATGCGCGGATCCGTGACCAGCGCGGTGCCGAGCCCGCGGCCCGAACCGAACAGCAGGGAGAACGTCCCCGCAGGCATGCCGGTGCTCGCGACGGCGTCGGCGATGGCGCGTCCGACGAGTTCGGACGTGCCGGGGTGCGCGTCGTGGGCCTTCACGACGACGGGGCAGCCGGCCGCCAGTGCCGAAGCGGTGTCGCCGCCGGCGACGGAGAACGCGAGGGGGAAGTTGCTGGCGCCGAACACCGCGACCGGTCCGAGCGGGACCTTCCGCTGGCGGATGTCGGCACGCGGCAACGGCGTGCGGTCGGGCAGCGCCGGATCGATGCGGGCACCGTTCCAGCCGCCGTCGCGCAGGACGCCGGCGAACAGCCGCAGCTGCCCGGAGGTGCGCCCGACCTCGCCGGTCACGCGGCCCTGGGGGAGTCCGGATTCGGCGCACACCCGGGCGATCAGCGTCTCGCCGAGCGCCTCGATGTTGTCGGCGATCGTCTCGAGGAACCGGGCGCGCTCCTCCGACGTCGTGGCGCGGTACGGCCCGAACGCCTCGGCGGCGGCGGCGCAGGCGGCGTCGACGTCCCGGTCGTCACCGTGCGCGAAGCCGGGCTCGAGCTGGTGGCCGGTGGCGGGGTCGATGCCGTGGATGGTCGTGCCGGAACCCTGCACGGGGTTGCCCGCGATGATCATCTGTCCGGTCACGTCGGTCCGGTTCACCGTTGCTGTCATGATGCGATCCTCGAATTCTCGTCTGCGTTTCGTATGGTCCGGTGACGGGTCATTTGGTGGCCAGGGTGTCGTCGGACGCCACCTCTGCGACGTTCGCGACGTCGTCGATGTCTTCCTTGTCGCGCCGGAAGTACGTCACCGCCGCGGCGGCGGCCAGGGCGAACAGCGACAGCACGATCAGGCCCATCGTCACCGTGCCGGTCTGCTCCTTGATGACACCGAAGCCGAACGGGGCCACGAAGCCACCGAGATTGCCGAGCGAGTTGATGATCGCGATCGCCGGTGCCAGCACCATCGGGTGCAGCGTGCGCTGCGGAATCGACCAGAACAGCGGGCTCGCGCTCTTGAAGCCCATCGTCGCGAGGCACAGCAGCGGCAGGGCCAGCCAGGGCGTGACGAACGCGGCGGCCATCGTGCCGATACCGCCGATGAGCAGCGCGGCGACGAGGTAGGGCTTGTGCCGTCCGGTGCGGTCGGCCGAGCGGTTGGAGAAGTACATCGCGAAGATCGCGCAGATCCACGGAAGTGAGGACAGCAACCCGACGGTGATGTCGGTGGTGCCCGGGATGCGGCGGATGATCGACGGCAGCCAGAACGTGTTGGCGTAGATCGCCATGGTGATCGCGAAGAAGATGCCGCAGCACACCAGGATCCGCGGCTGCAGGAGCAGCTTCCAGCGCGAGCCCGACTCGCCGCGCTTCGCGGACGCCTCGCTGCGCAGCACGTCCTCCTCGGCGATGACGGCCTGCAGGTCGTGCTTCTCCGGGCCGGTCAGCCACTTCGCGTCGTCGATCTTCGAGTCGAGCAGGCGGTAAGCGATGAGCCCGACGACCACCGACAGCAGGCCCTCCAGGGCGAACATCCACTGCCAGCCGTGGTGCCCGCCGAGTCCGTCGAGGGACAGCAGCGGTCCGGACATCGGTCCCGAGATGGCGGCCGCGATCGAGGAACCGGCGATGAACAGGGCGGTGGCGCGGCTGCGGTGGTTGTTCGGCAGCCAGCGGGTGAAGTAGAAGATGATGGCCGGGAAGAAGCCGGCCTCGGCGACACCGAGCAGGAAGCGCAGGGCGTAGAACATCTCGGGGCCGTTGACGAACGCCATGGCCGCGGACACCAGGCCCCACGAGATCATGATGCGGGTCAGCCACACCTTGGCGCCGAACTTCTCCATCAGCACGTTCGACGGCAGTTCGAAGATCGCGTAGGCGATGAAGAAGACACCCGCGCCGAATCCGTACGCCGCGGCGCCGATGCCCACATCCGCTTCGAGGTGGGTCTGGGCATAGCCGATGTTCGAGCGATTGAGCTGGTTACAGATCAACATCACGATGAACAGCGGCACGACACGACGGAAGATCTTGGAGACCGCGCTGTCGACTGCCGGCGAGACGGCGAGGGGGAGGGTCATCGGTGACTCCTCTCTCTGGATTCGGGGGGTGACGAAGTTGGGGGACTCTGATCACGCCCCGATCCGGAAGCGTGACCTGAGTCATAGGAATCACGCTAGAGGGAGGTTCGATACATGTCCAAGTCAAAGATTCTCGCTATCGATACCGAAGTTGTATCGACTCGGGTGGTGCTGGTTTCCCTACCGTGAGCGCCGGCGAGGGCTGACTCCCGCCCGACGATCCGATCGACGACGAAGCCCGTTTCATCAGCGGACACGACCTGCTTGAATGAGAAGATGTGCAGGTGGATGGCATACTCCGGCGATCCGATCCTCGTCGAGGACCTCCTCTTCCGGCCGGTCCATTCCCTGATCGACCAGAGCCTGCACTCCCGCATGGGTGCGACCACCACGAACGGTGACGGGTTCGGCCTCGGCTGGTACGGGGACGGCCCCACCCCGGCCCTGTTCAAGTGCATCGAACCCGCCTGGAACGAACGCAACCTGCAGGAGATCTCCCGCCAGATCCGGACGCCGCTGTTCTTCGCGCACGTGCGCGCGTCGACGGGAACTCCCGTGCAGCGCAGCAACTGTCACCCCTTCCGGCACGGCAACTGGCTGTGGATGCACAACGGCGCCCTGCGCGGATTCACCGAGATCAAACGCGATCTGGCCCTGGCCGTCGACCCGAGCCTCTACCCGCAGATTGAAGGATCCACCGACTCCGAGACACTGTTCTTCCTCGCGCTGACGTTCGGACTCACCGACGACCCGTTCACCGCCGTCGCCCGCGCCGTCGGGTTCGTCGAGGACGTCGGCGCCCGGCACGGGGTCGAGAACCCGGTGCAGGCGACGATCGCCACCACCGACGGCGTCTCCGTCTGGGTGTTCCGGTACTCGACCGAACAGCAGACGCGGTCCCTGTTCTTCTCCACCGCGATGGACAAGGTGCGCGCGCTGCATCCCGAGGTGGAGGTTCTGCACGAACTGGGCGACGAAACCCGGTTCGTGGTGTCCGAACCGCTACGCGACCTCGAAGGCGCGTGGCAGGAGGTCCCCGAGTCCCATGCCGGGGTCATCCGCCCCGGCGACGACGAGATCCGGCCGTTTCACCCCGTCTCACCCGCCCGCTGAGCTCGCCACCTGCTCGGGCTGACCCCGAACCGGCCTCGGAACCACCGGGAGAAGTTGCTCGGCGCCGAGAACGCCAGCATGTCCGCGATCTCGGTGAGGTTCAGCCGCGGATTCGCGACCATCCGTTCGGCGAGTTCCGTGCGGGTGCCGTCGAGGACGGAGGAGAACGTCTCCCCGCTCTCGGCGAGACGGCGGTGCACGGTTCTCCGGTCGACCCCCAGGCTGCGGGCCACCTGTTCGACGGAGCAGCGGCCGGTGGGAAGCAGAAGTTCGATCAACTCGCGGACCCGGCTCACGATCGTCACGTCGTCCGACGGTTCCCACGACTCGAGCAGTTGCTGGGTGTACGGGCGGAGCAGCGGATCGGACATCTTGTTCGGCGCGTTCAGGTCGCCCGCTTCGAGGACGATTCCCGCGAACTCGTGGTCGAACTTCATCGCGGGCCCGAACAACCGGCGGTGCGTCGCGGCGTCGGCCGGCGCCGGGTGCGGGAAGCAGACGTCGAGCGGTTTCCAGCCGCCGCCGAGGAAGCCCCGCAACAGCCGGTACAGCACCCCGACCGCCAGTTCCACCGACTGCCGGATGTCGGTGGCCTCCCCCACGTCGAGTTCGATTCGCAGGGTCACCAGCCCGCCACGCTCCGACATCCGGGTGCGCAGCGCCTCGTTGTAGGTGTGGTCGTAGCGGGTGAGGACGCGCAGGGCGCTCCGGACGTCGGGTTCCTCGCGGACGACGAGACTGAGCGGTCCGAGGTTGGAGAACTGCCTGCGTTCGGCGAGGCGAACCCCGAAATCCGCGTATCCAGATCTGTCCGCCGACTGCTCGAGCAGTCGCGCGATCGCAGCGGCGGGTATCCAGCGGTCCTGCAGGCCGAGCCCGGACGGGTCGAGGCCGGCGGCGCGCAGCAGCGGTGCCGGCTCGAGTCCGAGTGACCGGCACAGTTCCACGTACCCGTTCAGTGACGCGTACCGCGCGAGGGGTTTCACGTCCCGTCCCTGCCCTGTCCCGACACCTGGCCGTGTCCCGAAATGATAGGCCTCCTGTCCCGTCAGGATAAGCATACTGCCGGATGCGCCCCTACTGTTAGGTGCATCACAAAGAGACGGCGCGGAGAGCCACCCCACGGCACCGGATCACCCCGGCCCGCCCCCGCGAGCAGTTCCGCAGCGGTACCGCGCCGATCATCACGTCGAAGAGGAGAATTACTGTGGCACAGGCTGTTCGGTTCTACGAGCACGGCACACCCGAGGTCATGAAGTGGGAGTCCGTCGAGGTCGGAGAACCCGGCCCGCACGGGGTCCGGATCCGCCACGAGGCGGTCGGCCTGAACTTCGCCGACACCTACTTCCGCACCGGCCTCTACCCGGCCGAACTGCCCGCGGGCATGGGCGTCGAGGGTGCCGGTGTGGTCGAGGCGGTCGGCACCGGAGTGACCCACGTGCAGGTCGGCGACCGCGTCACCTACACGGGAAGTCCGCTCGGCGCCTACAGCACAGAACGCGTCATGCCTGCCGCCCCGCTCATTCCGCTGCCGTCCGCGATCGGCTTCGACACGGCCGCCGCGATGACGATGCGCGGGCTCACGTCGGCCTACCTGCTGCGCCGCATCGCCCCGCTGAAGTCCGGCGACACGGTACTGCTCCACGCGGCCGCCGGTGGCGTCGGACTCATCTTCACCCAGTGGGCGAAGCTGCTGGGCGTCAACGTGATCGGCACGGTCTCCACCGACGAGAAGGCCGCGATCGCCCGCGCTCACGGCTGCGAGCACGTGATCGTCTACACCCGTGAGAACGTCGCCGAACGGGTCCGCGAGATCACCGACGGCGCCGGCGTTCCCGTCGTCTACGACAGCATCGGCCAGTCCACCTTCGAGACTTCGCTCGACTGCCTCTCCCGGCGGGGACTGCTCGTGTGCTTCGGCACGGCGTCGGGACCGATTCCGCCGATCGACGCGATGCAGTTGGCCGTCAAGGGTTCGCTGTTCGTCACCCGGCCCGCGCTCGCCGACTACATCGCGGACCCGGCGGAGCGCGCCGAACTCGCCGGTGAACTGTTCGGCCACGTCGAGGCAGGCCGGATCCGCATCGAGATCAACCAGAGCTACGGGCTCGAGGACGCCGTCCAGGCGCACCGCGACCTCGAATCCGGCACCAGCATCGGCTCCTCGGTGTTCCGGCTCTGAGCCGGGACACCCCTCACCAGGACGGAGACACCAACATGAACGACACCGCACAACTGACGTATTCGCCCGAGCGGAACGCGATCCTCTCCCCCTCCGGTTCGTTCCGGCTGGCGCCGATGACCTGCTCTCTGGGCGCCGAGTTGTTCGACGTGAGCCTCGGTGACGTCTCTCGGGACGACGCCCTGTTCGCCGAACTCCGGGAACTGCTGCTCGAGTACAAGGTTCTGTTCTTCCGCGACCAGGACATGAGCCGCGCCGAGCACGTGGCGCTCGCCGAGCGCTTCGGCCCGCTCGAGGATCATCCCGTCGCCGGCAGCGACCCCGAGTACCCCGGGCTGGTGCGGATCTACAAGGACCTCGACAGCCCGGCCGAGCACTACGAGAACGCCTTCCACTGCGACGCCACCTGGCGCGACAACCCGCCCATGGGGTGCGTGCTCCGCGCCGTCGAGACGCCGCCCGTCGGTGGCGACACCATCTGGGTGAACATGGCGCTGGCCTACGAGAAACTCCCCGACCGGGTGAAGGAGCAGATCGGCGGACTGCGCGCCCGGCACAGCATCGAGGCCTCGTTCGGCGCGGCCCAGACGCCGGAGCAGCGGCACGCCCTGCACGATCGGTTCCCCGACGCCGAACACCCCGTGGTGCGCACGCACCCGGACACGGGCGAAAAGATCCTGTTCGTCAATTCTTTCGCAACCCACTTCGTCAATTACCACACCCCGGACAACATCCGGTACGGCATCGACTACGCGCCCGGCAGCAGCAACCTGCTCAACTACCTGATCAGCCAGGCCTCGATCCCCGAATACCAGGTGCGGTGGCGGTGGACCCCGAACAGTGTTGCGATCTGGGACAACCGGTCCACACAGCACTACGCCGTCCAGGACTACTGGCCCGCCGTCCGCAAGATGGAACGCGCCGGAATCGTCGGCGACCGGCCCTTCTGAATTCTCACGCCCCCCTGGTCATCAGTTCCGATTTCGAAACGGAGAACACCCATGCATTTCCACGACGACGCCCTCTTCCCCGAGAACCAGGAGAAGCTGGTCATCACGTGCGCCCCGTACGGTCCCGAGTGGGAGCCGGACGACTTCCGCGAGGACCTGCCGCTGACGATGGACGAGCACGTCCAGAAGGCGGTGGACTGCTACGAGGCCGGCGCCACCGTGCTGCACATCCACGTCCGCGAACTCGACGGCAAGGGCTCCAAGCGGCTCTCGAAGTTCAACGAACTGCTCGCCGGACTGCGGCAGGCCGTGCCGGAGATGATCCTGCAGGTCGGCGGTTCCATCTCGTTCGCCCCCGAGGGTGAGGGTGCGGACGCGAAGTGGCTCTCCGACGACACCCGGCACATGCTCGCCGACCTCGATCCGGCGCCGGATCAGGTGACGATCGCGATCAACACCTCGCAGATGAACATCATGGAGCTGATGACCGCCGACGACATCGCCGGCACCTCGATGCAGCGGCCCGAGCTGGCCGAGGCGTACCGGGAGATGACGGTCCCGGCCGGTCCGGCGTGGGTGGAGGAGCATCTGCGCCGGCTGCAGGCGGCCGGGATCCAGCCGCATTTCCAGCTGTCGAGCATCCCGCAGCTCGAGACGGTGGAGCGGTTGATCCGGCGTGGGGTGTACACCGGTCCGCTGAATCTGACCTGGGTCGGTATCGGTGGCGGTTTCGACGGCCCGAATCCGTACAACATCATGAATTTCGTGCAGCGGGTGCCGGACGGTGCGTGCCTGACCCTCGAGACGTTGATGCGCAGTGTGCTGCCGGTCAACGCGATGGCGATCGCGATGGGTCTGCATCCGCGGTGCGGGAACGAGGACACGATCTGGGGTCGCAAGGGCGAGAAGATGACGTCGGTCGCGCAGGTCGAGCAGTTGGTCCGGGTGGCCGGGGAGCTGGGCCGGGAGGTGGCCACCGGGAAGGAGGCCCGCGACATCTACCGGATCGGCCAAACCTACGCCGACGCCGACGAGACGCTCGCCAAGCTCGGTTACGCCCCGAACCGCCGTCCCGGCCAGGTCGGCTTCACCCAGCACGCCTGAGTTCCCGCACCCGAGGGGATTTCGTCACGAACGGGGAGGGAGCCGGAGGATTCGCTGCTCCCGCCGAGCACGCCCGGCTCCCTCCCCACACCCTTTACCAATCCTGTCGGCCATAGGAGGCCTCATGGGACCGAACACCACCACCGCCCCGGACACGGTCGGCGCGACCGCTGCGCCGGCCGGACGGTCGCGGGTCTACCCCTGGATCGTCTTCGCCCTCACGTTCGGGCTGCTGCTGTCGGACTACATGTCCCGGCAGGTTCTCAGCGCCGTCTTCCCGCTCCTCAAAACCGAATGGGCGCTGACCGATTCACAGCTGGCCTCGCTCAGCAGCATCGTCGCTCTCATGGTCGGCCTGCTGACCCTCCCGCTGTCGCTGCTTGCCGACCGGTGGGGCCGGGTCAAGAGCCTGCTTCTCATGGCCGTCCTGTGGAGCGCCGCGACGCTGCTCTGTGCGCTCGCCACCAGTTACGAGCAAATGCTCGGCGCACGGTTCCTCGTCGGTGTCGGCGAAGCCGCCTACGGCAGTGTCGGCATCGCGGTGGTGCTCAGCGTGTTCGCCCCGCGCGTGCACTCCGCGCTCAGCGGCGCCTTCATGGGCGGCGGATCGTTCGGTTCCGTGATCGGGGTCGCCCTCGGCGGCGTCATCGCCGTCAACCTCGGCTGGCGCTGGTCGTTCGCCGCGATGGCCGTCTTCGGCCTCATCCTCGTCGCCCTGTTCCGTGCCCTCGTATCCGAGAAGAAACTGACGGACGCCGCCGTCCTCGACGACCCCGCCGACACACCCACCGGTTTCCGAGCACCGCTCTCGAGCCTCTTCTCCACACCCGCCGTCGTGCTGGCGTACATCGGTGGCGGTCTGCAGATGTTCACCGCGGGCGTCCTGCTGGCGTGGCTGCCGAGTTTCTTCAACCGGTCGTACGGCCTCGCCCCCGACAAGGCCGGCGCGATGGCGTCGATCTTCGTCCTCGCCGTCGGTAGCGGCATGGTGGTGTGCGGCATCATCACCGACCGTGTGAGCCGGGACGATCCCACCAAGAAATGGACCACGGCCGTCGTGTACGGCGTGCTCTCGCTCGTGTTCCTCGGAGCCGGTTTCCAGATGCCGTCCGGTTCCACCCAGCTGATCCTGATCGGTATCGGCGCGTTCTTCTCCGCCGGCTCGTCCGGTCCGATCGCCGCGATGGTCGCGAACCTCACCCACTCCTCGGTGCGTGCCTCGGCCTTCGGCACCCTCACACTCGCCAACAACCTTCTCGGACTGGCACTCGGCCCGTTCGTCGTCGGACTGCTCGCCGACCGCTTCGGCCTCGTCACCGCCCTGCAGATCGCGCCCCTGATCTACGTCGTCGCGATCGTCGCCCTGATTCTCGGCAAACGCGCCTACCCGGCCGGACGCCGCAAGCTCGCCGCCCTTACCGCCATCTCTTAGGAAACTGGAGCCGACCGTGACCACCTCCACCGAACCGACCGTGGTGATCGTGCCCGGACTGCGCGATCACGTCGCCGACCACTGGCAGACGTTGCTCGCCGAGCGACTCGACACCGTGCGGACGGTGCCGCCGCTCGAGCGGGACAAGCTCAGTCTCGCCGCGCGGATCGCCGCCCTCGACACCGTTCTCACCGACATCGACGGTCCGGTGGTACTCGTCGCGCACAGCGCGGGCGTGGCGATCACGGTGCACTGGGCCCAGCAGGCGTCCCGTCCCGTTCAGGGTGCGCTGCTGGCCACCCCACCCGACTTCGAGGAGCCGCTGCCCGCGGGCTACCCCACACGCGGGGAGCTCGACGCGAACGGCTGGAATCCCGTCCCCCGGCGCAGGCTCCCGTTCCCCAGCATCGTGGCGGCGAGCACCGACGACCCCCTGGCCCGGTTCCGCCGGGTCGCCGGGATGGCCGAATCGTGGGGCAGCAAGCTCGTCGACCTCGGCGCAGTCGGTCACCTCAACCCGGCCGCCGGCTACGGGTACTGGCCGTACGCCGAAGAGCTGCTCCGCGAACTGATCAACTCGACCGCCGCCACCGCCGCGTCGTTCGCCTAGCGCGACGGCACTGCCGCGTCGTTCGCGTAGCGCGACGACACCGTTCCCCCCGACGAGAAAGTTCACCGTGCTCAACCTCTCCGTACTCCTCGAAGACTCGGCCCGCCGATTCCCCGACCGCGTCGCCCTGGTGCTCGGTGACCAGCGGATGACCTACGCCGACCTCGACGCCCAGTCGAACCGGGTCGCGAACCTGCTGGTGTCGGCCGGCATCGAACCCGGCGACACGATTGCGCTGTCGTGCCCCAACATTCCGCAGTTCCCCGTCGTCTACTACGGCATCCTCAAGGCGGGCGCGGTGGTCGTGCCGCTCAACGTTCTGCTCAAGGATCGCGAGATCGCGTATCACCTCGACGATTCCGATGCCAAGGCCTACTTCTGCTACGAGGGCACCCCCGAACTGCCGATGGGCGAGTACGGACTGTCCGGCTTCGCGCAGAGTCCGCGCTGCCGCGCCCTGTTCCGCATCACCACCGACCCGGCCGCGCCCGCCATGATCGACGGCGTCGGGACGCTCGCCGACGCCCTCGCGCGGCACGACAGCAATTTCGACGCCGTGGTCCGCGAACCCGGGGACACCGCCGTCATCCTGTACACGAGCGGCACCACCGGAAAGCCCAAGGGCGCCGAACTCACCCACGCCAACATGGCGCTGAACGCGCTGACCGCCAACCGGCTGTTCGACAGCACACCCTCGACCCACGACCGCTATCTGGTGACGCTGCCGCTGTTCCACTCGTTCGGCCAGACCGTCACCCTCAACGCAGGCATCTCGGTGGGCGCGACCCTCGTGCTGCTGCCCCGGTTCGAGGCCCGGGCCGCACTCGACCTCATCGAGCGGGAGGACATCACCGTCTTCGCCGGTGTGCCCACCATGTACTGGGGTCTGCTCGGTGCCCTCGACGAACACCCGGCCGACATCGACCGCATCGCACGGAACATGCGCCGCGCCATCTCCGGCGGCGCCGCGCTGCCGGTGGAGATCCTCACCCGGTTCGCCGACCGGTTCGGCGTGCAGATCCTCGAAGGCTACGGGCTGTCCGAGACGTCGCCACTCGCGACGTTCAGCGATCCCGCTCTCGAACCCCGGCCCGGATCGATCGGCGTTCCCGTCTGGGGCATTCAGGCGCGTCTCGTCGACAAGGACTGGAACACCGTCACCGGGACCGATCAGATCGGTGAGATCGCGCTGCGCGGTCACAACATCATGAAGGGCTATTACAACCGCCCCGAGGCCACCGCGGAAGCGCTGCGCGACGGCTGGTTCCGCACCGGCGACCTCGCGCGGGTCGACGAGGACGGCTTCTACTACATCGTCGACCGCGCCAAGGACCTCATCGTGCGCGGCGGTTTCAACGTCTATCCCCGCGAGATCGAGGACGTCCTCATCGGGCACGACGCCGTCTCCTTCGCCGCCGTCGTCGGTGTTCCCGACGACAGCCACGGCGAGGAGGTCAAGGCCTACGTCATCCTCGAACCGGGCGCACAGATCACCCCCGGCGAGCTGATCGCCTGGTCCAAGCAGCAGATGGCGAGCTACAAGTACCCGCGCACCGTCGAATTCGTCGACTCCCTGCCGATGACCGCCACCGGCAAGATCCTCAAACGCGAACTCGGCAGGAGCCCCGCCGCATGACCACGACTGTTGCCCAGGCGACCCCCGACGAGTTGACCGCTCCCCTCGACCTCCTCCTCACCCGCGGAACCCGCGGCGTCGCCGCCCGCATGCTCCCCGACAGTTCCTGGAGCCGGTTCGGCATCAGCCTCGCCGGCAGGCCCCGCACCGTCGCCCTGCGCGGCGGCGCCCTCGTCCGTGAACTCGGTGCGATCGTCGCCGGCACGTCCGACCGGGCTCCCGCCAAGGCGGACAAACGTTTCGGCGATGCCGCGTGGCAGCAGAATCCCGCCCTGCGGCGGGCGATGCAGGCGTATCTCGCCACCTCCCACACCGCCACCGCCCTGCTCGAGGACGCCGACCTGGACTGGCGCGATCACGAACGGATGCGGTTCGTCTTCGACAACCTGGTCGAAGGTCTGTCGCCGACCAACAACCCGTTGCTCAGCCCGCTCGGGTGGAAGGCGATAGTGGACACCGGCGGACTCAGTGCGGTGCGCGGCGTCCGGTCCTTCCTCCGCGACATGCAGTCGAGTCCGCGGGTTCCCGCCATGGTCGAACCCGACGCGTTCGAGGTCGGGGAGCACGTGGCGGCGACGAAGGGCGCCGTGGTCTTCCAGACCCGCACGTTCGAGCTGATCCACTACGCGCCGCAGACGGAGACGGTCCACGCCACACCGCTGCTGATCGTCCCGCCCGTCATCAACAAGTACTACATCCTCGACATCGCACCGGGCCGCAGCCTGATCGAGCACCTCGTGCAGCAGGGACAGCAGGTCTTCGCGATCTCGTGGCGCAACCCCCACGCCCGGCACCGGGACTGGGGTGCCGACACGTACGGTGCCGCGATCGTGGAGGCTCTCGACGCGGTGCAGTGCATCGCCGGAACCACGAGCGCACACGTCCTCGGCACCTGCTCGGGTGGCATTCTCGCCGCCATGGTCGCCGCACACCTCACCGCGATCGGCGAGGGCGACCGCATCGCCGGCCTCACCCTGGCCGTGACCGTTCTCGATCAGACCCGCGCCGGAACGGCGTCGGCCATGATGAGCGAGCGTGCCGCTGCCGCGGCGATCCGGGACTCGGCCGCCAAGGGATTCCTCGACGGTCGCACGCTCGCGGAGATGTTCGCATGGCTGCGTCCCACCGATCTGGTCTGGCGGTACTGGGTCAACAACTACGTGCAGGGCCGGTCTCCGGCCGCGTTCGACGTGCTGTTCTGGAACTCGGACACCACCCGTATGGCAGCGGCACTGCACCGGGACCTCGTGCTGCTCGGCCTGCGCAACGCGCTGACGATCCCCGGTGCCGCCACCATGCTCGGCACGCCCGTCGACCTCGGCACGGTGACCGCGGATTCGTACGTCGTCGGCGGGTCCGCCGACCACCTCTGCCCGTGGCAGTCGACGTACCGCAGCGCTCGCCTCCTCGGCAGCAAGGACTCGCGGTTCGTGCTGTCGTCGAACGGACACATCGCCTCACTCGTGAACCCGCCGGGCAACCCGCGGGCGTCGTACCGGTTCGGTGAACCCGCCTCCGAGACGCCGGACGCGTGGCTCGACACCGCGGAGACCGCGACGGACTCGTGGTGGACCGATTACGCGCACTGGCTCGCCGAACGCAGCGGACCCGACGTCGACGCACCGCACACCCTCGGTGCCCGGCAGTACCCGCCGCTGGCCCCCGCCCCGGGCACCTATGTCCACCACTCCTGACCCGTTCGTCATCGACATTCGTCACCGACAGAGGAACACCATGACCCTGCATCTCACCCATCCCGCCGAACTCGTCGAGTCGGTCGGCCGGACCATCGGAACCACAGGCCCCTACAAGGTCCTGCAAGACCAGGTGAACCTGTTCGCGGAGGCGACCGGCGACTTCCAGTGGATTCACACCGATCCGGATCGCGCCGCCGACGGACCCTTCGGCGGCACGGTCGCCCACGGCTACCTGACGCTGTCGCTGGCGCCGAGCATCCTCGCGGAGGCACTCACCGTGGACGGCGTCGAAGCCGCCCTCAACTACGGACTGAACAAGGTCCGGTTCCCGGCGCCGCTTCCGGTCGGATCCGTCCTGCGCGCCACCGTGGCTCTCACCGCCGCCGAAGAGAAGCCGGCCGGCGTCGAGGCCGTGTTCCGGCTGACCTACGAGATCGACGGCGGCACCCGCCCGGTGTGCGTCGCCGACGTCGTGGTGCTCTACACGTGACGGTGACCGAACTGTTCGGGGGCCGCGACCGATTCGAGGACAGGGTCGTTCCGGTGTGCGGGCTGCGGATCCGGGTGCGGATCCGCGCCGGCACCGGGGTGCCGCTGGTGCTGTGCAACGGCATCGGGGCCGGCCTGGAAGTGCTCGAACCGCTGGTCGCCGCACTGGATCCGGCCGCGACGATCATCAGTTTCGACGTCCCGGGCACCGGAGGTTCGCCTGCCTCCCCGGTTCCGTACGCACTCCCGGCCCTCGCCTGCGGTCTGAGCCGGCTGCTCGACGAGATCGGGGTCGGCACCGTCGACGTCCTCGGGTTGTCGTGGGGCGGAGCGCTGGCCCAGCAGTTCGCGCTGCAGCACCCGCGGCGGTGCCGTCGTCTCGTCCTCGTCGCCACCGGTACCGGCGCCCTCATGATTCCGGGTCACCCGAGGGTGCTCTCGAAGATGTTGACCCCGAAGCGGTTCACCGATCCCGCCTACGCGGCGGCCGTCGCCGGCGACCTGTACGGCGGCGCCGCCCGCCGCGCCGGCGGGGACGTGGCACGGATCTTCGGGAAGCAGCGGCAGTCCGGCTCCCGGGTCGGCTATCTCCACCAACTCCTCGCGGGCGCCCTGTGGACGAGCCTTCCCGTCCTGCCACTGATCCGGCAGCCCACACTCGTCGTGGCGGGCACCGACGACCCGATCATTCCCGTCCTCAACGCGCGCATCATGAACGCACTGCTGCCGCACGCGACGTTGCACATCCACCCCGGCGGGCACATCGACATCGTCACCGACGCATCCGGACTCGCACCGGTCGTCGCCGGGTTCCTCGCACACCCGGAAACGGGTGAATCCACATAGGACGCCCCCTGCACGTGGGAGACTCGGGTCTGGGAATCACCGCTCGGCGCGACACCGCAGTGGCCGGGCAGCTCAGGAGGTGCCCGTGCCCGAAGACCGAACCAACAGCTCGGGTACCAACCTGGAGGGGTCGCAGCGGCTGCTCGCCCTGCTGCTGGCGATGGCGATGTTCGTGCTCGTCGTCGACACCTCACTGATGAACGTGTCGATCTCAGCCGTGGTCCGCGACCTGGGCACGACCGTGAGCGGCGTCCAGGCGGCGATCGCACTCGAGGCACTGGTGTCGGCCGCGTTCATCCTGATCGGCGGTAAGGTCGGCGACCTGATCGGACGTAAACGGGCGTACGTGATGGGTCTGCTCGGGTATGCCGTGGGCGCATCCGCGATGGCGCTCGCGCAGAGCCTGACGGCGATCATCGTGTTCTGGGCGATCCTCGGCGGAATCGGTGCGTCACTGCTGTTGCCCGCCATGCAGTCCCTGATCCACGGCAACTTCGAAGGCGGCGCGCAGAAGAAGGTCTACGCATTGGTCGGCGCGGCCGCAGCGATCGCCGCCGCAGTCGGACCGCTCCTCGGAGGTTTCATCACCACCTTCCTGTCGTGGCGCGTCGCATTCGTGCTCGAGGTCGTCATCATCGCGATCGTGCTGTCCGGGATCCGACTCGTCCGCGACGTGCCGTACACCGGGCCCCGGGGAATCGACACGGTGGGTGCAGGCCTCTCCGTCCTCGGGATGGGCGGCATCGTGCTGGGAATCCTCGTGTGGCAGGAAGGCGGCGAAGCGGTGGCCGCCCTGCTGGTCGTGGGTGCGCTGGCGCTGGCCGGACTGGGGTACTGGCTCGTCCGCCGGAAGCGTCGCGGGGAACCGCCGCTGCTGGACCCCGATCTGTTCCGCTCCACAGTGTTCCGGCTGGGAATCTCACAGCAGATGCTCCAGCAGATAGCGTTGGGCGGCACGATGATCGCCCTGCCGATCTACCTCCAGATGGTGCTCGAGTACAACGCGATGCAGGCGGGACTGTCGCTTGCCCCCCTCTCGCTCAGCATGTTCGGCGTGGCGCTGCTGGCGGGCAAGAAGGCGGGAGATCGCAGTCCGAGCACCATCGTCCGCTGGGGATTCGTCCTCGTCACGATCGGCGTCGCAATCCTGATCCCGATCGTGCCGCGGGCCGAGTTCGGCTGGGCATTGCTGCTCCCGCTGGCGATCGCGGGCTCGGGGCTGGGTTTGCTGGTATCCCAACTCAACAACTACACGCTCGCCCCGATCTCGGAGGAGCACGTCAGCGAGGCGGCAGGCGCGAACTCCGCAGCGGGATCGTTCGGGTTGTCGTTCGGACTGGCGTTCGCCGGCGCCATCATGCTGGCGACACTGTCCATCACGTTCACCGCCATGGCGCAATCGAGCACCGTCCTCCCGCCGGCCGACCAGCAGCACGTGGCGCAGGTACTCGAGGACGACGCCGAGGTCATGAGCAACACCCAACTCGAACAACTCCTCGTCGGCCAGCCACCCGAGATACGAGACGAGGTGGTCCGCATCAACACCGACGCACGGCCACTTGCCCTGCAGGTTGCGCTGCTCGTACCCCTCCTCGCCGGTCTCGCCGGACTGCTCAACTCGTTCCGCATGAGACGAGCACAGGAACTCGCGCCGCCGCAACCGTGACGACGGGTCAGCCGTCCGCCCCCATCTCGGCGAGCACGGTGCGCAATCGCTCGTTGTCCACCGGGGTCCAGCCGTCCGGCGCCAGGATCGCGCTCCACGCATCCGCGATGTCGACGACGTAGGTATGCCCGTGCCCGTCGGGGACGCCCGTCGACACCGCCATGTCCGCCGCAACTTGGAGGAACGTCACGAACGGGAACCATTGCGTGCTGTCCAGGACGTCGTACCCGCGCTCCTCCTTCAGCCAGTCGGGCTCGCTCACCAGCAGTTCCGGCGACCACCAGACGATCGGGTCGGACGCGTGCTGCAGGTACACCATCCGTGGCTTCCCCCACGGGGTGTCGGGGCGGGGCAGATCCTCCGGCGCCCGCGCACCGAAGCGCACGGTCTCGCCCTGCTCGTAGATCGGAAGCCATTCGGGTGAGCCGGGATCCCGGTTGGTCGTCACGTCGGTCCAGATCTCGTTCGCGTTCGGCGGTCCGGTGAACAGAACGCCGTCGGAACGCGCCTCGACGTCGTCGACGCTGCCGAACGCGCTCTCGCCGCCGAAGGAGCCCAGGCTCTCCCCCATCACGACGAGTTTCGGACGGGTCTCCGGTGGCAACTGCTTCCACTTGTCGTACACCGCGTCGAATTGCGCCTCGCCCGCCTGGCGGGCCCGCTCCTTGTCCACGAGGAACGACAGCCAGCTGGGGAGATACGAGTACTGCAACCCGACGATCGCGGTGTCGCCGTTGTACATGTACTCGAGTGAGGAGGCGAGGCTCTCATTGATCCATCCGGTGCCGGTGGTGGTCGCCACGCCGATCACCGCGCGATCGAACCCGCCGGCCCGTTCGAGTTCGTCCGCTGCCAGTTGGGCGCTCTCCCCGATCGAATCGCCACCGCTGGCGAGCCCGGCGTAGGTCCGGATCGGCTCCAGTGCGGGCCGTCCACCGTTGAAGGCGGACAGTTCCTCGACGGTCGGGCCACGCGAGATGAACGACCGGCCCTGCCTTCCCAGCGAATCCCACGTGACCAGTGATTCCGGTCCGCCCGAACGCAGCGGCGTCGTTGGCGGTTCGTCACCGGCCTTGGTCTCCTGGTTGACGGCGGCGAACGAATTGTTCAACCCGGTCATGATCACGCGCACCGCCACCCCGTTGAGGAGTGCGAACAGCAGAGCCACCGTGAGTACGCCGATCACCGTCGCCGAGATCCGCCGCGGCACCACCCGGCTGATCTCGCGTTCGACCGACCGCACCGCCCGCAACAGCAACCGGGAGATCGCAACCAGCAGGACGAAGATCAGCACCGCCACGATCACCGTCACGACGTAGCCCGTCCACGGGAACGATGCGGCGCTCATGAGTGCCCGGAGCTCATCCTGCCAATTCGCGAACCACACCAGCATCGCCGCGGTGCCGACGAGCCCGATCACCAACGCCCCCCGCCGAACCCAGGTCTTCACTCGTGCCGACGGTTCCCGCCGCACGAGATGACGAACCAGAACGGAACCCAGAAATCCGAGGGCGTAGCCGACGGCCGCCGAGACGCCGGTGACCAAGCCCTGGAAGAACGGGCCACGCGGCAGCAGCGTCGGTGTCAACGACAGCCACACGAACAGGACGGCGACGACCAAGCCCCCGAACGCATATCGGTGGGGCAGCCAGCGGCGGCGACGCTCGGGCGGTGATGACGATCCGGGTTCGTCGGTCATCTCATCCTCTCCGTGACGGGGCGGACGCGACGATTCCCTCGTGCCGCGTGTGGAACAACGACCTAGACGCTCTCCTCGTAGCCCGGATGCCACGTCGCCACGGCCCAGATCACGAACACGTCGAGCAGAATGATGACGATCGACCACAACGGGTAGTGGGGCAGCCACAGGAAATTCGCGAGTATCGACAACGCGCAGATCACCATCGCGCCGACGCGGGCCCACGTCGCACCGGTGAACAGCATGACGCCGACGAGCGCGACGATCACGCCGAGCACGAGGTGGATCCACCCCCACGCCGTCGTATCGAACTGGTAGACGTATTCCGGCCCGGCCACGACCAGGTCGTCCTTCATCAGCGCCGAGATACCCGAGAGCACGTGCAGTATTCCGATAGTGAGCAAAACTATCGCTGCCACCATGGACGTGGCCGCGGCGACCCCCTGCTTGACCAACGATTGATCGGACATGAGAATCCCCTTCCCGGATATGCGGTGGGATGCAGACATTGTCGCCGCCGCGACGAGCAAGGTCAACATCTGCCGGAGCGGGCATCTCGCTGACAGCAGGCGATCCCACGGAGGATACTTACAATCGCCAGTTCATTTCGTATGTTGACGAAAGAGGAACGGTCATGTCCGATGAATCGCTGGTCAAACAAGGTGTGGCAAAGGGAACCTCGGTGGGCGGGGCGGTGCTCCTCGTCACCGTCGGCTTGCTCGAGTTCTTCCAGGGAATCTCGGCGATCGCCAAGGACGACGTCATCGTCGTCGGCGTCGAGTACACCTACAAATTCGACGTCACCGCGTGGGGATGGTTCCATCTCGTCTTCGGTGTAATCATCGCCGCCGTCGGCGCCGCACTGTTCACCGGTGCAACCTGGGCCCGGGTCGGCGCCATGGTCCTCTGCGCCGTCTCGATCTTCGTCAATTTCCTGTGGCTGCCGTACTACCCCCTGTGGGCGATCACGATCATCGCGCTGAACGCGGTCGTGATCTGGGCGGTTGCCACCTGGAATCCCGAAACGGTCTGATCGACGATGGACGGGGCCACGGGCGCAGACGCGCTCGGCAAGGACGAACGCGCCGAACTGCTCCGGTTGCGCGACGAAGTCGCCACCCTGCGAGCCCAGGCGGCGGGTGAAGCTGCCGGTGTCCCCGCCGAACCGGTCTCCCACCCACCCCACAACGGGCTGCGCTGGACGGCGGTGACGATTCTGCTCGTACTCGTCGCCGTCCTCGCGGTCGCGTCGGTGACCGCCCGCTTCACCCGCAGCCAGATCCTCGACACCGACCGCTACGTGAGCACGGTCGCGCCGCTGGGCTCGAATCCCGCTCTGCAGGCGGATGTCACGAACCAGATCACCGACGAGATCTTCGCGCGCGTCGACGTCGAGGGTCTGACCACCGAAGCCCTCACCGCGCTGACCGACGTGACGAATCTCGCCGCGAACGCGCCGCGCCTCGACAAGGCGGTCGTCGGCCTCGCCCCGGTGCTCACCAGCCAGGCAAAGAACTTCGTCCACGACACCGTCAGCTCGCTCGTGCGATCCCAGCAGTTCGAAGACCTGTGGATCCAGGCGAACCGGGCCGCACACAACGCACTCGTGGCGGTGATGACGGGAAACTACGGCCTCAGCTCCGTGGAGGTCGACCAGAGCGGCACCGTCAGCATCTCCCTCGGTACCGTCATCGACCGCGTGAAATCGGAACTCGCCGGGCGCGGGTTCGCGTTCGCCGACAAGATCCCGTCGGTGGACAAGCAGTTCGTGCTCTTCCAATCTCCCGAACTCGTGAAGGCGCAGCGCGCCGTCCGCGCACTCGACAAGGCGTCGGCGATCCTGCCGTGGCTGGGCATCGCCTGCGCTGCCGCCGCCGTGGCCGTCGCACCCACCGGCCGGCGGCTCCGCGCCCTCGCGCTGGCGGGACTCGCGATCGCACTCGGAATGCTCGCTCTCGCAATCGGGATTCTCGTCGGACGAGCCATCTACCTCGACAGCGTCCCACCCGACATCCTGTCGCCCGATGCGGCGACGGCCGTCATCGACACGGTCCTCGTCCCGCTGCGGACGAGTCTGCGCGCGGTGGCGGTACTGGGCCTGGTGATCGCACTCGGCGCCTACCTCATCGGTGGCTCGTCCTCGGCGACCGCCGTCCGTCGCGGCTACGGGCAGGCACTCGACTTCGTTCGGCGGTCCGGCAGCGGCCGGCCACCGAACGAGGTGGAGCGGTGGGCCTACCAGCTCCGCATTCCGTTGCGCTGCGCGGTGATCGGTATCGCCGCGGTACTGCTGATGTTCTGGCGCTACCCCACCGGACTGGTCGTGCTGTGGATCGTCATCATCGGCCTGCTGGCGCTCGTGGCGATCGAGTTGCTCATCCGTCCGGCCCGCACGTCCGCCACGGCGACGGACGCTATGCCAGCGTCTTCGCCTTGATCGACTGGAACTCGGCTTCGGTGATCGCCCCGGAATCGAGGAGCGCCTTGGCATCCGAGATCTGCTGAGCCGGAGACTGCCCGGCGACGTCCCGAATGTAGGTGTCCTGCGCCCGCTTCACTTCCTGGGCGGCAGCCATCGACCGCTTCGCCATGCCGTCGCTGTTGACGATCAGGTAGATCAGCGCCGACAGGAACGGAACGAAGAACAGGAAGAAGATCCAGATCGCCTTCACCCAACCCGAAGTGTCGCGGTCCCGGAACAGATCCGTGATGATCGAGAACAGCACCGTCAGGTACGCCACGAAGGCGAAACAGACGAAGATGAACCAGAAAAACTCCCAGAAGCCTTCCATTTTCGGTGCTCCGTCCACTCGGTGTTGCGGTCAGGAAGCCAGGATTTTGGCCTTCTCTGCGTTGAATTCTTCCTCGGTGAGGACCCCCTGATCGCGAAGTTCACCGAGTTGTTTCAGGGCCGCAATACGATCCGTGCCAACGGCCTGCGGTGCGGGTTGCGCCGGGGGCGGGGGTGGGGGTGGCGGCGACTGCTGTTGCGGGGCAGGTTGATTCGCCGCCCACCGCTGCCCTTGCCTTCGCGAAACCCGGTTGGAGACGGCGGTCGCGGTGCCCGCCACGACGGCGGTCCGGGCGATCCCGCGCAGAAGTCCTGGCATGATGTGCTCCTCAGCTCTGGATTCGGCAGCCTGTCAGCTGGCGGAGTCGAGCGCGTCGAGCGCCGCCAGAATGCCCTGGACGGGAATGCGCCCGGACGCCACGAGCTGGGCCCCCTCGCGCCGCAGGGCGGAGGCGAACGGTGCGGCCCAACA
The DNA here is from genome assembly GCF_042802055.1 of Rhodococcus sp. NPDC057529. Classification (NCBI taxonomy): domain Bacteria; kingdom Bacillati; phylum Actinomycetota; class Actinomycetes; order Mycobacteriales; family Nocardiaceae; genus Rhodococcus; species Rhodococcus sp. NPDC057529. The sequence continues at coordinate 219,758 of NZ_JBHVEY010000006.1, forward strand.
ATTCTCGTAGACGAGAATCGCTCCCGAACACCCCGGTTCGAGCACGGCCGCGGCCTCCTCGAGGTCGGTTCGGTCGATCAGGCCGGAGGCCGCTTCGGCGAAGAGCGTCACGTCGACACCGCCCTCGAAACCGAGGTCCTCGATCGCGATTCCGGACAGTGTTCCGTCGGTGTCCTTACGGACGAAGATCAGGTCGAGTACACGGATGATGTTCCGATCGACGAGATCGATGAGGAGTGGAAGTGCCGATCCGTCGGGTTTCCGGTCTGCGGGGAACTCCACGACGAGATAGTCGATGGGCCCGAGCACGTCGAGATCGTTGTCGTTCACCGCAGGACCTCTCTTCTGAAGACAGCAGCGGCAGCCACACAGGCCTTCGCTCAGTATCCACGAGCGGGTGTGGCGCCGCTAGAGCACAAAGTCACCCGACCGTTTCCGACGCCTCGCGGGCGGCGAGGTCGCGGCGGGCCGCCCTCTCGACGAGGAGGGGTATGAAGTCGCGAACCCTGCTCTCCGCCAGTCGCTTGTGAACAGTGCGCACGATGTGCTCGATGTCTACTGGTGAGAGCGAAGGGTACCGAGTGATCAGGCGCTCGATGACCCGCTCGACTTGAAGAAGTTCGTCGTCGCCGGTCATCGATCAATCGTCATCCCGGCAGACGGCCACCGTCAAGACACGAAACGGCCTCTCGAGCAACACGGTTCGGTTCCGGCACCCGAGTACGCCTGAGCCTGGAATGAATCCAGAATCCGACTGTGTCCGGAAATTCTGTTTCACGACTGCGCCGGGGGCCTCACGGCGGACAATGGGGGTACCGGGCCGCCGGCTCGCGGAGAGAACTCGCGGACAGAAAGGGACGGTCATGTCCGAGACATCATCGGTCAAGCAGGGCGTCGCGGCAGGCACCTCGATCGGGGCGGCCATCATCCTCGTCACCGTCGGCATCATCCAGTTCTTCCAAGGGGTCGCCGCCGTCGCCGAGAACGAAGTCTTCGTCGCCGGCATCGAATACGTCTACAAGCTGGACCTGACGACGTGGGGCTGGATCCACATCGTGCTGGGCATCGTGGTCCTGGGGGTCGGTCTGGCGCTGTTCACCGGGGCAGGGTGGGCGCGGGTGTCCGCGATCGTGATCGCGGCGATCTCGATACTCGCCAACTTCCTGTGGCTGCCGTACTACCCGTGGTGGTCGCTGCTCATCATCGCGCTCGACGTCGTCGTGATCTGGGCCGTGTCTACCTGGAATCCGGAGCAGGTCTGAACCCGGTAGAGCGGGAGAGACCGTGGGAAAGAAGAGCAAGCGCAGGGCCGGGGACGAACTCTCCCGGCCAGACGCCGCCGAACCGACCGCACCGATGAAGAACAAGGAGTACCGGCGGCTCCTGAAACCCCTCCACGCCGAACTCGTCGCACTGCAGGAGTGGGTGAAGTCCTCCGGTGCGAAGGTGTGCGTCGTCTTCGAGGGCCGTGACACCGCGGGCAAGGGCGGCGTCATCAAGGCGATCACCGAACGGGTGAGCCCGCGGGTGTTCCGAGTGGTCGCGCTGCCGGCGCCCACCGAGCGCGAGAAGTCGCAGATGTATGTGCAGCGGTACCTGCCGCACCTGCCCGCCGGCGGAGAGGTCGTCATCTTCGACCGCAGTTGGTACAACCGCGCGGGGGTCGAACGGGTACTCGGCTTCTGCACCGAGGAGGAAGCGGAGCACTTCCTCCAACTGATCCCGACGGTCGAACGCGCGATCGTCGACTCGGGGGTCATCCTGCTCAAGTACTGGCTGGAAGTGAACGAGGAACAGCAGACACTGCGCCTGCAGAGCCGGATGGACGACCCCCGGAAGTACTGGAAACTGTCGGAGCTCGACCTGAAGTCGTACAGCCGCTGGTACGACTACTCCCGCGCGCGAGACGCGATGTTCCACTACACCGACACCGGATGGGCGCCCTGGTACGTCGCGAACAACGACGACAAGAAACGCGGTCGGCTCAACGTCATCAGCCACTTGCTGAGCCAGGTCCCGTACGAGCCGCTGGACCGCCCCGACCTCACCCTGCCGAAGCGGCAGAAGGCGGAGGGCTATCAAGAACCGGGGCAACCCCTGCACTGGATCCCCACCCCGTACTGAGGGTCCGAGCCGAAAGGACGAGCGGTCATGGTCTCGACGGAATCCGCGCAGACGCACACGGCCTGGTACGCCCAGGACGCCGATGCCGTTGTCGCCGCGACAGCGTCCGATCAGCAGGCGGGCCTGACCGCCGGCGAAGCGGACGAACGCCGCCGCCGGCACGGTCCCAACGAGATCGCCTCCGAACCGGCGCCGTCGACGTGGGCGATCGCGCTGGCGCAGCTGAAGGATCTGATGAACCTGATGCTGGTCGCGGTGGCCGTCGTCAGCGTCCTCATCGGCGAGGTGCCGACGGCGATCATCGTCGCGGCGCTCGTCGTGCTCAACGTCGTGCTGGGCACGCGGCAGGAACTGAAGGCGCGCGCCAGTGTCGACGCGCTCGCGAAAATGCAGATACCGCAGGTTCGGGTGACGCGGGACGGGACGCTCGTGCAACTCGCCGCCACCGTCCTCGTGCCGGGCGACATCGTGCAACTCGAGGCCGGCGACGTCGTCCCCGCCGACGGCCGACTGCTCACGTCGGCGACCCTCGAGACCCAGGAGGCGGCGCTGACGGGCGAGAGCGCCCCCGTCCCGAAGGACACCCGGACCCTCGGCGCCGCGGACGTCCCCCTGGGCGACCGCAGCAACATGGTCTTCCAGAACACGTCGGTCACCCGGGGCACCGCCACCATGGTGGTCACCGAAACCGGCATGAGCACCCAGATGGGCCAGATCGCGTCGATGCTCTCGGCTGTCGCTCCGAGCAAGTCTCCGCTTCAGCGCGAACTGAATTCGCTCACCAAGGTGCTGGGGATCATCGCGTGGACGGCGGTCGCGCTCATCGTGATCCTCGGGGTGATCCGCGGGCAGAGCCTGACGACGGTGCTGCTGCTCGGCATCTCCATGGGGGTGTCCGCGATCCCGACCGGGCTGCCGACGTTCGTGCAGGCGATGCTGGCATTCGGGGCCCGTCAGCTGGCCGAGGCGAAGGCCGTCGTGAAGAACCTCACCGACGTCGAGACCCTCGGCGCCACCAGTGCGATCAACTCGGACAAGACCGGCACGCTGACGATGAACCAGATGACCGTGCGGTCGCTGTACTTCCACGGCCGGTGGTACACCGTCGACGGCGAGGGATACAGCAAGACGGGCCGGATCACCCAGACCGCGGGCGAGGCCGCCCCCGATTTCACCCTGCTCGCGTACGGACTGTGCCTCGACAGCGACGCTACCGTCTCCGATACCGGCGACGTCGTCGGCGATCCCACCGAGGCCGCGCTGGTCGTGCTCGCCGCCAAGATCGGCGTCGACGCCCCGCTCACCCGGCGCACGTATCCACGCGTCGCGGAGGTGCCGTTCGACTCCGCGTACAAGTTCATGGCCACGTTCCACCACCTCCAGGTCGACGGCAGCACGCAGTTCGTCGAACTCGTCAAGGGCGGGCCCGACGTGGTCCTCGCCCGCTGTACCACCGCCTTCCTGCCCGGCAGGCGCGCGGTGCCCCTCGACGACGTCCGGGACGAACTGACCGCGGCGAACCGGGAGTTGTCCGAGAAGGGGCTGCGGGTGCTGGCTTTCGCCGCCCGCCGACTCGACGGGCAGGAGGACGCCGCGGCGGCAGACCCCATGTCGTTCGTCGAAGACCTCACGTTCGTCGGGATGGTCGGCATCATCGACCCGCTGCGGCCGGAGGCGATCGACGCCGTGCGCACCGCCCACGCCGCGGGTATCGAGGTCCGCATGATCACCGGCGACCACGCGATCACCGCGTCGGCGATCGGCGCCGAACTCGGCCTCGGCCCCGGCGCGATCGGCGGCCCCGAACTCCAGGCCATGACGGACGAGGACCTCACCGCGGCCCTCCCGCGCCTGCACGTGTTCGGCCGCGTCACCCCCCAGGACAAGCTCCGTCTCGCCGACATCATGCAGCGGAGCGGCGCGGTCGTGGCGATGACCGGGGACGCCGTCAACGACGCCGCCGCACTGAAGAAGGCCGACATCGGCGTCGCCATGGGTTCGGGCAGCGAGGTGACGAAACAGGCGGGCAAGATGGTGCTCACCGACGACAACTTCGGAACCCTGATCACCGCGATCCGGCTGGGCCGCAACATCTACGAAAAGATCGTGTCGTACATCCGGTACCAGATGTCGAAACTGTTCTCGCTGGTGCTGCTGTTCCTCGTGGCGAGCATCTTCGACATCAACGACGGCGTCGCCCTCACGCCGCTCATGGTGTTGTTCCAGCACTTCTTCATCACGCTGTTCCCCGTCGCGGTCATCATGCTCGACCCGGCGCCGCCGGACCTGATGAACAAGCCGCCCCGGGACCCGCACACGCCGATCGCCAACCGGAAGGCGTTCACGCAATGGCTGGTGTACGGCGTCCTGCAGTTCGCCGTCACACTCGCCGCGATGCTGCTCGCACCGGGCGACATGAGCACGACCGAGGCGAGCGTTCCGATGACGACGGCGTTCGTGGTGCTGTCGCTCGGGTCGATCCTCGCCGGGCTCGTCATGCGCCGCGACCCGGAATCCGGTCTCACCCCACCGATCCTCGGCGCACTGAAGATCCTGTCGATCCCGGTCGTCGTCACCGTGTTCGCGGTCGAGATCGGTTTCCTCCAGGACCTCCTCATGACCACGTCGCTGACCGGTGGGCAGTGGCTCGCCTGCCTCGGCTGGTCGCTGATCATCCCGGTGGTCGTGGAGGCGGAGAAGGCTCTGCGCCGCAGGCGGCACGCGCGTCCGATCACTCCGATCTCCGCGGCGGCCGCGGTCGACCCGCAGCGTGCGCGCTGAGGCCGGCGTCATGTCCTGGACAGGAGGCCTCGCGCAGTTGCCCGGCATCGCGACGGCACGGGTGTACCGCCGCGAGTGGCTGCGCCCCGACATCACCGCCGGACTCGTCCTCACCGCACTGCTCATCCCCGCCGGAATGGGTTACGCGGAGGCCGCCGGGTTGCCCGCCTACGCCGGGCTCTACGCCACCATCGTCCCGCTCCTCGCGTACGCGGTGGTGGGTCCGTCGAAAATCCTTGTTCTCGGACCGGATTCGTCGCTCGCGCCGCTCATCGCCGCGGCGGTCCTGCCCCTCGCAGTCACCGACGACCCGGAGAGTGCCCTGGCCCTCGCAGGCATTCTGGGCGTCCTCATGGGCCTCATCCTCCTCGTCGGCGGGTTCCTGCATCTCGGCTTCGTGACCGAACTGCTGTCGAAGCCCATCCGGCTCGGGTACCTGAATGCGATCGCGCTCATCGTCATCGTCGGCCAGCTACCCAAGATGCTCGGGTTCGACGTCGACGCCTCCGGACTCCTCGGGGAGATCGGCGGAATCGGAAAGGCGGTGTTCGGGGGCGACATCGACCCCGTTGCCGCCGCGGTGGGTCTCGGCTCCCTCGTCGTCATCGTGGTGTTCCGCATCTGGATTCCCCGCATCCCCGGCGTCCTGGTGGCGGTCGTCGGAGCGATCGTCCTGTCGGCCGCGCTCGGTCTCACCGACGACATCGGGATGGTCGGCGCCCTCCCCACCGGCCTGCCGCTGCCGTCGTTCGGCGGCGTCGACTGGGGCGACGTGGGACAACTCGTGGGGCCGGCCGCCGGAATCGCCCTGATCGCGTTCGCCGACACGGGGGTTCTCTCGCGCACGTTCGCCGCCCGGCACGGCGAGGACGTGAACGGCAGCACCGAGATGAAGGCTGTCGGCGTCGCCAACATCGCGGGCGGGCTGTTCGGCGGATTCCCGATCTCGGCCAGCGGATCCCGCACCCCGGTGGCCGAACAGAGCGGCGCCCGCACACAATTGGCGTGTGTCGTCGGCGCCGTCGCGGTGCTGGTCTTCGTCCTCGTCGCCCCGGGTGTCACCGCCTACCTCCCCGACGCGACGCTGGGCGCCGTGGTGATCGTCGCGGCCACGGCGCTGGTCGACGTGGACGGCATGGTCCGCATGTGGCGGATGAGCAGCGTGGAATTCGGGCTCGCCGTCGCCGCGTTCCTCGGGGTCGCCCTGGTGGGTGTGCTGCAGGGCATCCTCGTCGCGATCGGACTGTCGTTCGTCGCCGTGGTCGCGCAGGCCTGGCAGCCGTACCGCACCGAACTCGTCCGGACGGCGGACCGGCCGGGCTTCCACGACGTCGAACGCCACCCCGGCGGCGACCGCATCCCCGGGCTGGTGCTGGTGCGCTTCGACGCCCCCCTGTTCTTCGCGAACGGCGAGATCTTCGACGAGTACGTGCGTTCAGTGGTGGCGGAGGCGCCGACCCCGGTCGAGTGGGTCGTCGTCGCCGCCGAGCCGATCACCGGACTCGACACCACCGCCGTCGACGAACTCGTCGACCTCGACACCTACCTCGAGGGCAAGGGAATCCACCTGGCGTTCGCGGAGATGAAGGGCCCGATCAAGGATCGGCTCATCCGGTTCGGGGTGGGCGACAGGTTCGACGCCACCCACTTCTACCCGACCATCGAGTCCGCGGTGGCGGCATTCCGCGACCGGGCCGGACGCGCCGAGGATCCGGCCGGAGACTGACTCTCGCTCAGACCGCCCGGCCCCGAAAGGTTCTGCGATACGCCGACGGCGGCACCCCCAGCACCGCACCCATGTGCTGCCGCAGGGAGGTGCCGGTTCCGAATCCGACCTCACGGGCGATGACGTCGACGGACAGGTCCGTGGTCTCGAGGAGTTGCCGCGCGCGGTCGACCCGGCGGGTGGTCAGCCAGCGGTTCGGGGTGGTGCCGACCTCCTCGCCGAAACGCCGGGTGAACGTGCGGACGCTCATGTTCGCGTGCGCCGCCAACCGGTTCAGCGCCAGCGGTTCGCCGAGGCGGTGCAGCGCCCACTCGCGGGTCGCCGCCGTCGACTCCGCCGTGGTCTCCGGGATCGGCCGCTCGATGTACTGGGCCTGCCCGCCGTCGCGCCACGGCGGGACGACGCATCGGCGCGCCACCCGGTTGGCGACGTCCGACCCGTGGTCGCGGCGCACGATGTGCAGGCAGAGGTCCAGTCCGGCGGCGACGCCGGCCGAGGTGAGGATGTGGCCCTCGTCGACGAACAGCACGTCGGGGTCGACCCGGACCTGCGGATACGTGCGCTGGAAGTGCTCGGTGTTGCGCCAGTGGGTGGTGGCGCGCAGGCCGTCGAGCAGCCCCGCCGCGGCGAGGATGTACGACCCGGTGCAGATCGAGACGTACCGCGTGCCGGGCCGGACGTACGCGAGCGCCCGCTCGAGGTCGGCGGGCAGACGGCCTTCGTCGTACGCGGGGCCGAGTTCGTAGGACGCGGGGATCACCACCGTGTCGGCGTCGGCGAGCAACTCCGGGCCGTGGTCGACGGACACCGAGAAGTCGGCGTCCGAGCGCACCGGCCGACCGTCGGCCGTGCACGTCTGCACGTCGTACAGCAGATTCCCGTCGGCGTCGTGGGCCCGCCCGAAGACCCGCGACGGGATGCCGAGTTCGAACGGGATCACACCGTTCAGGGCGAGCACGACCACACGATGACGCACAACCATGGCCAGATTCTTTCACATGTTGTCATTCCGGCAACTGTTCCGGCGCGGTGGCGTCGCGCAGACTTACCGTCGTGACGTCCGACATCGCGCCCCCGGCACCTCCTGCCCAGACGGCCCCGCCCCGCCTGCACTACGCCTGGCTCGTGGCGGCCGTCGCGTTCCTCGCCCTCGTGGGCGCAGCCAGCTTCCGCGCGGCGCCCTCGATCCTGATCGACCCCCTGCACGAGGACTTCGGCTGGTCGCGGGCGAGCATCTCGTCCGCCGTGTCGATCAACCTGGTGCTCTACGGTCTGACGTCGCCGTTCGCGGCGGCGCTCATGGAACGCTTCGGCATGCGCCGGGTGGTCACCGCCGCGCTGGTCCTCGTGTCCGCCGGCAGCGGCCTGACCGTCTTCATGACCGCCACCTGGCAACTCGTCCTGCTGTGGGGCGTGCTCGTCGGGCTCGGCACCGGCTCGATGGCACTCGCCTTCGTGGCCACCGTCGTCGACCGCTGGTTCGTCGCCCGCCGCGGCCTCGTCACCGGCATCCTCACCGCGGGCAGCGCCGCCGGACAGCTGGTGTTCCTGCCGATCCTCGCGATGGTCGCCGAGCACTACAACTGGCAGACCGTGGCGCTGACGGTGTCGTTCGCCGCCCTCGCCGTCGTGCCGCTGGTGCTCGTGTTCCTGCGCAACCGGCCGTCCGACGTCGGGACGGTCCCGTACGGCGCCGGGCCCGAGTACGTCGCGGAACCACCCGCCCCGAGTGGTCGCGGCGGCGCCGCGGGCCGGGCCGTGACGGTGCTGCTGTCGGCGGCGCGGACCCGGGTGTTCTGGCTGCTGGCCGGCACGTTCGCCATCTGCGGAGCGAGCACCAACGGACTCGTCGGCACCCACTTCGTGCCGGCCGCACACGACCACGGCATGCCGGTGACGGCGGCGGCGACCCTGCTGGCGGTGATCGGGATCTTCGACGTGATCGGCACCATCGCGTCGGGCTGGTTCACCGACCGGTTCGATTCACGCAAGCTCCTCGGCATCTACTACGTGCTGCGCGGGATCTCGCTGATGCTGCTGCCGATCCTGTTCGCGAACACCGTGCACCCGCCGATGATCGCGTTCGTCATCTTCTACGGCCTCGACTGGGTGGCGACCGTGCCCCCGACCGTCGCGCTGTGCCGCAAACATTTCGGCGGCGACGCCCCCATCGTGTTCGGCTGGGTGCTGGCGTCGCACCAGATCGGCGCCGGCCTCGTAGCGTTCCTCGCGGGACTGGTGCGCGACCAGTTCGGCGGCTACGACGCCGCGTTCTACGTCGCGGGCGGACTCTGCGCGATCGCGGCCGTGATGTCTCTCGCCATCGTCGCGAAACCCCGTACGGCGGCATCCGGGATCGCCTGACCCGCGCCGAAACCACTCCCCGGAGCGCCGCCGGTTCCTAAGATCGGTACATGGCAGCTCAGCGCGCATCGGACGAAGTCATTGACCGCTCCAAGATCGAGAATCGGGCTCCGTCGGTAGCCGCACTGTTCGTGGATCGGGTGGCCCACTCGCCCGGTCGCGAAGCGTTCCGATACGTCGACCCGGACGACCCGACCATGTGGGCCAGCGTCACCTGGTCGGAGGCGGGTGACCGGGTGCGCAACCTCGCGGCCGGTCTCATCGTCCTCGGCGTACAGGCCGAACAGCGGGTGGCGCTGGCCTCTGCCACCCGCTACGAATGGGTGCTCGCCGACCTCGCCGTGATGTGCGCCGGCGCGGCCACCACCACCGTGTATCCCACCAGCACGGCCTCCGACGTCGCCTACATCGTCGCGAACTCCGGCAGCCGCGTCGTCTTCGCCGAGGACGAGGCGCAACTCGCGAAGCTGCGCGAGAACCGCGGCGAACTCGGCGACGTCGAGAAGGTCGTCCTCATCGACGGCAGCGCCGCCGACGACGACTGGGTCATCACCTTCGACCAGCTGCACGACCTCGGCGAAGAACTGCTGGCCGAGACACCCGACGCCGTGCACGACCGGATCGAGGCCATCGCCCCCGACGACCTCGCCACCCTGATCTACACATCGGGCACCACCGGCAGGCCGAAGGGTGTGCGACTGTCGCACTCGGCGTGGACGTACGAAGCCGCCGCGATCGACGCCACCGGCATCCTCGACGCCGACGACCTGCAATACCTCTGGCTCCCGCTTTCCCACGTGTTCGGGAAGGTCCTGCTCACGCTGCCGCTGCAGATCGGTTTCGCGACCGCGGTCGACGGTCGCGTCGACAAGATCGTCGAGAACCTCGCGGTGGTCAAACCCACGTTCATGGGCGCCGCCCCCCGCATCTTCGAGAAGGCGTACGCGCGGATCGTCTCCACCGTCCGCGCGGAGGGCGGGCCGAAGGAGAAGATCTTCGACTGGGCCGTCGGCGTCGGCCTGCGGGTGTCGAAGGCCAAGCAGGCAGGCAAGGGCACGTCGCTGCTCGACTCGGTGCAGCACGCCGTCGCGGATCGGCTGGTGTACAGCACGATTCGCGAACGCTTCGGCGGACGCCTGAAGTTCTTCATCTCCGGGTCCGCGGCGCTCAATCGTGATGTCGCGCAATGGTTCGACGCCGTCGGCATCGTCGTCCTCGAAGGGTACGGACTGTCCGAGACCAGTGCCGCCTCGTTCGTCAACCGCCCGTCGGCATACCAGTTCGGCACCGTCGGCTGGCCCATCCCGGGCACCGAGACCCGGATCGCCGACGACGGTGAAATCCTCATCAAGGGTCCGGGCGTCATGAGCGGGTACCACGAGAACCCCGAGGCCACAGCCGAAGCGCTCACCGACGAAGGCTGGTTCCACACCGGCGACATCGGCGAACTCGACGACAAGGGCTACCTGCGGATCACCGACCGCAAGAAGGACATGTTCAAGACGTCCAACGGCAAATACGTCGCACCGTCCGCGCTGGCGGCCACGTTCAAGGGCATCTGCCCCTACGTCGGTGAACTCATCGTCGACGGCGAAGGGAAGTCGTACTGCGTCGCCCTGATCTCCCTCGACGCCGAATCGATCGAAGAATGGGCGAAGAACAACAACCTGGGCGGCAAGTCTCTCGCCGAGATCGCCAACGCCCAGGAGACCCGCAACCTGATCGGCGGCTACGTCGAGGAACTCAACGCCGGACTGAACCGGTGGGAACAGATCAAGAAGTTCCGCATCCTCGAACGGGAACTCACTGTCGAGAACGGCGAGATCACCCCGAGCATGAAGCTCAAGCGCAAGGTCGTGATGACCAACTTCTCCGGCGAACTGGAAAATCTCTACACCTGAGTTGACCCTCACGCGACGTAAGGCTGCACGGTAGGAGTCGTGAGCGAGAAACACACGGTCGGCGTGGTCGCCGGACTGGTCGGAGTGAGCGTGCGCACCCTGCACCACTACGACGAGATCGGTCTGGTGACCCCGTCCGACCGCACCCCCGGTGGCTACCGCAGCTATTCGGACGCCGACGTGGAACGTCTGCACCGCGTACTGACATACCGCGAACTGGGATTCCCCCTCGAGGAGATCGCAGCCCTCCTCGACGACCCGGACGTCGATGCACTCGCGCATCTACGGCGACAGCACGCGTTGCTGAGCGAACGGATCGATCGCTTGCACGAGATGGCTGCAGCCGTGGAGAAGATGATGGAGGCGAAAAGCATGGGCATTCAACTCACCCCCGAAGAGCAGAACGACATCTTCGGCGACAACTGGCCGGGCGAGGAGTACGCGGCCGAGGCCGAGGAGCGGTGGGGCGGCACCGATGCGTGGAAGCAGTCCCAGCAACGCGCCGCGAAGATGAGCAAGGACGACTGGAAACGCATCAAGGCCGAGGGCGACGCGGTCGAAGCCGCACTCGCACAGGCGATGACCGACGGCGTCGAACCCGGATCCGACCGGGCCAACGCGCTCGCCGAGCAGCACCGCGCCGGCATCGAACGGTTCTACGACTGCGATCACGCGATGCAGGTGAACCTCGCCGAGATGTACCTCGCCGACGACCGCTTCCGCAGGCACTACGACGACGTCGCCCCCGGCCTGGCGCAGTACGTGCGGGACGTCATCGTCGCGAATGCGGAGAAGCAGTAGCACTATCCTGAAACGCATGTCCGATCCGCAGCGTCCCAGCCCCAGTCAGTACGTCGGGTATCTGTTCGGTCGGACGCTGCCGGATTCGATGCAGGACTGGGTCCGCAACGACCTCGTCGGGCCGGGCGCGTCGGTGCGGTACGTGCTCCGGTTCATGCTTCCCGTCGCCGCGGTGCTGGCGCTGTTCCTCCTCATCCCCGGTCCGATCTGGATTCCGCTGGCGATGATGGCCCTGCTGCTGCTCCCGCTGCTCTACTTTGCGGTCGCGCTGATGAACATCTACCGTCGCCACCGTCTGCTCAGCCACGGCCTCGATCCGGACCTCGTCGGCGAGAAGGCGCAGCGCCGCGCCGACCGCACTCGCGAGGACTACGAACGCCGCCACGGCCGCACCGAGGACCGCTAGCAGCAGCGTGACGCATCACTCCCCCTCACCGGGAGTGATGCAGCGCACGTGAACGATCGATAAGTAATGCGTTAAAGTGGCGGCGTCCGAGTGGGTACTCCCACGAACCGCGTACCCCACAGGGTGCAGCGCAGGTTCCGACAGCCTCGACGGGAAGAGCAGTCATAGATGACAGTCACAGATTCGGCGGTCACGCCCGATATTCACACGACGGCGGGAAAGCTCGCCGACCTGCGTAATCGTCAGGCCGAGGCGCAGCACCCGAGCGGTGAAGCCGCGGTCGACAAGGTCCACGCCAAGGGCAAGCTCACCGCCCGCGAACGCATCACCGCGTTGTTGGACGAGGGCTCCTTCGTCGAACTCGACGCCCTCGCCCGGCACCGCTCGGTGAACTTCGGCCTCGCCGACAACCGCCCCGTCGGCGACGGCGTCGTCACCGGCTACGGCACCGTCGACGGCCGCGACGTCTGCGTGTTCTCGCAGGACGCCACCGTCTTCGGCGGCTCCCTCGGCGAAATCTACGGCGAAAAAATCGTCAAGGTCATGGACCTCGCCCTCAAAACCGGCCGCCCCCTGATCGGCATCAACGAAGGCGCCGGCGCCCGCATCCAGGAAGGCGTCGTCTCCCTCGGCCTCTACGGCGAAATCTTCCACCGCAACGTCCAGGCGTCGGGCGTCATCCCCCAGATCTCCCTGATCATGGGCCCCGCCGCCGGCGGCCACGTCTACTCCCCCGCCCTCACCGACTTCGTCGTCATGGTCGACCAGACCTCCCAGATGTTCGTCACCGGCCCCGACGTCATCAAGACCGTCACCGGCGAAGACGTCACCATGGAAGACCTCGGTGGCGCGCACACCCACATGGTCAAGTCCGGCGTCGCCCACTACGTCGCCTCCGGCGAACAGGACGCCCTCGACTACGTCAAGGACCTGCTCTCCTACCTGCCGTCGAACAATCAGGCCGCCGCCCCCCGGATGCTGCCCACCGACCCGATCACCGGCGCCATCGAGGACTCCCTCACCGCCGAGGACCTCGAACTCGACACCCTGATCCCGGACTCGGCGAACCAGCCCTACGACATGCACGAGGTCATCCGCCGCATCCTCGACGACGACGAATTCCTCGAGGTCCAGGCCGAACGCGCCGGCAACATCGTCGTCGGCTTCGGCCGCGTCGACGGCCGCTCCGTCGGCATCGTCGCCAACCAGCCCACCGTCTTCGCCGGCTGCCTCGACATCGACGCCTCCGAAAAAGCCGCCCGGTTCGTGCGCACCTGCGACGCGTTCAACGTCCCCATCATCACCCTCGTCGACGTCCCAGGCTTCCTGCCCGGCACCGACCAGGAATACAACGGCATCATCCGCCGCGGCGCGAAACTGCTCTACGCCTACGGCGAGGCCACCGTCGGCAAGATCACCGTCATCACCCGCAAGGCCTACGGCGGCGCCTACGACGTGATGGGCTCCAAGCACATGGGCGCCGACGTCAACCTGGCCTGGCCCACCGCCCAGATCGCCGTCATGGGCGCCTCCGGCGCCGTCGGGTTCGTCTACCGCAAACGCCTGCTCGAGGCCGCCAAAAACGGGGACGACGTCGACGCCCTGCGTTTGCAACTGCAGCAGGAATACGAGGACACCCTCGTCAACCCGTACGTCGCCGCCGAACGCGGCTACGTCGACGCCGTCATCCCCCCGTCCCACACCCGCGGACAGATCGTGGCCGCCCTGCGCCTACTCGAACGCAAAATGGTCACCCTCCCGCCCAAGAAGCACGGGAACATCCCGCTGTGACCGCCGAGTTGGTTGTCGAGGATGTGCTCGACGAGATCGCGCTGGGCTCCGGCATCGCCGAAGAGCCGCCGGCGGCGCCGGCCGTGACGTTCTCGGGCAACCCGAGCGACACGGACATCGCCGCGGTGCTCGCAGTGTTCGCTGCGATCGCCTCGTCCGGTTCCGCGGCGGAAACGCCCGCATCCGATGACGATTCGTGGGGCACCCCCGCCCTCATTCTGCGCCGGCAAGTAGCCGCCGCTGCCGTCCTGGTCAACGCAGGCTACTGAAACTGTAGAAAAGGGAAGACATTTCGATGAGTAGTGCACGTATTTCCAAGGTGCTCGTCGCGAACCGCGGTGAGATCGCAGTGCGGGTGATCCGGGCCGCCGCCGACGCCGGCCTGGCCAGCGTCGCCGTCTACGCCGAACCCGACGCCGACGCCCCGTTCGTGCGCCTGGCCGACGAAGCCTTCGCCCTCGGCGGACAGACCTCCGCCGAGTCCTACCTGGTGTTCGACAAAATCCTCGACGCCGCCACCAAATCCGGCGCCGACGCCATCCACCCCGGCTACGGCTTCCTCTCCGAAAACGCCGACTTCGCCCAGGCCGTGCTCGACGCCGGCCTGATCTGGATCGGCCCCTCCCCGCAATCGATCCGCGACCTCGGCGACAAGGTCACCGCCCGCCACATCGCCGAAAAAGCCAACGCCCCGATGGCCGCCGGCACCAAGGACCCCGTCAAGAACGCCGACGAGGTCGTCGCCTTCGCCAAGGAATACGGTGTCCCCGTCGCCATCAAGGCCGCCTTCGGCGGCGGCGGCCGCGGCATGAAGGTCGCCCACACCATCGAGGAAATCCCCGAACTGTTCGACTCCGCCACCCGCGAGGCCGTCGCCGCGTTCGGCCGCGGCGAATGCTTCGTCGAACAATATCTGGACAAGGCCCGGCACGTCGAAGCGCAGGTCATCGCCGACCAGCACGGCAACGTCATCGTCGCCGGCACCCGCGACTGCTCCCTGCAACGCCGCTTCCAGAAACTCGTCGAGGAAGCCCCCGCCCCGTTCCTCACCGACGACCAACGCAACCGCATCCACTCCTCCGCCAAGGCCATCTGCAAGGAGGCCGGCTACTACGGCGCCGGCACCGTCGAATACCTCGTCCAGGGCGACACCGTCTCCTTCCTCGAGGTCAACACCCGCCTGCAGGTCGAACACCCCGTCACCGAGGAAACCGCCGGCATCGACCTGGTGCTGCAACAGTTCAAGATCGCCAACGGCGAGGCACTCGACATCCTCGAGGACCCCACCCCCCGCGGCCACGCCTTCGAATTCCGCATCAACGGCGAGGACGCCGGCCGCGGCTTCCTGCCCGCCCCCGGCCCGGTCACCAAGTTCGTGCCCCCCACCGGCCCCGGCGTCCGGATGGACTCCGGCGTCGAAACCGGCTCCGTCATCGGCGGCCAGTTCGACTCCATGCTCGCCAAGCTCATCGTCACCGGCGCCACCCGCGACGAAGCCCTCGCCCGGGCCCGCCGCGCCCTCGCCGAATTCCAGGTCGAAGGCCTGGCCACCGTCATCCCGTTCCACCGGGCCATCGTCTCCGACCCCGCCTTCATCGGCGACGGCACCTCATTCGACGTCTACACCAAGTGGATCGAAACCGAATGGGACAACCAGATCGAACCCTTCACCGGCGCAGCCCCCCTCGACGACGAAGAGAATCTGCCCCGGCAGAACGTCGTCGTCGAGGTCGGCGGCCGCCGCGTCGAGGTGTCGCTGCCCGGCCAGTTCACCCTCGGCACCGGCAACGGTGCCCCGGCCGGGGCGGTCCGGAAGAAGCCCAAGGCCCGCACCCGCGGCGGCGCCCACGGCGGCGCCGCCTCCGGTGACGCCGTCACCGCCCCCATGCAGGGCACCGTCGTCAAGGTCGCCGTCGAAGAAGGACAACAAGTCGCCGAGGGCGACCTCATCGCCGTCCTCGAGGCCATGAAGATGGAAAACCCCGTCAACGCCCACAAGGCCGGCACCGTCACCGGCCTCGCCGTCGAACCCGGCTCCGCCATCACCCAGGGCACCGTCCTCGCCGAGCTCAAGTAGCTCGTGAGTACTTGTTAACCGCCCGCGGTTAACAAGTACTCACGGGTGGCGGCCGTGCATGGCGGTCGTCACCCGGGCCGCGGCGTCGCGGACCAATTCACCGATTTCCGCCGTGCGCACCCCCGACATCGGCCGGGACGCATCGGCGACGCACAGCACGACAGCCGGTTCACCGTCGCGGTCGAACGCCGCCGCGTTGATCGACAGCGGCTGGTACCTGCCCTCCGGGTCGATGTCACCGACCACCGCATCCGCCGACAGCAGTTTGCGCGCCTCCCGCAGCGCGACGGTCGAGCGGTGCCCACCCACTCCGCGACCGCGGAGTTCCGACACTGTATCTGCCAGCGAATGCTGTTGCTGCTGCATGCATTCCATCGCGTATCCGCGCTCCCGGACGAGCGCGAGAGCCGGCTCGTACGTCGCGCGCAGCACGTCCACGTCGACACCGAGGCTCTGCCCGCCGAGGGCGTACCACTCGTCGCGCTGCTCCTGCGGATACCAGGCCGCGATTCCCGAACCGATGGGCGGCACGAGCAGCACCTTGTCGCCGAGGCGCAACCCGAGGGTCCCCCGGCGCCCGCCGACCGGTTGCACCACCTCCGCCACCACCACGTCGCTTCCCGATTGCACGAACGCGATGGACGCCATGTCGGACGCGTCGGCCAGTTCGTGCATCACCGACCGCGCGAGGTCGACGACGTCCGTCGCCGTCTCCGCGGCCCGCCCGACCGGGATCAGCGCGGGACCGAGACGGTAGGTCTTGCGGGTGGGGTGCCGGATGAGCCAGCCGGCTTCGGTCAGTGCGACGACCATCGGGTAGCAGGTGGCCTTCGCGACGCCGAGGTGCCGGGCGATGTCGGCGAGGCTCCGGGGCGTCTCCGGCTCGTCGGCGAGGAGTTCCGTCAACATCACGATGCGGTCGGTCTGCGGGGAATTTCGTGCCATGTGTTTGCATAATGCCACTCTGGCATCGCACTGTGACAAGGGATACAGTCGAGCCATCTGAACGATCGCTAAATTGCCTGGCCATCTGTCACAGCCGCTGCAGGAAGTGAAACTCATGAAACGCTTCGACCTACGTCGCCGGACCGACCGCCTCGACCCCGAGACGCAGTACGAAGAGATCGCCCGGATTCTCGCCACGCAGGAGTTTCCCTGGGACATCAACCAAGCCCTCAGCTTCGCGCTGTTCCGGACGTACGCGGTGCCCACCATCGGCAGGCTGCTGTTCGAGACCGGCGAATTCACCGAACGCGTGCAGAAACGCTACGACGACACCGGCCTCATCCTCGACGCGGTCCTCGAAAACGGCCTCACCAGCGACCCGGGCCGCGCCGGCATCCGCCGGATGAACCAGATGCACGGCTCCTACGACATCTCCAACGACGACATGCGGTACGTGCTGTCGACGTTCGTGGTGATCCCGGCGCGCTGGATCGAAGACTTCGGCTGGCGGAAACTCACCCGCAACGAGATCGTCGGTACCACCAACTACTACCGTGCGCTCGGCAGGTACATGGGGATCAAGGAGATTCCCGAGACCTTCGAGGCGTTCGAGAAGTTCCTGGACGACTACGAGCGGGAACACTTCCTCTTCGACTCGGGCGGCCGCGCCGTCGCCGACTCCACGCTCGACCTCCTCTGCACGTTCCCGCCGAACAATCTCGCACCCGCCGCCCTGATCAAACGGTTCTCCTGGGCGCTGATGGACGATCCGCTTCTCGACGCGTTCGCGTACCGTCGGCCGTCCCGCCTCGCGCGGACGCTGTCCCGGGGCGCACTGAAGGCCCGCGCCCGGCTGGTCCGGTTCTATCCCGTGCGCACGGTGCCCAAGTTCGCCCGCGACCTGCCCAACATTCGCAGCTACCCGAACGGGTACGACGTGGAGAAACTGGGCACCTTCCCCCGAACCTGCCCCGTGCAGCACACCAACGGTACGGTCGCGCCGGAAAACACCTCATCCCGAACCGCTTTGGACGCCTGATCGACGTAATGCCGTGTGTTCGAACTATTCTCGGACACACGGCGAATGAGGGTGGGCAACTCCCGGTTCTGCCGTAACGTGGCCGCGCATAGAGACCGTCGACAGGAAGGGATTTTGTGCACTTCTCGCGAGGGACCCTGACCATTGCCGCACTGGCCGGAGCGGCCACACTCGCTCTGGCGCCCACGGCAACCGCCGCCACCACCTACCAGATCACCGTCATTCCGCCGATCGGCACCGTCCGCGCCAACAATCTGGTGACGCTCGGCGCGCTGGTCACTCCCACTCCGGCCGGCACGGACGGATCCACCCCGGTCGAACTCGAGATCACCGAACCCGACGGCGATGTGAACACCCGCAGCATCCCGCTCACCCTCGGTGCCGGGACGGCGGCGATCCGGACCCACGAGGCCGGCCGCTACACCGCTGTCTTCACGTTCGCCCCGCCGAACGGCACTCCCGCCGAGGCGACGGCACAGTTCGACGTCGTCGCGTCGTCGGGTCTGGGGAGCTGACGACCGCACCCTGCCGGGGCGCATCGCCGGTCAGACGTCGGCGGTGCGCCTCTTCTTCGGCTTGACGGGAAGCTCGGTGGAGCCGACCGTCTTCATGGCGATCTCGACGTACTTGCGGGCCACCGCGTCCGGGGTCAGCTTGCCTTCGGCGTGGTACCAGCGTGGAATCGACTGGCACATGCCGAGAAGCGCCCGCGTGGTCTCCGCGGCATCCGCCACGTCGAACAGCTCCCGCTTCTTGCCTTCCTTGACGATCTCGAGCACCAGTTCCTCCACGCCCTTGCGGACGGTGCGGTACCGCTGCCGGTTCTCCGGGCTCAGGTACCGCACCTCGCTCTCGAGCGCCGCCAGGCGGGACCGCATGGTCATCCGCAGCACGATCGCCTCGATCACGTTGGCGAGCCGTTGCACCGGATCGTCACCGCCGTCGGCGCTCGCGGCGTGGGCCCGCTCGAGGACGTCGCTGGTGGAGAGTTCGAGAAGCGCGAGGAGAACGGCCTCCTTGTTCTCGTGGTGGTAGTAGAGAGCGGGTACCGTGACACCGACACGGCGGGCGATGTCACGCACCGAGGTGCCGTGGAAGCCGTGTTCGTAGAACGCGTCGAGGGAGGCGCTGAGGATCGGCGTCAACTTCGTGGGTTCGAGGCGGCGCCAGTCTGCCGCGTTGCCGACCTCGATGGGCGGCGTCGCACCCTTGGATGAGCTGACCATCAAAGACCTATCTACCGCTCGCTATGCCAGGACTTGGTCAAGTGTAGCTGGAAAGGTAGTCGGCGAACGTCTGCGGCGGACGCCCGGTGAGCGTCTCGACGTCGCCCGTCACCACCGCCAACTCGCCGGCCGCGATCGCCGCGTACGAGGTCACCCACCCTGCGACCTCGAATTCCGGCGCCCCGTAGTGGGCCCGCGACGCGTACGCCTCGGCCAGGGTCTCGTTCTCGAAACGCACCGAACGTCCGGTCACCCTCGTGATCGTCTCGGCCGCCTCGGTAAGAGTGAACGCGTCCGGTCCCGTCAGCCGGTAGGTGACGCCGTCGTGGTCGCCGTTACCGGTGGTGAGGACGGCCGTCACCGCATCGGCGACGTCGTCGGGTGCCACCGCGCTCACCCGGCCGTCGCCGGCGGGCCCCCGGATGACGCCCTGATCGTCGGCCATCAGCGGAATCATCGACTGATACCAGCCGTCCTGCAGGAACGTGAACTTCAGGCCACTCTCCCGGATGTGCTGCTCCGTGAAGTAGTGGTCGCGGCCGAACGTGAACGTGCACTCGGACGCCGCGCCCAGAAACGACAGGTAGACGATCCGCTCCACCCCGGCGGCACGGGCCGCGTCCACGGCGGTGCGGTGCTCCTCGCGCCGGGTCGCGCTCTCGTGACCCGAGACGAGAAACAGCAACCGGACACCGTCCAGCGCGGCCGTCATCGCCGGACCGTCAGCGTACGTGGCCACGGCGAACGCGGAGTCGAAATGCTCGGCCAGCGGCCCGAGCCGCTGCGCGTTCCGCCCGATCAGCCGCACACCCGCGCCGCCGCCGAGCCGCTCGAGCACCTTGCCGCCGACGGACCCGGTGGCTCCAGTCACTGCAATGGTCATGGCTCGCATTCTCCCAGCGCCGGACCTCTATCCTGGCGCGTATGACTGAACCCGTGGCAACCGCTGACCTGGCAGACGAGATCGGACCCGACATCCGGAGCTGCGACACGCAGTTCATCCAGTTCGGCGGCCGTGAAGTGTTCTCCGGCCCCATCACCACCATCAAGTGCTTCCAGGACAACCTGCTGGTCAAGCAGACCCTCGGCGAGCCCGGCAACGGCGGCGTCCTCGTGGTCGACGGCGACGCCAGCATCCACACCGCCCTGGTCGGCGACATCATCGCCGGCCGCGGCGTCGACAACGGCTGGGCAGGCGTGATCGTCAACGGCGCGGTCCGCGACTCGGCGATCCTGAAGACCCTGGACATCGGCGTCAAGGCACTCGGCACCAACCCCCGCAAGAGCACCCAGACCGGCTCCGGTGAGAAGAACGTCCCGATCGAGATCGGCGGCGTGACGTTCAACCCCGGCGAGACCGTCTACAGCGATCAGGACGGCGTCGTCGTCCGCTGAGTACGCCGGGACCGACCTGACACTCGAGGAGGCGTTGATGTCCGACGAAATCCGTTCCAGGGTGGCCGCGCTGATGCCCACGGCGCGTGACGAACTCGCCGAGCTGGTGGCCATGCGGTCGGTGGCCGATCCGCGGCAGTTCCCGCCGGAGGAATGCCTTCGCGCCGCCCACTGGGTCGAGGACGCGTTCGCCGGGGCCGGAATCGGACAGGTCGAACTGATCGAGACGTCCGACGGTTCACACGCCGTCGTCGGACATCAACCCGCGCCCGACGGCGCCCCGACGGTGCTGCTGTACTGCCACTACGACGTCCAACCGCCCGGCGACGAGAACCTGTGGCACACCGACCCGTTCACCCTCACCGAGCGGGACGGGCGCTGGTACGGGCGGGGCGCGGCCGACTGCAAGGGCAACATCGTGATGCACCTGCTGGCATTGCGCGCACTCGGCACCCCGTTCCCCGTCGGCATCAGAATCGTCGCCGAAGGGTCCGAGGAAATGGGCACCGGTGGCCTCGAGAACCTCGTCGAGGCCAGGCCCGAACTGTTCGACGCCGACATGATCCTCGTCGTCGACACCGGAAACGCCGCCGTCGGCAGACCCACCGTCACCACCACCCTGCGTGGCATCGCGAACGTCGTGGTCCACGTCGAGACCCTGGCCGGGGAGGTGCATTCGGGCATGTACGGCGGACCGGCCCCCGACGCACTCGCCGCGCTCGTCCGGATGCTCGCCACACTGCGTGACGCGGACGGCAACACCGTCGTCGACGGACTCGAATCCGACCAGACGTGGCCGGGCGTCGACTACCCCGAGGCCCAGTTCCGCACGGACGCCGGGGTGCTCGACGGTGTCGGTCTCGCCGGCTCGGCTTCCGTCGCCGACGCCGTGTGGGCCCGGCCCGCCCTGACCATCCTCGGCATCGACTGCCCGCCCGTGGTCGGCTCCGCCGCCGCCATTGCGCCACGCGCCTCGGCCCGCCTCAACCTGCGGGTGCCGCCCGGGATGGACCCGCAGAGGGCGCAGGACGCCCTCGCCGCGCACCTCGAGAACGCCGCACCGTGGAATGCGCGGGTGACGGTGGAACGCGAAGCAGTCGGCTCCCCGTTCCGCGCGACCACGGACGGTCCCGGTTACGCCGCCCTCGGCGCGGCGATGGAGGAGGCATTCGGGACAGACCTCGGAACCGCCGGGCAGGGCGGCTCCATCCCGCTGTGCAACGTCTTCTCCGCCGTGATCCCGACCGCGGAGATCGCCCTGATCGGGGTGGAGGAACCGCGCTGCCTCATCCACGCCCCCAACGAGAGTGTGGATCCCAGCGAAATCGAGAACCTCGCCGTCGCCGAGGCACTGTTCCTGCAGCGGTTCGCGACCGCCGCCCGTCAGGACTGAGAACTCACCCGGGCCGTCATCCCACCGATCTCCACGACGTCCCCGTCCCGCAACTGCCGACCCCGCCGCACCTCGATCTCACCGTTCACCGACACGAGTCCGTCGGCGATCACTTCCTTCGCCTCGGCCCCCGACTCGATGAGGTTGGCGAGCTTCAGGAATTGGCCGAGACGGATGGATTCGTCGCGGATCGGCACGGCGTCGTGAATGTCGGACATGCCTCTATCTTCCCTCTTCACCCAAATCGCGGCCCGACGGCTCACACTGAACACTGGAACATCTGTCTCCCGTGATCGGTACGTATCTCTCGCCGGGAAGGAAACGCTCGATGTCAGCTAGCACCGAGACACACCACGCGTCCGAGGCGGCCGTCCCCACCGCACCACGGCCCCGGCCCGCACTCGGCTCGAAGAGCGGGCGCCTGCACCAGGTTCCCCACATCGCGGGACTGATCCTGGGCGTCTTCTCGGTGCTCGTGTTCCTGTGGAGCATCTCACCGGTGCTGCGCTACTACGTGCACGTGCCGCGGGAGTACATCGACACCTACTACTTCGATGCCCCCGACACCAGCCTGTCGTGGGCGCTGGTGGTCGCGCTGCTCGCGGCGGCGCTGGCGAGCCGCAAGCGCATCGCGTGGTGGCTGCTGACGCTCTATCTGACTCTGATCCTGATCACCAACGTGATCGTGAGCATCACCGACCGGAACGTGAACGCGATGGTCGCCGCCGTGGTCCAGGTGGTGCTGATCGGCATCCTCATCGCGGCCCGGCCCGAGTTCTACACCCGGGTCCGGCGCGGCGCAGGCTGGAAAGCGCTGGGCGTGCTCATCGTCGGACTCGCCATCGGCACCCTCGTCGGGTGGGGACTCGTCGAACTGTTCCCCGGCACCCTGCCGCAGGGCGAGCGTTTCCTGTGGGCGCTCAACCGCGTGACCGCGCTCGCCGCCGCCGACAACGAACAGTTCAGCGGTCGCCCGCACGGATTCGTCAACACCCTCCTCGGCCTGTTCGGCGCGATCGCCCTCCTCGCCGCCGTCATCACCCTGTTCCGCGCCCAGCGCTCCCACAACGCGCTCACCGGCAACGACGAATCGGCGCTGCGGGGACTGCTGTTGCAGTACGGCGCCGACGACTCCCTCGGCTACTTCGCCACCCGCCGCGACAAGGCCGTCGTGTTCGCACCGAGCGGGAAAGCGGCCATCACGTACCGCGTCGAACTCGGTGTGTGCCTGGCCAGCGGGGATCCGATCGGCGACCCGGAGGCGTGGCCGCACGCGATCGAGGCGTGGCAGGCACTCGCATCCCAATACGGTTGGGCCACCGCCGTGATGGGCGCCAGCGAGACCGGGGCCACCG
Source organism: Rhodococcus sp. NPDC057529 (assembly GCF_042802055.1). Classification (NCBI taxonomy): domain Bacteria; kingdom Bacillati; phylum Actinomycetota; class Actinomycetes; order Mycobacteriales; family Nocardiaceae; genus Rhodococcus; species Rhodococcus sp. NPDC057529. The sequence goes on from NZ_JBHVEY010000006.1 coordinate 243,082, forward strand.
CCTACAACAAGGCCGGTCTCACCGTCCTCCAACTCGGTGACGAAGCGATCCTCCGCACCCGCGAGTTCAACCTCAGCGGACGCGACATGCGGCAGGTCCGCCAGGCCGTGACCCGCGTCCGCCGCCAGGGCGTCACCGTCCGGATCCGCAGGCACCGCGACGTTCCCCCCGAGGAGATGGCCGAGGCCATCCGGCTCGCGGACGCCTGGCGCGACACCGCGACCGAGCGCGGCTTCTCGATGGCGCTCGGCCGGCTCGGTGACCGCCTCGACGGCGACTGCCTGCTCGTGGAGGCCATCGCCGAGGACGGTGAGATCGACGGCATCCTGTCGCTGGTTCCGTGGGGACCCACGGGCGTCTCGCTCGACCTGATGCGCCGCAAGCCGACCTCCCCCAACGGGGTGGTCGAGTTGATGGTGTCCGAACTGGCCACCACCTCCGACCAATTCGGCATCACCAAGGTGTCGCTGAACTTCGCGGTGTTCCGCTCGGTCTTCGAGGAGGGCTCCCGCATCGGCGCCGGACCCATCCTGCGGATCTGGCGCTCGATCCTCGTCTTCTTCTCCCGCTGGTGGCAGCTCGAGGCGCTGTACCGCTCCAACGTGAAGTACCAGCCGGAATGGGTGCCGCGGTTCCTCTGCTTCGAGGACAACCGGGAACTGCTGCGCGTCGGATTCGCCTCGGCCGTCGCGGAAGGGTTCGTGACGTTGCCCCGGTTCGGCCGCTCCGGAACCCACGACGCCATCGCTCACACCGGCCACCACGCCGCGGTCCCCGCCGCACTCGTCGCCGCCGAGGGACTGCACTCCGACGGCAGCGCACCCGGCGAGGGCCTCGCACCGACGGCGACCGGACCGAAACGTCCCGAGCAGGTCCGCGTCCGGCTCGACAAGTTGGCCGGCCTCGCGGAACAGGGAATCGACCCCTACCCGGTCGCGTACCCACCGTCCCACACGGTGTCCGAGGCCGTGGAGTCGCCGGAAGGGACCACCGTCCGCATCGCCGGCCGCCTGCTCCGGATCCGCGACTACGGCGGCGTCGTGTTCGCCGTGGTCCGGGACTGGTCCGGCGACATCCAGATCCTCGTCGACGAGGCGCGGGTGGGTACCGACCGAATCCGGGCGTTCGCCGCCGAATTCGACCTCGGGGACCTCGTCGAGGTCGCCGGCGTCATCGGGTACAGCCGTCGTGGTGCGCTGTCGCTGCTCGCGAACGAGTGGCGCATGACCGGCAAGTGCCTGCACCCCCTGCCCGACAAGTGGAAGGGCCTGTCCGACCCGGAAACCCGGGTGCGGCAGCGGTACGTCGACCTCGCCATCAACTCGGACGCCCGCCGCCTGCTCGAGGCCCGCAGCGCCGTCGTGAAGTCGCTGCGCGATTCGCTCGGCGGCCGCGGATTCCTCGAGGTGGAGACCCCGATCCTGCAGCAGGTGCACGGCGGCGCCAACGCGGCCCCGTTCCTCACCCACATCAACGCCTACAACCTGGACCTGTACCTGCGGATCGCGCCGGAGCTGTACCTCAAACGGCTGTGCGTCGCGGGCATGGAGAAGGTGTTCGAGATCGGCCGCGTCTTCCGCAACGAGGGCGTCGATTTCAAGCACAACCCGGAATTCACGATCCTCGAGGCGTACGAGGCGCACAGCGACTACGAGAAGATGATGGTCCTGTGCCGGGAGCTCATCCAGACGGCGGCGGTCGCGGCGTACGGGCGCGAGATCATCATGCGGTCGGGCCCCGACGGCACGCTCGTGGAGGTCGACATCTCCGGCGAATGGCCCGTCAAGACGATGCACCAGGCGGTCGCCGAGAAACTCGGCGTCGACGTCTCCCCCGAGACACCGCTCGCGGAACTGCACCGGCTCTGCGACGAACACGAGATCCCGTACCAGTCCGCGTGGGACGCCGGCGCCGTGGCGCAGGAAATGTACGAGCACCTGGTGGAGGACTACACCGAGTTCCCCACGTTCTACACCAACTTCCCCACGTCGATGTCGCCGCTGACGCGTCCGCACCCCACGATTCCGGGGGTCGCGGCCAAATGGGACCTCGTCGCGTGGGGCGTCGAACTCGGCACCGCCTACAGCGAACTCACCGACCCGGTCGATCAGCGGAACCGCCTCACCGAGCAGTCGATGCTCGCGGCCGGCGGCGACGAGGAGGCGATGGAACTCGACGAGGACTTCCTGCAGGCGCTCGAACACGCCATGCCGCCGACCGGTGGTCTCGGCATGGGCGTCGACCGGGTGGTCATGCTCATCACCGGCGGCAGCATCCGCGAAACCCTCGCCTTCCCCCTGGCCAAGCCGAGGCAATGACCGCCCGTGGCCGGGTGGCCGTCGCGGCACTGCTGATCCTCGGCGCCGTGGGCTACGCGTCGTGGCTGCTCGAATTCGTCCTCGACACCGGCATCGATCCACTGCGGGGGTTCGCGAGCGAACTCGCCGCCGCGGACCAGCCGTACGGATTCTGGTTCCGGACCGGCGACCTGGTGACCGGATGCATCGTCGCCGTGGCCGGGGTGCTCGGACTGTCGCGGTACTCCCAGGGCTGGGTGACGGCGGTCGGTTGGGTCGCGCTGATCGTGTTCGCTGCCGCGACCATCGCCGATTCGCGCCTGCCGATGAGTTGCGCGGCCACCACCGACGCCGTGTGCGCCGCGCGCGAATCCGCCGGGCACCTGCCGCTCACCCACGATCTACACGCCATGACCAGCGCGTCCGCGTCGACGGGAGCCGTGGTGTCGTGCCTCGCGTTCCTGCTGGCCGCGTTCCGGTACGGCTGGCCGACCTGGTTGAAACTGACCGGCGGGGCCGTGGCGATCGTGTTCGTCGGGGGCACGGTGTGGACGCTGACGGCCGCCGGACTGCGCGGCCAACAGGACGCCTGGCTCGGGCTCGGCCAGCGCGTCCAACTGCTCGCGTTCTGCGGGTGGCTGATCTTCGTGGCGCTCAGCGTGATTCACGTCACCCCGGAAAGGGATGGTTCCACGTGAAACGTCCTGGGGAAATGGTCGCGGGAGTACACGTGGTGATCGACGGCGACGGCCCACCCGTCGTCCTCTACGGCGGCCTCGGCGGGAACTGGTTCGACTGGGACGACGTGGTCGAACTGCTGTCCGAGACCTGCCTCGTCGTGCGGATCGATCGACCCGGGTACGGACTCAGTCCGCCGTCCGCCGAGCGGCCGTCCGCTCGCGGTGAGGCCGACAGAATCGCCGGCGTTCTCGACGCGCTTCGGGTGACCACGCCGGCGGTGCTCGTCGGCCACTCGCTCGGCGGCATCTACGTCGAGGCGTTCGCGCGGCTGTACCCCGAGCGGACCGGCGGCGTGATCCTGCTCGACGCCACCGTCACCACCCGCCCGCACCGCGTGATCCCGACCCGGTGGCGCGTCACGGCAGGCAGGCGGGTGGCCCGGGCGGCCAGCGCGGTGGGACTGCAGAAACTTCTCGGCCCCACGGTCCGCCGGGTCCTGAACCATTCGACCCCACCCGGCGGGGTCGCCCCCGACACCCGCCGGTGGGTCGAGCGGATCTACCGCGAGCCCGCATACCTCGAATCCTCGATCGTCGAGAACGCGTCGTACCCGGCGCTGGCCCAGGAACTGGCCGCGCTGCGCGAGACCACGACGATCACGGCGCCCGCCGTCGTGGCCGCCGCCCACACCGGACGCCCGACGCCCTGGGGGTCGGCGTGGATCCGCACGCAGAAGCAGTTCGCGCAATTCCTGGGCGCCACATTCCGCGTCGTGCGCCCCGCGCACCACCACGCGATGATCGATCAGCCCGGCCAGATCGCGGCGCTGGTGCGGGAGCTGGCAAGCTGAGCTGCGTGCAACTGCTATTGATCCGCCACGCGCTGCCCGAGCTCGTCACCGCGTCCGACGGGCGCGCGGACCCCGCACTGACCGAGGAAGGTCACGCCCAGGCCAAGCGGCTGCCCGCCGCGCTGGCCCCGTACCGCATCGCCCGGATCGTGAGCAGCCCGCAACGCCGCGCACTCGAGACGGCGGCGCCGGTCGCCGAGGCGCTCAACCTTCCCGTCACCGAATACGTCGGGCTCGCGGAATACGACTACGACCTCGACCACTACATCCCGTTCCACGAAGCGGAGGCACGGGCACCGGAGGCCTACGCACGCATCCGGGCAGGCGAGTTCCCCGAGTCCGTCGACGCCGACGCATTCCGCACCAGGGTGTTCGAGTCCCTCGGCCGCATCGTCGACGAGTCCGGCCACGAGGACACCGTCGCGGTGTTCGCCCACGGCGGCGTCGTCAACGTGTTCCTGCAGCAGCTTCTCGGCCTCGACCGGCCTCTCGTGTTCCCAATCGAGTACGTGTCCGTCACGCGGGTGCTCGTCTCCCGCAACGGCGAGCGACGGGTCGCGTCGGTCAACGAGACCGGCCACGTCCGGGACATGCTGCGCCGGTAGCACCCGCCCCGATCCGCTAGAGGCCCGGAATCCGGGGCAGCGGCGGTAGCGGCGGGGGCGGTGGGAGGGTCGGCAGCTGAATCTGCGGCAGACCGGGAATGAGGGGCCGCGGGGCGGGGGCCGGTGCGGGCGCCGGTTCCGGCACACTCGCCTCCTCCTGGGCCGGCTCCGGAATCGACACCGCGGCCGGCGGCGGCGCCACCGGCGACGGCGCGGGCGACGGTGACGCCTCCTCCGCGCTCGGCTGCGTGGCGGCGGGTTGCGCTTCGCCCTCCGCGCCCCGCAACTGGTTGCCGTAACCGAGACCGAGACCGATCACCGCGACGACCGCCAGCGCACCACCGGCCAGCGCACCGGCCCGGATCACCGGCTTGGCGAACCTCCCGGCGGCAGACGGGGCCCCGACCCGGCCCGAGTACTCCTGCGCCAGCACCGCGGCACCTTCCGCCGCGACCAGTTCGGGTTGTGCGGGCACGATCACCGGGAGCGCGAGCCACGACTCCATCAGCGACGCCACCAGCGGGATGTGCGCGCCGCCCCCGATCAGAACCACCGCGTCCGGTCTGCGTCCGGACGAGTCGATCACTTCACGCGCCAGACGCGCCGACGCCTCCACCGGGCGGACGATGAGCGAATCGAGATTGTCCTGCGAGAGCAGCAGCAGACCGCCGTCGCCGGGCACGCAGACCGCGGTGTTGGTGGACAGTTCCTCCTTGGCCCGCCGGCAGCGCTCGGTAAGCGCCCACTCCGCGGCCTCGTCGACCGGGCGGGCAATGCGTTCCTGCTCGAGCTGGTGGTCGCGGATCAAGCGGTCGATGCCGTCGCCGCTGATCTCCTCGGTCCGTGCCGCGGCGAGGGCCTCCCCGGTGTGCCGGTCGACGACCGTGACGGTGAGGCCGGAACTGCCGAGGTCGTAGAACACGAGCGTCGAATGGTCGTCGAGCTGTCCCGACGCCTCGAGCTGCCGGAGCACCGCCGTCACCTCCGGGACCAGCCGGCAGTCGCCCATCGCGGCCTGCACGGCAGCGGCTTGCGCCTGATCGCGATACGCGACACCGATCGCCTGCACCTCGTCGGCGGCAGGGCATTGGGCCATCACCGTTTCGATGGAATCGGCAACCAGCTGTTCCGGGTGGGTGTGAGCAGAATCCACGGGAAACGACCGGAATACGGCCCCCTCGTCGTCCGGGAACGCCACGCGCACCGCGCTGGCACCGACGGATACACCCAGAACTGAAACCATGACCAGACTATAACGGTTTGGTCACGACAAGCATGTCGGGGCCTCGCGACGACCGCCGTCGTTATAACGGATCAGAGCCCGGGGATCCGCGGCAATTCCAACGGAGCGGGCGGCGGAATCGTCGGCATCTGGAACTGCGGCAGACCCGGGATCAGCGGAGCGGGTTCCGTCGTCGTCGGCGGAGCCGACGTGTCGGTCGGCGCGACGCTCTGCGTGTCGGGAGCGGCCGGCGCCTGCGTCGGACTCTGCATCCACGTCTGCGGCTGGTACGTGCTGCGCACCTCGGTCTGCGGCGGGATCACCGGCTGCTCGTCGACCACCGACGGAGCCGCCTCCACGGGCGCGGGGACTTCCGCGGTCGTCGTGGGCTGCGGCGGTGCCGCCTGCTGCGCGGCGGGCGCCTCCGTCGCGGCCGGCTGCGCGTCCTCCTCGGAACCCTGCAGAAGGTCGATGCCGAAGCCGAGTCCGAGACCGACCGCGGCGACCACGCCAACGCCTGCGAGGACGAGGCCACGACGCTTCCGGGCCGGGGCGATCACCTCGTCCGAGTTCGAGTGCGGGGACGAGGCCCACAGGGCCTGCGTCTCCGGTTCCGGTTCGGGTTCCAGCTCCAGTTCCGGCTCGTGCGCCGGCTCCGGCTCGTGCTCCGGCTGGGGCAGAGGTACCAGGAACTCGTCGAACGTCGGGAGCGCCAGCAGGGCCGCACCCTCGGCCGCCACCAATTCGGGCTGCGCGGGGACGATCACGGGAAGGTCGAGCCAGGACTCCATCACCGACGCGACCAAGGGAATGTGCGCGCCGCCGCCGATCAGCACCGCGGCGTCGGGGACGCGTCCCGAGCGGCGGATGACCTCGCGCGTGAGGCGCGCCGACGTCTCGACGGGACCCACGATGAGCGAATCGAAGGTGTCCTGCGACAAAAGCAGCAGACCGCCCTCGCCGGGCATGCACACGGCGCCGTTGCTGGACAGCTGCTCTTTCGCGTCGCGGCACCGCGCGGCGAGCGCGAAGGCGGCCGCAGCGTCGGCGGGGTGCGCGAAGCGGTGCAGTTCGAGTTGGTTGTCGCAGATCAGCCGGTCGACGAGGTCGCCGCTGATCTGATCCGAGCGGGCACTACTCAGCACCATGCCGGTGTCGCGGTCGAGGACGGTGACGGTGAGACCCGAACTGCCGAGGTCGTAGAACACGAGCGTGGCGTGGTCACCGAGTTCCCCGGACATCTCCAGCATCTGCAGCGCGGCGGTGACTTCGGGGACCAGTTGGAAGTTGCCGATCTGCAGCCGCGCCATCGCGGCCTGCATGGCACCGGCCTGCGCGTCGTCCTGGTACGCGACGCCGATGGCCTCCACCTCGTCGGCCTCGTCCCGCTCGGCGAGCACCGTCCCGATGGACTCGGCGGCCAGTTCCGCCGGTCGTTCGAGTGTTGCGGTCACCGACCGTGATTGGAAGGTCGGGGTTTCGAGGCTCACGGCGTCGTGGCACGCGAAGCGCACCGCGCTGGCGCCGACGGATACACCGAGAACTGAAGTCATGCCGCCGACTATAACGGTTCGATTACGGGTCTCGCGCAGGAAGGAGACCGGACGCCACGTCAGGCGGGGTTTTCGACGTACTCCTGTGACGCACATCGTATTCCCGGCGACGCACCGGCGTCGAAACCTGCGGAAACGCGGCGCCCGAGACGCGGCGAACGCAACACGCCGTGATCTGTCTGATTCGTGGACGAATGTCGCGTTGCCGTACACCCGAGGAGATTCGGCGGCGATCAGTCGGTTCCGGCTGCGCGTGTTCCGTCGACGTGGGTGCCGAACCACTGCAGCGTTCGCGCCCATCCGTCCCGGGCGGCCGCCTCGTCGTACACGGCGGGCCGGTCGTCGCAGTGGAAGCCGTGTTCGGCCTCGGGGTAGCGGACGATGTCGGTGTCGACCGGTGCGTGGGCGGCGGCGGTGCGCAGTTCCTCGACCTCCTCGGCCGGGATCCCCTTATCGCGGTCGCCGAACAGGCCCAGCCACGGCGTCCGGAGACGGCCGGCGGCGTCGAGTTGCGTCGGATACCCGAACCGCCCCTTCGCGATGCCGCCGCCGTAGAAACTCGCCGCCGCGCCCAGGTCGAGGCGGGTCGCCGTGTGGAACGCGACCGTCCCGCCCATGCAGAATCCGACGATCGCCGTGTTCCGCGGTTCGATCGAGGCCGCCGACAGAGCCGCGACGGCCCCGTCGACGTCCTCGTCGATGTGCTCCGCGGTGAGCTCACCGATCAGCGACATCGCCGACTTCAGGTCGTCGTAGGCCAGCACCGGATACCCGCCCCGGTGGAACAGGTGCGGCGCGACGGCGTGATACCCGGCCACGGCGAAACGACGGCAGACGTCGACGATGTGCTCGGTGACGCCGAACGCCTCCTGGATGACGACGACGCCGCCGCGGACCGGACCTTCGGGGGCGATGACGGTGAGTGGTGTGGTCACGAAATGTGACTCTAGGAAACCGGCTTCAGCGGGTGGATTCCCGGTGCCCCGGCGAGGTGCTCACCGAACGTCCCGAGTGCGGCCTGGAAGTGCGGCGACTGCATGTGCGCGTCGAGCGCCTCCTGGCCGGTCCACACCTCCACGGTGACGAAGGTTCCCGCGACCGCGGCCGATTCGAAGACCTCGTACGAGATGCAGCCCTCCTCCTTGCGGCTCTCCGCGGCCAGCGCGGACAGTCCGCCGCCCACAATGTCCTCGGAGCCGGGCTTGGCAGGAATGGTCGCTACGACATGCAGATCGGACATCGACTCCCTTTCGTGAACGCCACCTCGTGTGGCCCGTCTCACGTAAGCACAGTTGGGTCGGCTAGGAAACCCGAAGTCGCGTCAAATAATCGGTGACCTTCGGTTCGTCCCAGCCGTGCGCCTCACGGAGACCGTCCGCGATGGTCGCGAGATAGGCGGGCGCGGGCGCATTCCTGGCGACGACGTCGCCGCGGGCGCGGGTGGTGAACGTGCGCATGGGGACGCCGTTGCGGCATCCGACCGTGACCAGGCGGTCGTAGCAGGCGGGTTCCTGCGCGTGAATGTCCTCGAACTGTTCCCGCGTCACCAGAAAGGCGCGGGCCGCGACGGTGCCGGGTGCGTCGGGGTCGTAGAACGCGCGGCCGCCGCCCCAGATCCGCGACTCTCCCGCGAAGAACACCGTGCCGGGTATCACCACCGGCATCGACGCCCGTGGGGCACGCGCGTCGCGGGCGCCCGCGTGCACGAGGTTGCCCCCGGCCGGGCGCCCACCACGCAGGTAGCAGGTCAGACGCGTCGCAGCCATGTTCGACCCATAGCTGACGTACCAGATCAGCACACAAACGACCGTACTCGGACAAGATGGTCACATGAGTCTTCTCGGCGAAGTCAGGGCCTGGCGCAGCGGTGCACGGAAGCATCACCGTCTGCGGGATCTCGACGGCACTCTCGTCGTCGTCACCGGCGGCGGCAGTGGGATCGGGCGCGAGACCGCGCTGGCGTTCGCGTCCGAAGGTGCCGTGGTGGTGGTCGCCGATCGCGATCTCGAATCCGCGCAGCAGACCTCCGATCTCATCAACTCCGCCCAGATGAAGGGCGGCGGCGCCGTCGCCATCTTCGGTGGCGGCTCCCACGCGTATCAGGTGGATGTCGCGGTGGAGGACGAGGTGCAGCGCTTCGCGGAGACGGTGCAGGCCGAGCACGGCACCCCCGACGTCGTGATCAACAACGCCGGAATCGGATATTCGGGAACGTTCACGAAGACGCCGCAGAAGGACTTCGAGCGGGTGATGGACGTGAACTTCTGGGGAGTCGTCTACGGTTGCCGCGCGTTCGCCGAGCAGATGATCGAACGCGGAACCGGCGGGCACATCGTGAACCTGTCGTCCGCCGCGGCGTTCACGCCGCAAAAGCGACTCACCGCGTACGCGACGAGCAAGGCCGCGGTGTTCATGCTCTCGGATTGTCTCCGAGCGGAATTGGTGAATCACGGCATCGGCGTCAGCGCCATCTGCCCGGGACTCGTCCACACCAACATCATCCAGGCCACCGACTTCGCCGGCGCCACCCCGGAGGAGCAGGCGAAGATGCGCGACCGCACCGACCAGCTCTATCGCAAACGTGGTTTCACCCCGGACCGGGTGGCGACCCAGATCGTGAAGGCCGTCAAGTCCGACAAGGCCGTCGTCCCCGTCACGTCCGAAGCCAAGTTCGGGCGCGCGCTGAGCCGCCTCGCGCCGGGCAGCATGCGGCTCGGCGCCCGCCTCGACCTCGGCTGATCCGAGACGTCAGAGAGTGGGCGCCTGCACCCGGCCGGTGTAGGCGTCCATGCTGTGATAGACACCGAGCCGGTCGGCCAGGCGGTCCCAGGCACGCACCGGCAGGACGGCTTTCGCGACCCGCGACAGGTACAGCGACCGCGGCAGCATCAGCAGCGGCGTGCCCTGCCGCATCGCCAGCCACGACCGGACCGTGACGTCTTCCGGGCTGAGGATCGGGGCGAACAGCGGGTTCTTCACGCCGTCGAACATGCCGGTCGAGATGTAACTCGGGCACACCGTCGTGACCTTGACGTGCCCGTGGCCGGCCTGGACCAGTTCGAGTCGCAGCGAATCGCTCCACCCCAGGACGGCCCATTTCGACGCCGCGTACACCGCCATTCTCGGCGTCGCGACGGTCCCGGCGGCCGACGCGATGTTCACGATGCGGCACTCCCGGCCGCGGTCCTCGATCATGGCGGGCAGGAACTCGTTGGTGACGTACATCGGCGCGAGCGTGTTGACGTCCATCACGAATTTCGTGTCCGACTCGTGGTCGTGCTCCCAGAAGTACTTGCCGCGCACCACCCCGGCGTTGTTGACGAGCACGTCGGGACGGCCGAACGCACCCCTCACCTCGGCGGCCGCGGTGCGGACCGAGTCGAGGTCGCCGACGTCGACGACCCGCGCACTGACAGCACACCCCGATTCGCGCAGCTCCTGTGCGGTGCGTTCGAGCCCGTCGGCGTCGATGTCCCACAACACGACCGCGGCGGCGTCGTCGGCGGCCGCGAGGCGGGCGAAGAGCCGTCCCATCCCCATTGCCGCCCCGGTGATCAGGACCGTCCGGCCCGCTGCCGAGAATCCCACGTCATGCTCTCCTTCGGTCGAGACCGGCCCGGTCGGCGGGCTCGTAGTAGAGGGTTTCCATCCGGTCCTTCAATGCGACCTGCGCGCGGCGCAGCGCTTGCCACACGACCGGTGCGGCCACCCCGCCGAGCAGTTGTCCGGCCGGCCTGCCGGGTGAGTGGTAGCGGAAGTCGACGGTGAGTTCCGTTTCGTCCTCGCTGAGGGCGGCGAACGTCCAGACCGATTCGTGCACGCCGTGATCGGCCTCGACGACGAGGCGGCGACCCGGATCCGACGCGGTGATCCGGCCGCGGGACGGCAGCGTGACCGGGCCGAGCACGGTCTCCGCGTCGGCGAGGTATTCGAACGCCATCGGGGGCGGGACGACGATCACCGTGGCGCTGCGCAACCCGATCATCGAACGCCCGGGCCTGCGGGGGCCGGACAGGCAGAGCTGAATGGACAAGGCGGTGTTCCCAACGTGTCGGCGTCCGAGCTGCAGAGTGTGTGGTACATCGATGTACCGCATACTGGTGACGCTATACGGAAACACCGCCGCAGGGAAGACTACGATTCGATTCGATGACGAACCCCCAGCAAGACGCCGGTGACGGGCGCGCTGCCCGTTGGCGCGGCCAACGCGAGAAGCGGCGCTCGGAGTTCGTCGAACGAGCACTCGTCGCCATCGCCGAAGAAGGTCCCGACGTGTCGGTCGCGACGATGGCCGTCTACGCCGAGGTCGCGCGCACGCGCATCTACCGGCACTTCGAAGACAGCACCGACCTCCGGAACGCCGTCGCACGCCGGGTCGCCGCGATGATGCTCCTCGAATACGCGCCCGTGATCACCATCGACGGCGCGCCGCACGCGATCCTCACCCGCGCCGCCCGCACCCACCTCGACTGGGTCACCGAACACGCCAACCTGTACCGCTACCTGATGTCGTTCTCCCCCGCCGCCGAAGAGGTGCGACGGGCCATCACCACCGCCGTCGCCGACATGCTCCGCCCCTACCTGGATGCGCTCGGCACCCCTGCCACCGCGACGCCTCTGGCCAACGCGCTGATCGGGATGGTCGAGTCGGTGGCGGTGGACTGGATCGAACGACCGGGCGGCACCGACGTCGGCACCCTGACCGAACAGCTCGCCGCGTGGGCGTGGGCACTGGTCGACACCACCATGCGCGGCCGCGGCGTCGTCCTCGATCCCGACCTTCCCCTACCGGCCCCCGACGCCCTCCGCACGTGAGTGGGAAAGCGTCCCGGAACACACTTTGCCGCTCACGTGCGGGACCAGCGGGCCAGGTACTCGCGCTCGGTGGGAGTGATGCGGCGTAGCCGCTGGGCATCGACGTCCGCGACGGCCATCTGCGTGGTCGCGGTGACGGCGGGCGGGTCGGTGAGCGCGGCACGGGCGCCACGAACCTCGTAGCCGATGGTGAAATCGACGGCCCGGTGCTGGGCGATCCACATCGTGACCCGCAGCGGGCTGTCGGAATGCCGCAACTGCGCCCGGTACTTCACGTGGATGTCGGCGATGAACGCGCTCGTGATGAGCGACGAGTTCTCGCTGCCCTCACTGAGCAGCCAGTCGATCCGGGCCTCCTCCAGCAGCGTCACCATCCGTGCGTGGTTGACGTGCTGAAAGGCATCCATGTCGGACCACCGGACGGTCACGAAGGCGTCGTAGCCGACGAAGGCGGCGGGGGTGTCAGTCACGCTGGACATCATCCCCCGCCGCCTTCGGTGGAACTCACGCGATGTCGCGCAACCAGTTCCTCAGCCACGTCGTGGCGGGCGTACCCGCACCGTCGACGGCGTAGCTGGTGTAGTCCTGGTGGGCCTGCGACTTGTAGAACTGCTCGAGTTCGTCGATGCGCTTCTCGTTGGACGGCTCGTCCAGCTGAGCCATCAGCGCGGGCACACCGCCGACCGCGAGGAGATCGTTCCAGATCGCGAGGGCCTCTTCCTGGTACCGGCCGAACAGCGACGGCGTCGGATCCGACGTCTGCGCGAGGAAGCCCGCGAACCGTGTCACGAAGTCGTCCTTCGGCGTGGAGCAGTACAGGTCGCCGTACGCGCAGAACGTGCGCGTGTTCTGGCTGACCCAGCCGAACCCGCCGATGCGGGGACCGCCGGCGCCGCTGCCGGCCACGGCGGGGCCGACGAGGGCGTCGGTCGGCGACCGCCGCGGATCGGAGACGAGTCCGACGGCCGCGATCTTGTCGGCCGGAACGACACCGAGGCCGGTGCCGATCTCCGCGGCGAGATCACCCGCGGCGTCGGCGCCCTGGCTGTAGCCGATGATCGACAGCTTCGTGTCCGGGCACTGCTGCGCCATCGACGACAACATGCCCTTGGCGTTGGTGACCGCCTGCGCCTTCGAGCGCCCGTACACGTCCGACTCCCACGGGAACGCCGTGGCGGCGTACGTGACGTAATCGGTGCGGATCGACGACGGCAGGCCGTTGGTGACCGCGGACAGCAGACCCGGAGTCGGCTTGACATTGGCCTTGGTGGACGTTTCCCACGTCCCCGGAATGGCGACCACGTACAGGCTCGGGCAGGGGTCCGCGTTCGCCACTGCGCTCGTACCCACCACCCCCGACACCACCGGGATGGCCGCGGCAGCGGCCACTGCGGTCAAGAATGCGATAACCCGTCTCATTGCCATGGCATCAACCTGTTCTCCCCTTCGCCGTCCAGCAGACGGGATGCTGCCAGGACGACGTGACCTAAAGATGCACGATCGGTAAATGAACGTTACCGACCGAACGTGACCCCCGCACGATAAACCGGCACCCCGGTAGGAAAACCTACCGGGGTGCGGATTGTACTGGCGGTTACAGCTACCGCTGCGGGGCGGTGGTGGTCTCGATCGGAGACGGCAGCGCCGTCTTGCCCTCGAGGTACGTATCGACCGCTGCGGCCGCGGAGCGACCCTCGGCGATGGCCCACACGATCAGCGACTGTCCGCGTCCCATGTCGCCGGCCACGAAGACACCGTCGACGTTGGTGGCCCACTTCGCGGAGCGGGCGACGTTGCCGCGCTCGTTGAGGTCGACGCCGAGATCCGTGAGCAGGCCCGGCTTCTCGGGTCCGACGAAGCCCATCGCCAGCAGAACGAGGTCGGCCTCGAGCTCGAAGTCCGAGCCCTCGACCTTCTCGAAACGACCCGACTTCATCTCGACCTCGTGGGCCTTCAGTGCGGTCACCTTGCCGTCGGCACCGACGAACCGTTCCGTGTTCACGGAGAAGAGGCGTTCGCCGCCTTCCTCGTGAGCGGACGCGACGCGGTACATCAACGGGTACGTCGGCCACGGGGTGTGCTCGGCGCGGGTCTCGGGCGGTCTCGGCATGATCTCGAACTGGTGAACGCTCTCGGCACCCTGGCGGTGCGAGGTGCCCAGGCAGTCCGCGCCGGTGTCGCCGCCACCGATGATGACGACCTTCTTGCCCTCCGCGGTGATGGTCGGCTGCTCCAGATCGCCGAGCTGCACGCGGTTGGCGATCGGCAGGAATTCCATCGCCTGGTGGATGCCGTCCAGCTCGCGGCCGGGGATCGGCAGGTCGCGGGCCTCGGTGGCACCGCCGGCCAGGACCACGGCGTCGAACTGCGCGCGCAGTGCGTCCGCGGTGATGTCGACACCCACGTTGACACCCGTCTTGAAGACGGTGCCCTCGGAGTTCATCTGGTCGAGACGGCGATCGATGTGCCGCTTCTCCATCTTGAACTCGGGGATGCCGTACCGCAGGAGCCCGCCGATGCGGTCGGCCCGCTCGAACACGGTGACCATGTGCCCGGCGCGCGTCAGCTGCTGCGCTGCAGCGAGACCCGCGGGACCGGAACCGACGACGGCGACCTTCTTGCCCGTCGAACGCGTCGGGTGCACCGGCTTGACCCAGCCCTCGTCGAAGGCGCGGTCGATGAGCTCGACCTCGACCTGCTTGATGGTGACGGGGTCCTGGTTGATGCCCAGGACGCACGACGCCTCACAGGGTGCGGGGCACAGCCGCCCGGTGAACTCCGGGAAGTTGTTGGTCGCGTGCAGACGCTCGATGCCGTCGTGCCACCGGTCCTTGTACACCAGGTCGTTCCACTCGGGAATCAGGTTCCCCAGCGGACAGCCGTTGTGGCAGAACGGGATACCGCAGTCCATGCACCGGCTGGCCTGAGTCTTCAGGGTGTCCGACGAGAACTCCTCGTAGACCTCGTTCCAGTCGAGCAGACGCAACGGCACCGGCCTGCGAACCGGAAGTTCGCGCGACGTGTGCTTCAGGAAGCCGCTTGGATCACCCACGAGCTGCCTCCATCACTGCCTCGTCCACGTTCTTTCCATCCTTCTTCGCGGCCTCGATGGCCAGGAGCACCTTCTTGTAATCGCGGGGCATGACCTTCGCGAAATGATTGACCTGCTGCGACCAGTCGGAGAGGATGCGCGCGGCAACCTCGGAGCCCGTCTCGTCGCGGTGACGCTCGATGGCGGACTTCAGCCAGGTGAAGTCGTCACCCGTCAGGTCCTCGAGATCCACCAGTTCGGTGTTCAGGTTGTCCTCGAACGCCTTGTCGGGGTTGTAGACGTACGCGACACCACCGGACATGCCGGCACCGAAGTTGCGTCCCGTCGCACCGAGGATGACGACCTTTCCGCCGGTCATGTATTCGCAACCGTGGTCGCCGACACCTTCGACGACGGCGGTGGCACCGGAGTTGCGGACCGCGAACCGCTCGCCCACGACACCGCGGAGCAGAGCCTCACCGCTCGTGGCACCGAACAGGATCACGTTGCCGCCGATGATGTTGTCCTCGGCGACGAACCCGGGCGCGGTCTCCAGCGGCGGGCGCACCACGAGGCGTCCACCGGACAGGCCCTTGCCGACGAAGTCGTTGGCGTCGCCGTGCAGGCGCAGGGTCATGCCCTTGGGGACGAACGCACCGAAGCTGTTACCGGCCGAACCGGTGAACGTGATGTCGATCGTGTTGTCCGGCAGTCCGTCGCCGCCGTACGCCTTCGTCACCTCGTGGCCGAGCATGGTGCCGACCGTCCGGTTGACGTTGGTGATCGGCGACTCGAACGTGACCTTCTCGCCCTTGTCGAGAGCGTTGCGGCTCTGGACGATCAGCTGCTGGTCGAGCGCCTTGTCGAGGCCGTGATCCTGGGTGCCCGTGCAGTACAGGTCCTGGTCCATGAACGCCGACTCGGTCTCGTGCAGGATCGGCGACAGGTCGAGGTTGCCGGCCTTGCTGCCCTTCCAGTGCGCGAGCGCCTTCGTGGTGTCGAGGACGTCCACCTGCCCGACGGCCTCGTCGAGGGTGCGGAAGCCGAGCTCCGCGAGAAGCTCGCGCACCTCTTCGGCGATGAAGAGGAAGAAGTTCTCCACGAACTCCGGCTTGCCGTTGAACCGCTTGCGCAGCACCGGGTTCTGCGTCGCGACACCCACGGGGCAGGTGTCGAGGTGGCAGACCCGCATCATGATGCAACCCGACACCACCAGCGGCGCGGTCGCGAAACCGAACTCCTCGCCACCGAGCAGCGCGGCGACCATGACGTCGCGGCCCGTCTTGAGCTGGCCGTCGACCTGCACGACGATGCGGTCGCGCAGACCGTTCAGCAGCAGCGTCTGCTGGGTCTCGGCGAGGCCGAGCTCCCAGGGTGCGCCCGCGTGCTTCATCGACGTCAGCGGGGTGGCACCGGTGCCACCGTCGTGACCGGAGATCAGCACGACGTCCGCGTGTGCCTTGGACACACCCGCGGCGACGGTGCCGACACCGACCTCGGACACCAGCTTCACGTGGATCCGGGCCTGCGGGTTGGCGTTCTTCAGGTCGTGGATCAGCTGCGCGAGATCCTCGATCGAGTAGATGTCGTGGTGCGGCGGCGGCGAGATCAGCCCGACACCGGGCGTGGAGTGCCGGACCTCGGCCACCCACGGGTACACCTTGTGCGCCGGCAGCTGGCCGCCCTCACCGGGCTTCGCTCCCTGCGCCATCTTGATCTGGATGTCGGTGCAGTTCGTCAGGTAGTGCGACGTGACACCGAAGCGTCCCGACGCGACCTGCTTGATCGCGGACCGGCGCCAGTCACCGTTCTCGTCCGGCGTGAACCGGGCCGGGCTCTCGCCGCCCTCACCGGAGTTGGAGCGACCGCCGAGGCGGTTCATGGCGATGGCGAGCGTCTCGTGCGCCTCGGCGGAGATGGAGCCGTAGCTCATCGCACCGGTCGAGAAGCGCTTGACGATCTCGGTGGCGGGCTCGACCTCGTCCAGCGGGACGGGCTCGCGCACGCCCTTCTTGAACTCGAAGAGGCCGCGCAGCGCTGCGAGGCGCTCGGACTGGTCGTCGACCAGCTTCGTGTACTCCTTGAACACCTCGTACTGCCCGGTGCGCGTGGAGTGCTGCAGCTTGAACACCGTGTCCGGGTTGAACAGGTGGTACTCGCCCTCACGACGCCACTGGTACTCGCCGCCCACCTCGAGCTCGCGGTGCGCGCGCTCCTCGGGACGGTCCAGGTACGCGTTCGCGTGGCGGACGGCGACGTCGGCGGCGATCTGGTCGAGGCCGATGCCGCCGAGGCTCGACTGCAGGCCGGTGAAGTACTCGTCGACCAGTTCCTGCGACAGGCCGATGACCTGGAACAGCTGGGCGCCGGTGTAGGACGCCAGGGTGGAGATGCCCATCTTGGACATCACCTTGAGCACACCCTTGCCCGCGGCCTTGATGTAGTTCTGGATGGCCTTGTCGAGGGTGACGCCCTGCAACTCGTTGTTGCGGACGGCCTCGTCGACGGTCTCGAACGCCATGTACGGGTTGACCGCCGCCGCACCGAAACCGATGAGGAGCGCCATGTGGTGCACCTCGCGGGCGTCGCCGGCCTCGACGATGAGACCGACCTTGGTGCGGGTCTTCTCGCGCACCAGGTGGTGGTGCACGGCCGACGTCAGCAGCAGCGACGGGATGGGCGCGTACGTCTCGTTCGACTCACGGTCGGACAGGACGACGAGGCGCGCACCACCGGCGATGGCCTCCGACACCTGGTAGCGGACGTCGTCGAGGGCCTTGCGCAGGCCCGCTCCGCCCTCGGCCACCGGGTACAGACCGCGGACGATGACGCTGCGGAAGTTCGGGAATTCGCCGTCGTCGTTGACGTGAATGAGCTTCGACAGGTCGTCGTTGTGCAGGATCGGCTGCGGCAGGAAGATCTGCCGGCAGGACTCCGCGGTGGGGTGCAGCAGGTCGTGCTCGGGGCCGATGGTGCCGCCGAGGCTGGTGACGACCTCCTCGCGGATGGCGTCGAGCGGCGGGTTCGTGACCTGCGCGAACAGCTGCGAGAAGTAGTCGAACAGCATCCGCGACCGCGACGACAGCACGGCGATCGGAGTGTCGGTACCCATGGAGCCGAGAGCCTCGGCACCGGAGATCGCCATCGGCTTGACGAGGAGGTTGACCTCCTCGTTGGTGTACCCGAACATCTGCTGACGCAGAACGACGCGCTCGTGCGACATGTAGGTGTACGGGCGGTCCGGCAGGTCGTTCATGTGGGTCAGACCCTGATCGAGCCACTCCTGGTAGGGGTGCTCGGCGGCCAGTTCCGACTTGATCTCGTCGTCGCTGATGATGCGACCCTCGGCGGTATCGACGAGGAACATGCGGCCGGGCTGCAGCCGGATCTTCTTCACGACGGTGGCCGGGTCGATCGGCAGGACGCCGACCTCGGACGCCATGACGACGAGGTCGTCGTCGGTCACCCAGAGGCGGGACGGGCGCAGGCCGTTGCGGTCGAGGACGGCGCCGATGACGGTGCCGTCGGTGAAGCACACCGACGCCGGTCCGTCCCACGGCTCCATGAGCGACGAGTGGTACTGGTAGAACGCCCGGCGTGCGGGGTCCATGCTCTCGTGCCGTTCCCAGGCTTCCGGGATCATCATCAGCACGGCGTGCGGCAGGCTGCGGCCACCGAGGTGCAGCATCTCGAGCACCTCGTCGAAGCGCGCCGTGTCGCTGGCACCCTTCGTACAGACCGGGAAAATCTTCTCCAACTGATCGCGACCGCCGAAGATGTCGCTGTCGATGAGCGCCTCACGGGCGCGCATCCAGTTCTCGTTGCCGGTGACGGTGTTGATCTCACCGTTGTGGGCCACGCGCCGGAACGGGTGGGCCAGCGGCCACGATGGGAACGTGTTGGTGGAGAAGCGCGAGTGCACGAGGCCGAGGGCCGACTCGAGGCGCTCGTCCTGCAGGTCCAGGTAGAAGCCCTTGAGCTGGGGGGTCGTGAGCATGCCCTTGTAGACGAACGTCTGGCTCGACAGGCTCGGGAAGTACACGGTCTCGCGACCGGGGCCGTCCTTGCCTGCGCCTTCGCTGCCCAGTTCGTGCTCGGTGCGCTTACGGACGACGTAGGCGCGGCGCTCGAGGTCGAGTCCGCTGAGGGCGTCGTTCTCGCTGCCGATGAAGATCTGCCGGAACGTCGGCATGGCGTCGCGGGCAAGGGCGCCGAGCGACGAGTCGTCGGTCGCGACCTCACGCCAGCCGAGGACCTTCAGGCCCTCGCTCTCGACGATCTTCTCGACGGCTTCGGCGGCACGCTGCGCGTCGGCCTTGCTCTGCGGCAGGAACGCGATGCCGGTGGCGTACGTGCCTTCCGCGGGCAGCGGAAAGTCGACCACGGCGCGGAAGAACTTGTCCGGGACCTGGAGGAGGATGCCGGCGCCGTCACCCGTGTTGGGTTCGGAGCCCGCGGCACCACGGTGCTCGAGGTTCACCAGCGCGGTGATCGCCTTTTCGACGATGTCCCTGCTGCGGCGGCCCTTCATGTCCACGACGAACGCGACACCACAGGAGTCGTGCTCGTTCGACGGGTGATACAGCCCCTGGGGGCCTGGAAGTTGCTTCATACCTAGCCTTCGTATGCCAAAAGATGCACCGACGACCAGCAGCGCTGATGGCCATCAACTTGCAATGCAGGTGCCGTCACGACGTGCTCGGCACCACCGATCGGCTATCGCCCTTTTGCAGCACGCTGGGTGTGGTCCTCGCACCAGGCGACGTGGCTTTTCGGTCGGGTCGGACTTTCGTGGGTCCAACGTGTAACGAAAACGATAATTCAGAACCCCTGACGAAACACAACTTAGGTTGGCCTATTTACCCTCTGAACTGGGCATTGTCGAGGGCGGACCTCGTCCGACTGCACTGAGTACATGTTAAGTGAGCGCGCGGAGGAGCGCTGTAATTCCCGCAGTCGGATCGAAATCGAGATCCGGGACGGTGAGCTGGTGAAGGATGACACCGTCCAGGTAGTCGGTGATCACCACGGCGTCCGAGGCGGGGTTTCGCGAACCCACGTGTTCCAGCATGCCCGCGCCCCACTCCACGAGTGCGCGCCGGGCCGCGCCGATCTTCGCGTCCAGCCCCGGCGTGACGGAGGCCTCGACGAACAGTGCGTAGCGCGCGCTCGTCCGGACCCGGTCGGGACCGGTGGAGAATCTCACGAAGGCAGCCAGCGCATCGACCAGCGCATCCCTGCTCTCGGGCCGGAGGTGCGCGAACGTCTCCCAGTCCTCCCGGTCACGTTCGACGAGCCGTGTGACGATCCCCTCGAGCAGCGCGCCCCGGCTGCGGAAGTAGTTGGACGTCGATCCCTGTGGCATCCCGGCCAGTTCGTCCACGCCGCGATGCGTGAGCGCCCGGACCCCCTTCGTGCCGAGAAGCGCGATGGCGGCGTCGAGCACCTGCTCCCGTTTGTCAGCCATGTTCCCGACACTACATCGGTAGTAAACTCACTACACCCGTAGTAGCGTAGTGGTCATGACCCACTCCGCAGCAGTCCTCGGCGGCGGCATCGGTGGACTCGCCGTCGCCCGCTACCTGTCCCGCGCCGGCTGGCACGTCGACGTGTTCGAGCGGGCCGACGCCCTGCCCACGTCCGGCACCGCGCTCGGCATGTGGCCGCAGGCCCTCGACGCGCTGGACGCGATCGGCGCGGGCGATCAGGTCCGCATCCTCGGATCACCCCAGCACCGCGGCTCGCTCCTGCGCCCCGACGGATCCGTGATCGGCACCATCGACAACCGCGACCGCACCGCCTACCTGCTGTCGAGGCCCGCCCTGCTGGCCACGCTCGCCGAGACACTCCCCGACGGCATGATCTCGTTCGGCACCCCCGCTCCCGCCCTCGACGCGCTGACGGATCACGACGTCGTGATCGGCGCGGACGGTCTGCGCAGCCCGACCCGCACGCAACTGTTCGGCGACACATTCGAGCCGCGCTATGTCGGAGCCACCGCCTGGCGCGGCTGGGTGCCCGGACATCGCGACACCGTGAGCGAAACCTGGGACGCAGACGCACTTTTCGGCATCACCCCGCGCGACGGCGAACTCGTCAACTGGTTCGCGTGCATCCGCACCGAGGCCGGGCACCCCGGCGGCCTCGACTTCCTCCGGTCCCGGTTCGGGGGCTGGCACGCCGACGTCCGGGCCGTCCTGGAGGCCGCCACCCCCAGCGCGATGCTCCACCACGACCTGTACGAGTCACCGGCCCTCCCGTCGTACGGGTCGGGCACCACGGCGCTGCTCGGCGACGCCGCCCACGCGATGGCGCCGAACCTCGGCCGCGGCGCGTGCGAGGCCCTCGTCGACGCCGTCACACTCGGCCGATTCCTGACCGCCGACACCGACATTCAGACGGCGCTGCGCCGCTACGACCGCACGCGTCGGCCCGCCACCCGGCGGCTGGTGCGCGGATCGCGCGCCATGTCCGCCGTCGCGATGACCGGCCGTCTCCGCCCGCTGCGCGATCTGACGGTGAAGCTGGCCGCGGGCCTGGCCTGACCGGAATCCGGGGGCGCGGGAACGGTTGCCCGTCTGGTACTTTGCCGCGGTAGGGGGAAGAGAAAGAACCGGGGGCGGTCATGGGGGCGATGAACGACGGCTGCGGCAGTGCGCCGGCAGCACGGACGGATCTCATCGGGGAAACAACACATCCACCGTGTCGGTGGAGGCATTCTGCTGTGCTCGCTTCCCTCTTTCGGTGCCTCTGATCTGCATCTCTCTTGCGTTTGCTTCGTCAGCACCAGTCCGTTCGATCAACCATGTCCGTTCGACTTCAGGAGTCAAAGACTTGAGAATCCGCATGCACGCTCTGGCCGCCGCGATCTCGGTGTCCGCCGCCGCACTGCTCGGGGCCGCGGCCGCACACGCCGCTCCGGCCACCACCCCACCGTCGACGTCGCAGCCGGGCGTCACCGACCCCTCGGCGGCGCCCACCACGTCGCAGCCCGGCGTGACGGTCCCGTCCACGCCGCCGAGCACGTCCCAGCCGGGTGTCACCGACCCCGCGGCCCCGACCACGACGACACCCGCTCCCCCGCAGGCGCCGCTGGCCGTCCCGGGCGCCGAGACGGCCGCACCCGCCGCACCCGATCTGGCGAAGGACGAGGCTCCGGCGGAACCGGCACCCGCGGCGCAGTCCGTGCCCGCCGAGCAGGCCGCCCAGCCCGCGACCGTGTGGATCGACCCCGACGACATGCCGAAGTCGCACCAGGCACCCGTCGCCCCCGCCCTGCCCGTGCCGAAGCCGGTGGTCGAGGTGAATGCGGCCGCCGACACGCTGGTCGGTGCGGTGCCGGTGGCCGTCAACGGACGCCAGTACGGCAACCCCGAGGGGTACGTCGGCACCATCGGCTGGCGGGTCGGTGACGCCACCGGAACCGCGGGCATCGCCGTCGACCCGTCCTCGCCGACCGCCGCCACCGTCTCCGCGTTCTCGGCCGACTCCAACGCCGAGAACCCGACGAACTGGTCGGCACCCGTCGACGTCACACCCGTCGCCGCCGCGATCGCGAACGCCGCCGACCGGTACCCGGCGTTCGGGCAGCTGGTGCAGACGATCGCGTCCCTGCCCGCACCGCAGCTCCCGCAGCTGCAGTCGACCGACAGCGGTCCGGCGACCACCACCATCGGCGGCGTGAACGTGCGCAGCCAGGCGACGCTGCACGTGTGATCCGATTCCGCTGCGCGGAGCCCGTCAGGGGTGGGCTCCGCGCGGGGGAATGAGGTGTGGAGGATTCAACTGTGACAGAACCGCCGAACAGGGCACCCCTCGACCGCTTCTCGCACTGGTACCCGCCCTTCCCGTCGGCCGCTGCACCGACGGTTCCCGTCGTGGAGCTTGAACCCGAACAGCTGCCCCCTCCCCCCGCACCGACGTGGCTGACGCCGGGCGACGAACCCGACCCCACCCTGCCCGTCCGGGACGGTCGCGGCAAGCGGAAACTCGCGGTCGCCGGAGCCGCCGCCGCGGTGGTCGCCGTCGTCGTCGGTGTGGTCGCCGTGTTCACCTCGACTTCCGGTGACGCGAGCGGAAACCCGGTCGCCGCAGGATGGTGCACCGCGTCCCGCGACGGTGCGACGGTCGTCGGCAACGGTCCCGGCGGGACCACCGACGGCGTCGCCGCGATCCTGGCCTTCGATCACGCCTACTACGTCGAACGAAGCGGCGCGAAGGCCCGCGAGGTGGTCGCCCCCGACGCGCCCCTGGGGTCCGCCGAGACCATCCAGGGCGGCATCGACTCGCTGCTGCCCGAAGGCACCGAGCACTGCCTCGCCATCACCGAAACGGAACCCGGCCACTACGCGGTGACGCTGTCGGAACTGCGACCGGACGGGTCCACGAAACAGTACGAGCAGGTCGTGACCACCGCGGACCGCGACGGTCGCACGTACATCACATCCATTGGAGACGCGAAGTGACCGACCTACTGCAGCAAGCACTTCCGGTGTCGACCCTGGTCCTCGGGGCGTGCGGAGGAGCAGGCGCCACCACGACGACACTCGGGCTCGCCAACACCGAGGCGGCCCGTGGCGGCGGGGTCGTCGCCGTCGATGCGACACCTGCCGGCGGCGATATCGCCGAACGCGGCGCCGACGCGGTGCTGTCCGTCAGCGGCCTGGAGCAGGTGGTGGCGTCCGCCGCCGCAGGCCCCGTCGCGGACGACGTGTTCGACGGATACTGCTCCCGCACCAACGCCGGCACCCGCATCCTGAACCGCATCGGCAACCGGACCGCGACAGATCGTGAATTCCACACTCTCACAGGCTCGCTGCGCGCCCGAGGGGTCAGCGCCGTCCACGACCTCGGCCACCGATTGCGAGCCGCGTACCTCACGCCGCTGCTCGCGACGCCCACCCCCATCGTCCTCGTCGTCCCGTGCCGCGCCGACGCGTTCAACCGCCTCCGATCCGCACTGCAGTCGATCGGTGACACGCTCGGCGAACCCGGACTCGCCCGCACCGTCGTCACCGCCTCGAACCAGGACGCCACCGGCTGGCAGGTGGATCTCGACCTCCTCCGCGAATACCTCGGCGGACAGGTATGGGGCGTCGAGACCATCCCCTACGACGAACACCTCGGCATGGGAATCGTCATCGAACACACCGAACTCGCACCCGAAACCCGGGCCGCGTACCGACGCGTCGCCGCAGCGGCAACGGCCGTGGCCGAAGGTCGTCCGGAACGGGTCTGAGCACGGCAAGTCCAGTACCCTTCCGGGCCGGGAGGACATTCGACAACAGGGGGCTGTCTTGGGGGGAAACCCGTTCGGCGATCACTGAACTGACCGGAGCCGCTGACATCCGCACACGAATTTGCCATTTGCGCCCGCAATTGCGTGAGATTCTGGCTAATCGGTATGCAAACGCACCAACGAGCGACAACAGCGCGCCCGCCTCACGCCTCCAGCAATTCCTTCAGCTTCTGGAGGTCGGCGGTGACGGTTGCGGCGTCCTGCGCGAATTCTTCGGCGCTCACGCCGTCGCGTCGCCGGATGGTGAAGAGGACTTCGCTGTGGTCGCCGTCGGGGAGGACGCGGACGGGGTTGTAGACGGTGTCGCCGCCGGGGAGGGTGACGTCGTGGTCGAGGACGCCGTAGTCGTTGGCGGGTGCGAAGGTCACGGCGACCTGGCCCATCGGGGAGTCGGCGAGCCAGCGGTCGCCGTCGCGGGTGATGGTGCTGCTGAGGCCGGCCGCCCAGGCGGGGAGGTTGGCGGGGTCGCTGGCGTAGGCGTACACGTCGGCGGCGGTCCGGGCGATGAACACACTGACATGGGTTGATTCGGTGGTCATGACTCCCAGCATCCCCGCTGCACGGCCCGAATGATTGAAGAAATCGGACCCGCGGGTGCGCGATGTCCGAAACCTTCAATGCGGGTCCGTCCGAGGTCGTTAGCGTTCTGGACATGACCGCAACATTCAGTGCCATCGAACTGGTCGTCCGCGACCTGCCCACGTCGCTCGCGTTCTACCGGCGGCTCGGACTCGACATTCCCGCCGACGCCGATCAGGCGCCGCACGTCGAATTCGAGCTTCCGGGTGGGGTTCGCCTGCTGTGGGACACGATCGACACCATCCGCTCGTTCACCCCCGATTGGACCGAACCTGCCGGCGGGCATCGCATCGCGCTCGCCTTCGACTGCGGGACCGCTGCCGACGTCGACAAACTCTTCGACGAGATCACGGGCGCCGGGTCCAACGGCAGGAAGAAGCCGTGGGACGCACCGTGGGGGCAGCGCTACGCCACCGTCGACGATCCCGACGGCAACTCCGTCGACCTCTTCGCCCCGCTCACGCCGTGACGAGTTGACCGAACGTGCGGCCCGTCAACTCCTGGGCCTCCCGGATCAGGTGGGCCTGGTCGGCGAATCCGGCCATGCCGGCCGCCTGCGCAGCGGGAATGGCCGACCCCGCGAGCCCGACAGCCGACTGCAACCGGAGGATCCGGGCCAGCATTTTCGGCCCGTAACCGAACTGCCGCCGGCACAGGCGGTGCAGTTGGCGCTCGCCGACACCGATTCCGTCCGCGACGTCGCGGACGGACGCCTGCTGCTGCAGAAGCCGCACGACCGTGGAGATCCTGCCGTCCGGCGGCGGCCCGAGGAGCCGGCGCGACCGCGCGAACTCCTCGAGCGCCCGGCCGGGATCAGCGGTGTCGGCGATCCTGCCGAGGAATTCTGCGGTGGTGCGGTCGCTCAGCACGTCGGCGAGCGGCACCCGCTGATTGATCAACTCCTCGGCCGGTGTTCCGAGGAGATCCGGCAGAATGCCCGGGGAACAACGCAACCCGACGTAGCGGTCGCCCTCCCGGCTGCGAGTGAGATACGGGCGGGAGTCGGGGCCGGCCACGACGACGTCACCGTTCATCCAGATGAGGTCCATGCAGCCGTCGGGCAGGATCTCCGCCTCACCGCCGGCCACCGTCTTCTGCCACACGACGGCGCCGGGGAACACCGACCGCCGCTCCGTGTACATGACCCCATGCTAGGCAGCCACTACGACATGCTGCCGGGGTGCGCGGTCAGGCGCCGGGCTCGCCGAGGTGCAGATCCGGCTCCCAGTCGTAGACGACGGCGGTTCGCAGCAGAATGTCCTGCAGCGATCGGCGCCTGCCGTCGACCGCCGCCCACAGCAACCCGAACCCGAACATCACGCACAGCACCGCCCGGAGAAGTGCGCGGACCCAGCCGATCAGTTCACCGTTGCGGCTGACCACCCGCAGCCCCATGATCACGGCGCCGACGGTGCGGCCGCTCACCGCCCAGCACGCGGTCAGGTACAGCACGGCCACGCCGATGAACATGCTGACGGAGAGCAGGGCACTGGCGTCGGGAAACGTGAACGCCTGCGGGGAGAACAGCAACCGCACGAACAGTGCGCCCACGTAGATGCCGCCCATCACGGCCATGACGATCGCCAGATCGATGCCGCAGGCCAGCCCGCGGGTGACGATCCCGGCGGCACGATGCGCCGGCGCGGTCATGCATCGTCCGGTTCGTGCCCGCGCCCGAACAACTTGCCCACGAACCCGGCGACGGCGTCGTCGGCCTGCATGCCCTGGGTGCGCACCCCGCGGACCGCCTCGTTGGACATCGAGTCGGTCGATTCTCGGATGATGCGCGGGAGGTCGACGCCCTCGATCACGGTGTCGGCGAGCACGACCAGATCGACGCGTCCGATGACGGAATCCACGTCGACGCGGTCGACGATCGCATCCACGTCGACCCGCGCGGCGACGGCGTCGATGTCGACGCGGTCGAGGATCTGCGGAATGTCGACCCGGGCGGCGATCGCATCCACGTCCACCCGGTCGATGATCCGCTGGATGTCGATGCCCTCGGCGACGACGTCGAGGTCGACGTGATCACGCACGATCGTCGTGAGGTCCACCTCCTGCAGAGCGACCTGCACGACCTTCCGCAGCACCGCGTGCAGCACCCGGTCCGCGAGTTCGTCGGCGCCGCGGAGTGTCTCGGTGCCGCGTTCCTCGAGGGTGACCAGAACGGGGTCGACGCCCGGCAGGCGTCGCGCCGTGTCGATGCCGAATCCGATCACGCGCTGCAACGCGCCGCCGGCGGTCGCGGCGGCGCCGACCGCGAGGCGCAGCGGATCGGGGGCTCTCCTGCCGTCCATATTCGCTATCCAAGCCGGTCGGCGCCGGAGCCGCACGGGTTCCCGCGAACTGGGTCATCCGCGAGGAGCGCCGGGGCCGTGCACGATTCGCGGGGCAGGTTTTCCGGACGCCCGCTGAGGGGCCCAGCCGGCGAGTTCGGTGAGCATCTCCGCGACCCGATCGGAACACTGCGCGGGATCCGGGGCCGGTCCCAACCCGAGTGCCTCGACCACCAGAACATTGCCCTGGGACAGTCCGTGGACTCCGAGCGACCACCCGAAGTGGCGGTTCCAGGCCAGGACGGCCTTCCGGCCGCGGTAGTAGGGGATTTCGCTGGAAAGGGTCACGACCACGTCGAACGCTGGGGTGAACCACCAGTCGACCGACAGGGCTTCCACCATCGTCGCGACGGAACCGACGTACTCACCGACATGTGCCGAGCTGGTGGCCCGGACCTGGCTGATGCTCATCTACAACCCACTCTCGACGTTCGCAGAAACCGAGCGGAAGAAGCCGGACGGCAGGTTCACACTCGAGTCATTC
This sequence comes from Rhodococcus sp. NPDC057529, assembly GCF_042802055.1. Taxonomy (NCBI): domain Bacteria; kingdom Bacillati; phylum Actinomycetota; class Actinomycetes; order Mycobacteriales; family Nocardiaceae; genus Rhodococcus; species Rhodococcus sp. NPDC057529. Next base: position 270,836 of record NZ_JBHVEY010000006.1, read on the forward strand.
GTCACGAACCGCCGAGGGGACGGGTTCCGGTCCGGAAGGACCGGAAGTTCGCGACGTGGCTTCCACTCCATCGTCGGGCCGCGCCGACCGCCCGGGTAGGCACCCTGGGGTGGGGATGACACCACCCCGGCGGGCCCGTCGGCTAACGGAATCCGGTGCCGCACCGACACAGGCAGCGAACGGACCCGAAGGAGTAGTCGATGACCCACAGGTTCCTCAGGATCTTCGCCGGAGCGGCCGCGTCGTCCGCCGTCGCCGCCGCCCTGGTTGCGCTGGGCGCCGCACCCGCCCAGGCCGAACCCACCGCCGACTGTCACACCGCCACCACACCCACGTCCGGCACCTCGCACTGCACGGCGCAGGACGTGCCCGCCGGCAGGACCGCCGTGCACATCGGGACGGTCGAGTGCTTCGGCCTCACGCCGCGGGCGATTCCCGGCCCCGGCGGTGTGTCGCACATTCCATGGGTCCAGGGCTACCGCCGCGACGGCGTGTGGGTTCCGGCCGGGACACCGTCCACCGGATCGTGCGTCGCCGGATACGGCGCCCCGTGGTGGGAGGTCGGCGTCTCGACGGGCGCCTACACGACCTGCGGACTGCAGGAAGGGATCGTCACGTACGTCAGCGTCGCCTGCAATCCGATCCGCCCCCAGTAGGCACCTGCATCCAACGAAACGAGGCCACGCACTCCGTGGAGTTCGTGGCCTCGTTCTCGCGATTCCGAAGAATCACTGTGGTGGGCGAAGGGGGACTTGAACCCCCACGTCCCGAAGGACACTGGCACCTGAAGCCAGCGCGTCTGCCATTCCGCCACTCGCCCGAGCGACCCGGAAACATTAACACGAGGTCGCCAGAAATTACGATTCGTACAGGTCAGGGCCCGAAACGGCGACAAAAACACCCGTCCAGGCAAAGACCGATATCATGCAAGGGCGTAGACCCGTGTCATGGCTCGAGGCAATGACAGTACCGTGGGATACACGCACGGCTGTGGCGCGACACGGACATGTCTCGTCACAGCGACCGCGCACCGAGGACAGAAGACCCGACCGACAGGCACTGTGAGGAGGTTCCGATGGGGATAGTTCAACGTTTCGAGCGGAAGCTCCAGGGAGCCGTGGGTGACGCGTTCGCCCGGGTCTTCGGCGGTGGCGTGGTGCCGCAGGAGGTGGAGGCCGCGCTTCAGCAGGAAGCCTCCGACCGGATCCAGCAACTGGACGGTGGGCACCTGCTCGCGCCGAACAGCTATGTCATCGCCATCAACAACTCGGATCACGAAGAGCTTGCCGCCGACCGCGAGTTGACGGTCAAGGCCTTCGCCCGACACCTCGAAGACTTCATTCGCGACCAGGGCTGGCAGACGTATGGTCCCATTCATGTCGCGTTCGAACCGTCGCCGTCACTGCACACCGGGCAGTTCCGCACCCGGGGTTCGGTGGATCCGGACGCAGGCCGCCAGGATGCGGCCGCGCCGGGGCGACCCGAACCGCCACGCGGTCCCGCACCGCGACCACAGGCACCGTTTGTACCCGTCACGTCGAATCCAGGAGCTGGCCCCATGACGCAGAACTCAGGCTACGACCCCAGCCGCGAACCAGCGGGCAACCGCAATCCCGACCCGCAGTACGCGCGCAACGGTCATGCCCATGCAGGTCAGGACCAGCGGTACCCGCAGGGCTACCAGAACGGTTACGACCGCGGCGGCTACCAGCAGGGCGGTTACGACCAGCAGCAGTACCCCGACGACCAGCGCGGCGGGTACCCCCAGGATCAGGCCTACGGTCAGGCGTACGACCAGGGCGCGCAGGCTCCCGGATACGAGCAGCCCGCAGACGCCGGTTACGACTACCAGCAGGGCGGCTACCAGCAGGACTACCAGGGCGGCTACGACCAGCAGGCTCCCGCGCGCTACCCGGACGGCTCCTACGCCGACGCCGGCTACCAGCAGCCGCAGGGCTACGACCAGGGTTACGACCGCGGCGGCTACCAGCAGGGCGGTTACGACCAGCAGCAGTACGACCAGCAGGGGTACGCCGACTACGACCAGGGCGGCTACGGCCAGCAGGCGTACGCTCCGGACGGCCACACGTTCACGGCGACTCTGCAGCTCGAGGACGGCAGCGGACGCCACTTCCAGCTGCGTGAGGGCAACAACATCATCGGCCGCGGCCAGGAGGCACAGTTCCGCCTGCCCGACACCGGTGTGTCGCGCCGCCACATCGACATTCGCTGGGACGGTCAGGTCGCGATGCTGTCCGACCTGGGTTCCACCAACGGCACCACCGTCAACGGTGCCCCGGTGCAGGACTGGCAGCTGGCCGACGGAGACATCATCCGGGCCGGTCATTCGGAGATCCTGGTCCGAATCCTCTGAGGCCCCACCGAGTTGGGACCCCGAAGAGACATCGCCGATACCCGAACCCGAACTCCCTCGCCGAGACACAACCGAGACGGCTTCGATACTGGACCGACATCGCGTCGGAGCCCGTGTCGGACGTAACACGGTGGGGACTCCGTATCGTTGTGGGCTGTCCGTATCCTGATCGCAGGATGCGGGTTGCCCCTATGATGCTGCGAGAAAAAGACGCCGGAACCTCGACCGTTCCGGCCACAGAAGGAGGTGGACTGCCGTGCAAGGTTTGATTCTGCAACTCACACGAGCAGGTTTCCTGCTTCTGCTGTGGCTGTTCGTCTGGACCGTTCTGCGGGCGTTGCGTGGCGACATCTACGCCGGCTCCGGCGTCCGTGTGCCGCCCCGATATTCGCGCAGCGGCAATGTTCTGCCGTCGCTGGGCAAGACGAAGACGGCCAAATATCTGGTGGTGACGCAGGGCGGCCTCGCCGGCACGCGCATCACTCTCGGCACCCAGCCCGTCCTCATCGGCCGGGCCGACGACTCCACGCTGGTCCTCACCGACGACTACGCGTCCACCCGCCACGCTCGGCTCTCCCCGCGGGGCGCCGACTGGTACGTCGAAGACCTCGGCTCGACCAACGGCACGTACCTGGATCGCGCCAAGGTCACCACATCTGTCCGCGTGCCGCTCGGTACCCCCGTACGGGTCGGCAAAACGGTAATCGAGTTGCGCCCGTGACCCTCGTACTCCGCTATGCCGCCCGCAGCGATCGTGGCCTCGTCCGTTCCAACAACGAAGATTCGGTGTACGCCGGGGCCCGCCTGCTGGCGCTGGCGGACGGCATGGGCGGTCACGCGGCCGGTGAGGTCGCGTCGCAGTTGATGATCGCGGCCCTCGCGCATCTCGACGACGACGAGCCCGGCGAAGACCTGCTCGGCAAGCTGGAGGCCGCCACCCGCGAGGGCAACGACACCATCGCCGATCACGTCGAGGAAGACCCGGAACTCGACGGCATGGGCACCACGCTCACCGCAATCCTGTTCTCCGGCAACAAGCTCGGGCTGGTCCACATCGGTGACTCCCGCGCCTACCTGCTCCGCGACGACTCCCTCGCGCAGATCACCCGGGACGACACGTTCGTGCAGTCGCTGGTCGACGAGGGCCGGATCACCGCTGAGCAGGCGCACACCCACCCGCAGCGCTCGCTCATCATGCGCGCCCTCACCGGCAACGAGATCGAACCGACGCTCACGGTCCGCGAGGCCCGCGCCGGCGACCGTTATCTACTGTGCTCCGACGGACTGTCGGACGTGGTCAGCGACGAGACCATCGAGAACACGATGCGGGAGGGCTCGCAGGACGAGTGCGCCGACCGGCTCATCGAACTCGCCCTGCGCAGTGGCGGTCCGGACAACGTGACCGTCGTCGTCGCCGACGTCATCGACCTCGATTACGGGCAGAGTCATCCCATCGTGGCCGGTGCCGCGTCCGCCGACGACGAGGAGGACACGCCGCCGCCCAACACCGCCGCGGGACGTGCCGCGGCGATGCGTCCGCCGCGTGCCACGCCGAAGCGGGTGGTCCCGCAGGTCGAGGAACCGCCGACGAAGAAGAAGCGTCACCGCATGTGGTGGGCTGCACTCGCGCTCGGTCTGATCGTCGTGGTCGCCGTCGCTGCCTTCGTGGGTCGGGCTCTGGTCCGCAACAACTACTACGTCGGCGCCGACGGCGAACGCGTCACCGTGCTGCGCGGAGTTCCCGGCTCGGTGCTCGGGTACTCGCTGCACGAGGCGAACCTGGTCGGCTGTGTCAGCGATTCCGGCGACCTGACGTTGATGTCGCCGACCGAATCTCCGAACGGGTGCACCGTCCTCGAGGTCGACGACCTTCAGCCGTCCGCTCGTGAGCAGGTGCGTGCGGGGTTGCCTTCGGGCAAGCTCGACGACGCCCGCAACCAGATGACGCGGCTCGCGCAAAACGATCTGCTTCCGGTGTGCGAGTCGGAGTCCGCCACCACCACGACGACCACCCCGGCACCGAGTCCGGTTCCGACGCCGGCACCCGCGCCGGTCCCGGAGACCACGGCGCCCGCGCCCGCGCCGGCTCCCGCTCCCCCGGCAGCGTTGCCGGCGCCGGAGACGCCTGCCCCTCAGACCCCGACCGCCACGCCGGCGCCGACCGTGACCCAGGTTCCCGGTCAGAACTGCAGGACGGCTAGCTGATGTCGGTCGCAAGTGCATCACCGGGGGCGCAGTTTCCCAGTCCACCCGGCGGGTTCGCGCCAGCCCCGGTCCAGTCGACGCGCCGGGGCACCGAGCTGATCCTGATCGGTTTCGCGATCCTGATCACGACGATCTCGCTGGTGCTGGTGGAGGCCAGCCAGGAACAGAGCATCACCTGGGACCTCGCCAAGTACGCCGCCGCCTACTCGGCGCTGTTCCTGATCGCGCATCTCGCGGTGCGCCGGTTCGCGCCGTACGCCGACCCCCTGATCCTGCCGATCGTCGCGCTGCTCAACGGCCTCGGCCTGGTGCTGATCCACCGGCTCGACCTCGCCGACGCACAGTCCGCCGCCTACTTCGGGCTGCCCGTCCCGTCACCGGACGCCAACCAGCAGGTGCTGTGGACGACGCTGGCCATCGCCGGGTTCGTGGCCGTGCTGGTGCTGCTCAAGGACTACCGCCTCCTCGCCCGCTACAGCTACACCCTGGGCCTCGCCGGACTGGTGTTCCTCGCCATCCCGGCGATCCTGCCGTCGAGCTTCTCCGAGGTGAACGGCGCGAAGATCTGGATCCGCCTCCCCGGCTTCAGCATTCAGCCCGGCGAGTTCGCGAAGATCCTCCTGATCATCTTCTTCGCGTCCGTCCTCGTCGCGAAGCGCGACCTGTTCACCACCGCGGGCAAGCACGTGTTCGGCATCGACCTTCCCCGCGCCCGCGACCTCGGGCCCATCCTCGTCGCGTGGATGGTGTCGGTGGGGGTGCTGGTGCTGGAGAAGGACCTCGGCACGTCGCTGCTGCTGTTCAGCACCGTGCTCGTGATGCTCTACATCGCCACCGAACGCGTCGGATGGCTGCTGATCGGTGTCGGACTGCTCGGCATCGGGTTCTTCTTCGCGTACCAGCTGTTCGGCCACGTCCGGGTTCGGGTCAGCACCTGGCTCGACCCGCTGGCCGACTACAACAACACCGGCTACCAGATCTCGCAGTCGCTGTTCGGGCTCGCGACCGGTGGTGTCGCGGGCACGGGGCTCGGCAGCGGCAGGCCCGCCCAGGTGCCGTTCGCGAAAACCGACTTCATCGTCGCGACGATCGGTGAGGAACTCGGGCTCATCGGTCTCGCCGCCGTCCTGATGCTGTTCCTGATCCTCGTCATCCGTGGCCTGCGCACCGCGCTCGCCGTCCGCGACAGCTTCGGCAAGCTCCTCGCCGCTGGTCTGTCGTTCACGATCGCGGTGCAGGTGTTCGTGGTGGTCGGCGGTGTCACCAAACTGATTCCCCTCACCGGTCTGACCACGCCGTTCATGTCGTACGGTGGGTCGTCCCTGCTCGCCAACTACCTCCTTCTCGCGATCCTCATCAAGATCTCCGACGCTGCCCGCGAGCCGGCCGTTCCGAAGAAGAAGGGGCCCGCACCCATCGCCGACGCCCCGACCGAGATGGTGCCGCGCTCATGAACACACCTCTGCGTCGCGTCGCGATCGCCGTCATGGTGATGGTGGTCGCCCTCCTCGCCAACGCCACCTACGTCCAGGTCATCAAGGCGGACAACCTGCGGGCCGATCCGCGGAACTCGCGCGTGCTGCTCGACGAGTACTCGCGTCAGCGCGGCCAGATCTCGGCGGCCGGGCAGGTGCTCGCGGCGTCCGTTCCGACCGACGACCGCTACAAGTATCTGCGCACCTACCCGCCGAATCCGGCGGCGCCGTCGAGCCCGCTGGCCAACGCACCGGTCACCGGTTTCTACTCCATGCAGTACGGCAGCACCGGACTCGAGCGGTCCGAGGACCCCGTCCTCAACGGTTCCGACAACCGGCTGTTCGGGCGTCGCTTCTTCGACCTCGTGTCGGGACGCGACCCGCGCGGCGGCAACGTGGTGAGCACCATCAACCCGGTGATGCAGCAGGTGGCGTACGACGAACTGACGGCGAAGGGCTACACCGGTTCGGTCGTGGCGATCGAGCCGAGCACCGGACGCATCCTCACGATGGTGAGCACCCCGAGCTACGACCCCAACTCGCTCGCCAGCCACGACGGCACCGAGACCACGCAGGCATGGGAGGCCCTGAACGCCGACCCGGAGAAGCCGCTGATCAACCGCGCGGTGTCGCAGACGTACCCGCCCGGTTCCACGTTCAAGGTGGTGGTCACCGCCGCCGCGCTCGCCGCCGGGACCACCCCCGACACCCAGCTGACCGCGGCCCCGCAGATCACCCTTCCCGGCACGTCGACGACGCTCGAGAACTACAACGGCTCCACGTGCGGCGCCGCACCCACCGCGTCGCTGCGGGAGGCGTTCGCGCGATCCTGCAACACGGCGTTCGTCGAACTCGGCGTGAAGACCGGAGCCGACGCCGTCGGCGACCAGGCCGGTGCACTCGGCATCGGCGGGCAGATGCCCGGCGTCCCGTTCCCCGTCGCCGACAGCACCATCGGGTCGATCCCCGACGACGCCGCACTCGGCCAGAGCAGCATCGGCCAGCGTGACGTGGCGCTCACCCCGCTGCAGAACGCAATGATCGCGGCTACCGTCGCCAACGGTGGAGTGCGCATGCAACCACAGTTGGTGTCGGAACTGCAGGGCCCGGACCTCTCCAATCTCGCGACCACCAACCCGGTGTCCGAAGGCCAGGCGATGTCGTCCCAGGTGGCGGCTACCCTGACCGATCTGATGATCGGTTCCGAGAACAACACCAGCGGCGAGGGCAAGATCCCGGGCGTGCAGATCGCGTCCAAGACGGGCACCGCCGAACACGGAACCGACCCACGGAACACCCCGCCCCACGCCTGGTACATCGGATTCGCACCCGCCCAGAACCCGACCGTGGCCATCGCGGTCATCGTCGAGGACGGTGGAGATCGTGCACTGGCCGCAACCGGCGGCTCGGTGGCTGCACCTATCGGCCGTGCCGTCATCGCAGCCGGACTACAAGGGGGCTGATTGTGGCACTGAACAACGGCGCGCTGATCGCCAATCGATACCGCCTGATCCGGCTCATCGCCACGGGCGGAATGGGACAGGTCTGGGAAGCGACCGACAACCGGCTCAACCGTCGTGTCGCGGTGAAGGTGCTGAAGTCCGAGTTCTCGTCCGACCCGGAGTTCGTCGAACGGTTCCGCTTCGAGGCACGTACCACCGCGCAGCTGAACCATTCCGGCATCGCCGGGATCTACGACTACGGCGAGGTCCGCGACGCCACCGGCGACTCCACCGCCTACCTGGTGATGGAACTCGTCAACGGTGAGCCGCTGAACGCCGTCCTCGCGCGCGTGGGCCGTCTCGCGGTGCCGCACGCACTGGACATGCTCGAGCAGACCGGCCGAGCGCTGCAAGTGGCGCACGACGCCGGCGTGGTGCACCGCGACGTGAAACCGGGCAACATCCTGATCACCCCCACAGGTCAGGTGAAGATCACCGACTTCGGCATCGCCAAGGCCGTGGAGAACTCGCCGGTCACGCGCACCGGCATGGTGATGGGCACCGCCCAGTACATCGCCCCCGAGCAGGCGCTCGGCCAGGACGCGACCGCGGCCAGCGACGTGTACTCTCTCGGCATCGTCGGCTACGAAGCGCTGTCGGGACGGCGCCCGTTCATCGGCGACGGGGCCATCACGGTGGCGATGAAGCACGTGCAGGAGGCGCCGGCACCGTTGCCGAACGACCTGCCGCCGAACATCCGCGAGCTCATCGACATCACGATCGCGAAGGATCCGAGCACCCGCTACGCCAGCGGCGGAGAGTTCGCCGACGCGGTCGCGGCGGTCCGGGCGGGCAGGCGTCCTCCGCCGCCGGGCGTGTCGGGCACGGGGGCGGCGCGGGTGCTGCCGCCGCCGATGACCGGCGCAACCCAGATGATGCCGCCCTCCCAGACCGCGTATGCGGGACCGGTGACCGGGCAGGTGCCGCCGGACAACGCGAACGGTGACGGTAAGAAGGGCGGGTTGACCAGCGGCCAGAAGGCCGTGGCCTGGGGTGCGGGTGGTCTGATCCTGCTGGCGGCGGTCATCGCGCTCGCACTCGTCCTGTTCGACGGTGGTGACACGAAGGAACCGACGTCACCGGCCGTGACCTCGTCGCTGCGGACGATCACGACGACACCGCGGCCGACGACCACGACGACGACCGAGGAAGAGACGTACACCACCGAGCCGACGTACACGACGTACACCACCGAGCCGACGTACACGACGACCACGACCACAGCACCCACCACGACGACGACAGAGCCGACGACGACTACCACCACGACCACCACCGCCCCCACGACGACGACCACGACGACCACGTCGGAGGAGTCAACTACTCCGACCCCACAAGGACAGCCATGACGACACCGCGCAACCTCTCCTCACGCTACGAGCTGGGTGAGATTCTCGGCTTCGGTGGCATGTCCGAGGTCCACCTCGCCCGGGACGTCCGGCTCAGCCGCGATGTCGCGATCAAGGTCCTGCGTGCCGACCTGGCCCGCGACCCCACGTTCTACCTGCGGTTCCGCCGCGAGGCGCAGAACGCGGCGGCGCTGAACCACCCGGCGATCGTGGCCGTCTACGACACCGGCGAGGCGGAAACCGACGCGGGACCGCTGCCGTACATCGTGATGGAGTACGTCGACGGCGACACGTTGCGGGACATCGTGCGCGGCGAGGGCCCGATGGCGCCGCGCCGGGCGATGGAAGTCATCTCGGACGTGTGCGCGGCGCTTGACTTCAGCCACCGCAACGGCATCGTGCACCGTGACGTGAAGCCCGCCAACGTGATGATCAACCGTGCGGGCGCGGTGAAGGTGATGGACTTCGGCATCGCGCGGGCGATCTCCGACGCGTCCAGCCCCATGACGCAGACGGCCGCCGTCATCGGCACCGCCCAGTACCTGTCGCCCGAGCAGGCTCGCGGCGAGCAGGTCGACGCCCGCTCCGACGTCTATTCGCTCGGTTGCGTGCTGTTCGAGATCCTCACCGGCGAACCCCCGTTCAAGGGTGATTCCCCGGTCGCGGTCGCGTACCAGCACGTGCGGGAGGACCCGCAGACGCCGTCCGTGGTCAACCCCGACATTCCGCGTGAGCTCGACTCGGTGATCCTCAAGGCGATGAGCAAGAACCCCGCCAACCGTTACCAGACTGCCGCGGACATGCGCAGCGACCTGGTCCGGGTTCTCGGTGGGCAGCGCCCCAGCGCGCCGATGGTCATGAGCGACGAGGACCGCACCACGATCCTCGGTGCCGTCGACTCCGGCGCGGGGAACTACCGGCGCCCGCAGACCACCACCCAGGCGACGGCGTCGAAGACGGACGGCGGCGAGCCCGACAAGAAGAAGAACCCGATGCGGCTGGCGCTGATGGCGTTGGGCGCCCTCATCGTCGTCGGCATCGTCGGCGCGTTCCTGTGGTCCGTGGGTCCCGGTTCGAAGGCCGATCAGGTGACCATGCCGGACGTCACGAACCAGGCCGCGGACGACGCCGAGACGACGCTGCAGAACCTCGGCTTCCGCGTCGCCCGCCAGCAGAAACCCGACGCCGTCGTCGCGACCGGCAACGTCATCACCACCCGGCCCGTCGGCGGCGTGCAGGTGGACGAGGGCAGCACGATCACCCTCGAGGTGTCGTCGGGCCCCGAACAGGTGAAGGTCCCGCGGCTCGCGGGCCTGACCCAGCAGGAAGCCCAGCAGGAACTGAACGCGGTCGGTCTGCGGCTCGACACCGCGGTGGCCCGCGCCCCGTCCGACGCGTCCGACGTCGACAAGGTGATACAGCAGAACCCGTCCTCGGGGGCGAGCATCTCCCTCGACTCCGAGGTCGCCGTCACGCTGGGCACCGGACCCGAGCAGATCCGCATCCCCGACGTCACCGGTCAGAAGGTCGAGGTCGCGCAGGCGAACATCGAGGGCGCCGGCTTCAAGGTGCAGATCCAGAACATCGATTCCGGTGTGCCCAAGGGGCAGGTCGTCTCCACCGATCCCGTCGGCGGCTCCACCGCCGCCAAGGGCGACACCATCCAGATCCGTGTGTCGAACGGCAACAACATCGAGATGCCCGACCTGACGGGCAAGACGGTGTCGCAGGCGCTCGCCGAACTCCGCAGCGCCGGCTGGAGCGGGTCGTCGGCCTCGCTGAACCAGACGCAGACGTCCACACTGGACCCGGAGATGGTCGGCAAGATCATCAGCCAGGAACAGCCGCCGGGATCGGAGATCACGAAGAACGCTGTCGTCTCCGTCGGTGTCGGAGCGCTCGGGATCCCGCGGTAGGCGGCTCCGCCGCCCGTGCGTGGTTGAGGAGTCTCTGGACTCGTCAACCACTCACGGGGGCTACGCCCCTAATGCCTGCGCGACCTCGGCTTCGAGGGTGGCGACGAGGGATTCCTTCGGGGCGTCGCCGCAGACGGTGAGCCAGTTGGCGAGCATCCGGTGCCCGCCCTCGGTGAGCACGGACTCCGGGTGGAACTGGACGCCGTGGATCGGTAGTTCCCGGTGCCGCATCGCCATGACGATGCCGCTGTCGGTGTGCGCTGTGACCTCGAGTTCGTCCGGGATGGTGTCTTCCAGGACGGTCAGCGAGTGGTACCGCGTGGCGGTGAACGGGTCGGGCAGACCCGCGAGAACACCCTCGCCGGTGTGGTGGACGATGCTGGTCTTGCCGTGCAGGAGTTCGGGCGCCCTGTCGACGGTCGCGCCGAACGCGGCGCCGATCGCCTGGTGTCCGAGGCACACCCCGAGTAGCGGCGTGCCGGCCGCGGCGCATGCCGTGACCAGGTCCATCGTCGCTCCGGCGCGCTGCGGTGTGCCGGGGCCGGGGCTCAGGAGGATGCCGTCGAACTCGGCCGCCGCGGCCGCGATCGCGTCGGGCCCGGTGAGGTTCGGATCGTCGTTGCGCCAGACCACGGCCCGGGTTCCCAGCTGTCCGAGGTACTGGACCAGGTTGAACACGAAGCTGTCGTAGTTGTCGACGACGAGAATCCTCATGGGAGCAGGGTATTCTGCCCGCCCCGAGCCGCGCACGGCCGGGGACCGTTCCCGTCAGTGGCCCGCGTACCCGGGCACGGACAATTGGCCGGACGCGGCCTCCGAGTAGCCGAGACCGAATCGCGTCGCGTACTGCTTGAACACCCGGATTCCGGGTTCGTTGGCGAGTGCCGCCTCCAGTCGCGCCGGATCCCCGATCGCCGACATCACGTACGGCGGGCTGTAGGTGCGGCCGTGCAACAGCAGTGTGTTGCCGATGCAGCGCGGCGCGGACGTGTTGACGATCCGCTGGTCCTGCATGCCGACGGCCTCGGCGCCACCCACCCACAGCGCGTTCAGCACGCTCTGGACGTCCTGCTGGTGGACGACCAGGTCGTCCGGCGACGCGTCGACGGGGTATTTGCCGTCCGCGTCGCGGGGGGCGTCGGTGAGCGTGACGGTGACGCCGGGCCCGGTCATCGGTGTGAGCCCGGCATCGGTGGCGAGGGCCTTGCTGTCGGCGAGGGCCTGCGCGACACCGCTGTCGGACGCCGCCGCGTCCTGCTGCAGCGATTCCACCTGCGCCGCCAGCTCGTCGCGGGTCTCGGCCACCTGGTCGGTCTCGGACTGCGCGTTCCGCACGAGGTCGGACAACCGCGTGGAGTCACCGGCCCGGATCTCGTTGCCGTGCGACACCTGGCGGGTGGTGGCCACCAGCAGGCCGGCCACCAGACACACCACCAGCACCGCGATCCGCCAGAAGATCGACCTGGTCACCGGTGTTTCCGTCCCCTCGTCCTCGCCGCGCGAAACGCGGCTACGTTAGCGTGTACACACGCAGGTATTTCCGAATCTACCTGCCCACATTCCCGCAGAGCCGCACGAACGAGGACGTCATGCCGAAGTCGAAGGTCCGAAAGAAGACCGATTACACGATCAACCCTGCGAGCCGCACCCCGGTGAAGGTGAAGGCCGGCCCCTCGAGCACCCTGTACGTCTCGGTGATGCTCGGGTTCATGCTGGTCGGCCTCGTGTGGCTGCTCGTCTACTACCTGGCCGCAGACCAGCTCGAGTGGATGAACAACCTCGGTGCCTACAACTTCCTGATCGGATTCGGCTTCATGGTGGTCGGGCTGATCATGACGATGCGCTGGCGTTGACGATCACAATTACACGCATGTCATTCATCCCCATTGTGGACAACCCCTGTGGATAGCCGCAGGTCGAGTGCCGATGTCTGCTGACGAGGCACCGCTGGAGTGGTCGACGCCGCTCGGTGCGGTGATCGCTCTCGCCGTGGGCGGGCTCGCGTTGGGGGTCGCGGGACTGTCGGTGTCGATCGAGCCGGCGGGCCGTGTCCTCGTGTGCGTCGCCGCCCTGGGGCTGCTGCTGACCGCCGCGTCGGCGCTGCGGCAGCGGCCGCGCCTGGCCGTCGACAAGGAGGGCGGCGGGATCGTGGTGAACCGGCTGACGGGCCGCCACGGGTATGCCCGTGCGCAGATCGACCGGGCGCGCCTCGTCCGGTATCCGCGGCTGGGCCGCCGGGTGCCGATGCTCGAGATCGACGTCCGCACCGAGGACGGCACCGAACGCCTCCTGATCTTCGGCCGCTGGGATCTCGGCACCAATCCGGAGGACGTGTTCGATGCCCTCGCGGTGCATCGCCTGGTCGGCCGGGGTCAGTAGCCGAAGCTCGCGCGGAGCTGCAGGGTACGGGCCGCGATGACGGCCAGCGGCACCAGCACGACGACACCGAGGCAGATCCAGCCGACGGTGACGGCCTTCTCCCGGTTGTTCCCGGCGCCCAGCAGCTGAGGGCCGTAGAGGATCGCCGCGGTGGCCGCGGCTCCGGCGACCAGGCCGCCGAGATGCCCCCACAGTGAGATGCCGGGGATGGTGATGCTGATGATCACGTTGATCGCGATCACCGAGATCACCGGCGCCGGGCTGCGCCGCAGCCTCAGGAGGATGACAGCCTGCGCGCCCATCAGTCCGAAGACGGCACCCGACGCACCCGCGGTGACCGCGTGCAGTTGGAACAGCATCACCGCGGCGGAACCGCCGAGGATCGACGCGAGGTACACGAACGCGTAGCGGGCGCGGCCGAGGACCAGTTCGGTGTCGCGGCCGATGATCCACAGCGCGAACATGTTGACGGCCAGGTGGATGAGACCGAAATGCAGGAATCCGCTGCCGATCACGCGGACGAGCTGACCGTCCACGACGGCGGGTGGGAACAGCGCCCAGTCGGCGAAGAGCGCCGATCCCGCCTGGTTCTGCATGATGCTGCGGGACTGCGCCGCGGTGATCAGGAAGATGCCGACGTTCGCGGCCATCAGGATGTACGTCACCAGCGGCACCGCACGCTGTGCGGTCACGGCGCCGGCGACGTTGCGGACCCGGCGAACGTCACGCTGCCCGGCGGCGACACAGTCGACGCACTGGTAGCCGACTGCGGCTTCGCGCAGGCATTCGGGGCACGCGGGGCGACCGCACCGATTGCACGACAATGCAGTGGGGCGATCGGGGTGTCGGACGCACCGCGGCTGGGGCGGAGTGCCCTCGTTCGCGGCACCGCCCCAGCCGGGGTTGGTCATGTGCTGCGGTTCCCTACGCGATGGTGACGCTGTTGATCACGACCGGCTCGAGCGGGCGGTCCGCACGATCGGTGGCCGTGGTCGAGATGGCGTCGACGACCTTCTTCGACTCCTCGTCGACGACCTCACCGAAGATGGTGTGGCGGCGGTTGAGGTGCGGCGTCGGGCCGGTGGTGATGAAGAACTGCGAGCCGTTGGTTCCCGGGCCGGCGTTGGCCATGGCCAGGATGTAGGCGCGGTCGAACTGCAGTTCCGGGTGGAACTCGTCGCCGAACTTGTAGCCCGGGCCGCCGGCGCCGGTGCCGGTCGGGTCGCCACCCTGGATCATGAATCCGTCGATGACGCGGTGGAAGATGGCGCCGTCGTAGAACGGTCCGGAGTCGGTGCCGCCTGCGTTGGCGGTGCTGTAGTCCTTCGAACCGTCGGCCAGGCCGACGAAGTTCTCGACGGTCTTGGGCGCGTGGTTGCCGAACAGCGCGATCTTGATGTCGCCGCGGTTGGTGTGCAGCGTTGCGGTTGCGGTCTGATGAGGTGAAGTCACACCACCATGTTGCCATTGTGCGGTTCGGTGTGGTTCCGCCGCCGTGACTCGAGTACTTCGGATCGGTTCGTGCTGCCGGTTCTTGTGACAAAGTGGGGTCATGACACGAGCGACGGAGTCCCTCACGAATCTGCTTCCGACCGAACGCGCCGAGCACCTGCAGGAGCAGGTGTCCGAACGAGTCGAGACCGCGCTGGCCCACGTCGAGGATTCGGCTTCCCGGGTCAAGGAATCCGAGGCTGTCGATCAGGCCCTGCGCTGTGCGCGCTCGGCTGCGCTCGCCGCGGCCCGTGGCGCCGGGCAGGTGAGTGTGTTCCTCGGCAGGCAGGGGGCGTCGCTGGCGAAGAAGGGCTACGAACGCGCCCGGACCGCACCGGTGAAAGAGGTCGCCCAGGACGTCATTCGTCCCCTGACGGCGGCTGTCGCGCCGGTCGAGGAGAAGAAGTCACGGAAGGGCCGTCGCGTCGCGATCGTCGTGCTGGTCGGTGTCGCTGTCGCCGGGGGCGCGGTGTTCTTCAAGAGCCGCCGCCGGGAGCAGCCGCGGGTGGCGTCCGCTCCCCCGAACCTGCGCGACGTCGACAGCGCAGACACGCAGGAGGCCACGCCGCCGACGGCGACGAAGCCCCTCGCCACCAACTGATCCGCCATTCCCCGGCCGGCAGGGCGCGCGCTCGTGCGGTGTCGGCCGGCGTGCGGTCATGTCTTCGTTTCACGGCTTGTACCACGGGTATCCCGCCGGCAGGTGCACACCAGCGCGAGGATCCGTTCCGAGGAACAGACATGACCGCCACACGTATCACCCACCGCATCGCCGTCGTCGCGTTTCCGGTCGCCGCCACCGCGGCCCTGCTGACGGCCGGCCCCGCAGGCGCCGACCCACCCCACCCCTTCGGCGGACCGGCCCTCACCATCGGATGTCCGAACCAGGGCAGTCTGATGTCGTTGACGGCGCTCACCGGCCAGTCCGGGCCGGAGGCGGTCCCGCCGATCGCCGACGGCGACATCCGCTTCGAGTCGCACCCCGCCGCGCCACCGATCCCGGCCGCCGCGCAGGTCACCGTCGCCTGGGTCAACACCGACAGCGGACGCTCGGGGATCGTGAATCTCGGCGGCGTCTACCCGTTCCTGTCCGCGACGGTGAACACCGGCGTCGGGAACGTGGTGGCCACGGCGTTCGGGTCGATCAACTTCGGCAGCAGCCCGATCTGCCAGGCGAACCCGGCCATCGGAACGTTCATTGCGTGAGTTCGGCCGTGTTGCAGCCGAACCGGCGACGGTAATCGCCGGGCGCGAGTCCGACCACCCGGTTGAAGTGGTGGCGCAGCAGCGCACCGGAACCGAATCCGGTGCGTCTCGAGATGGCCTCGAGACCGAGGTCGGTGCCCTCGAGTAGCTGCCGGGCGTAGAGCACGCGCTGCGTCGTCAGCCACTTCACCGGGGTGGTGCCCGTCTCGGCCGCGAACTTGCGCGCGAACGTCCGCGTCGACATGGACGAGCGGGCCGCGAGCTCGTCGATCGTGTGCGGTAACTCGAGGTTCTCGCTCATCCATGCCATCGTCTCGCTCAGGCTGTCCGACGTGCACGCGACCACCGGCTGCTCGATGAACTGCCGCTGCCCGCCGTCGCGTTGCGGCGGCACGACCATCCGGCGGGCGATCGTGTTGGCCACCGTGGAACCGAGTTCCCTGCGGACCACGTGCAGGCAGGCGTCGATTCCCGCCGCGGTGCCCGCGCTGGTGACGAGGTTGCCCTCGTCGACGAACAGGACGTCCGGGTCGACCACCGCGGTCGGGAACCGGGCGGCCAGCTCCTCGACGTACCCCCAGTGGGTGGTGCACTTGCGCCCGTCGAGCAGTCCCGCCTCGCCGAGCAGGAACGCACCGGAGCACAGGCTGAGGACGGTGGCACCGGCCTCCGCGGCCGCGCGCACGGCGTCGAGCGCCTCGTCCGGGAAGCCGGACTGCGCCCCCGGCGGCGGGACCACGACGAGATCCGCGTCGCGCAGCGAGTCCAGCCCGTATCCGGCGGAGAGCGTCAGTCCCGGGGTGACCGATGCGAGTGGTTCGCCGGGGCGGATCCCGCAGATCCGGAAGTCGAATGCCGGCACCCCGTGTTCGGTGCGGTCGATTCCGAACACCTCGCAGACCACACCGAACTCGAACATCGACACCCGGTCGAGGAGGAGGGTCGCGACCGTGGAGATCATGCCCCCAGTCTAGTTGGCGATATCTTGCCGGACCATGTCGAAACGGCCAGTCATTCGCGGACCGCGCCGCAGATCGACACGAGCGCGCGGGCCAGCGTCGCCTGATGCAGTGCGTCGAGGTGCTGTTCGGACGCCACCGCGACCGCGGCGTCGACGAGAGCGGGCACGCAACCCGGACCCGCGAGCAGTTCCTCCTGCTCACGCAACTGCAGCAGGATGTCGGTGTTCTGGCGGTCGATGACCGGGCGGACCTCCGTCAGGTCGGGCCGAACGGTCGGCGCCGCACCGGGCGCGACGCTCCACCAGGAGAACAGCGCGCGCTGCACCGCCTTGTTGGCCTCGATCTGATCCCGGAAGATCTGCTGCACCCGCGGCACACTCAGGCCCTCGTCGGCCGCCTGGGTGGCGACCGCGCCCAGAACCTGCGCCTCGCGCGCGGGATCGTCGATCGGCGACGGCGTGCCCCATTTGGCGGACGCCACCGTGTCCGCCGTGGCGAGACGCAGCGACACCGCCAGGGCGATCGGTTGCAGCGGGCGGGTCTGCGCACTCGCGGGTGCGGCCCCACCCACCGTCAGTATTCCGAGCACCGCCACGGCCACGACCGCTCGGCGGGCGAGTGCGGGCCGGACCGTCGTCATGGTGCGAGTGTAGGGCCGGTCAGTCGTCCAGGCCCGCGACTCCGCGTTTCCAGTAGCCCGTGAACAGCGACTCCATCCGGTCCTTGCTCCACGCGCGCAACGGTTTGATGTCGCTGGCCTCGCCGGCCGCGAAGAGGAATGTGCGACCGCCGGGCAGCGCGAGCGACTGCACGGTCGACGCCAGGGAGGACTCGCTGCCATCGCGAACGAGCCACGTCACGTCCACGTTGTCGCGCACGGCCAGCGGGTAGTCGTGCTCGACGGCGTCGTCGGTCTCGATCACGACGTGCGCCGACACGTCGGCCGGGGACTCGTCGAGCCACCGCGCGACCGCGGGAAGCGCGGTGGAATCGACCGCGAAGACGTAGTGGTCGAAGTTGTGGGCGAACGCCTTCGCGCCGGGCGGTCCGGCGATGGTCACGTCGTCGCCGATCTCGACCGTTTTCGCCCAGGACGACGCGAGCCCGCCGTCGTGCAGCACGAAGTCCAGGTCCAGTTCGCGGGCGTCGGCGTCGTAGCGCCGGACGGTGTACTTCCGGCTCGTCGGGAGCGGGCGCGGCCAGTCGAGCATCATGGCGTCGTTCACGACCGGGATGCGGCGGGTGCCGTCCGCGTCGGGGAACACGATCTTGACGTGATCGTCGGCCTGATAGGTGTGGAACCCGTCGAGGCCGGGACCACCGATCGTCAGGCGCACCATGCGGGGCGTGACGTACTCGCGCGCACGGACCGTGACCGTGCGAACTCCGATCGGGTAACCGATGCGCGCGGTCCCCTCCCCCGTCCGGTGGTGGGACGCGACGCGGCTGCGCGGGTCGAGACGGTCACGGGCTCCGGGATCGAGTGCGGTCATGAAGTAAGGGTAACCTCACCCGTTTCGGGCCCGCACAGCAGTGTGCCCCGGATTCTTTCCGAATCCGGGGCACACCGTCACTTCTGTGTACTTGTGGAGCCTAGGAGATTCGAACTCCTGACATCTGCCTTGCAAAGGCAGCGCTCTACCAACTGAGCTAAGGCCCCGTTACCTCGTGCCACACCTCGTTGCCGCGGAGCAACTTGGACAGTCCGATTGCCACCAGCACTCCGGCTCCCACGAACAGGAGGACCTTCATGCGACTGACCTTTCACCGGCACCAGGAGTGGGCCTAGGAGGACTTGAACCTCCGACCTCTTCGTTATCAGCGAAGCGCTCTAACCGCCTGAGCTATAGGCCCCTGAAGTCCGGAAACTCATCTCGCACAGTTCCCTGAACCGAGTCGGAAGATTACCCCACCGGACCGGCAACTACCAAAACCGGTCCGGCGAGACGCTCTTTTCCCAGCTCAGTCCCTCTCGGTTTTCGCGTTCAGTCCCGGTCCGCGAGCGTCACTTCGACGCCGCCGACGAGGTCCGAACACAGGTTGTAGATGAACGCGCCGATCGTCGCCAGCGCGGTGAAGAGCACCATGTTGGCCAGGCCGATGACGGCGGCGTATCCGAAGACCTGCCCGGCCGTCACGAGCCCGTCAGAGCTCGACTCCGCGACGATATCGGTGAACGCGTTGTTCAGCCGGTCCCACACCCCCATCCCGTCCAGGACGACGTACAGCAGACCGACGGCCACCATCCACACGAAGAACAGCGACACCGAGATGACGGACGAGATCTTCAGCGTCGACCACGGGTCGATCTTGCGGACCTGCACCGTCGCGCGGAGGGCCTCACCCTCCTCGACCCGCTGCGGGGCCACGGCGATCTTCGGCTGCTGACCCGTGGCCGCCGCCCCCGGCAGGGGGTGCTTGGCCTCGGACAGGTCCGGCATGTCCTTGGGGAGAACGTCCCGGTTGATGTGCCGGGTGGGTCCGTCGATCGCGGACGCCTTCGCCTTCGCGGCCTCCCGCTGCGTGACGGCCCCCGCCGCGGCTGCACCGGACACCGCACCGACCGCGGCGGTGGCCGCCGTCGAGGAGGTGCGGTTCGATTCCTGCGTGGGCGCGGGCCGGCCCTTCGCCTGGGAGGGGTTCTGCGCCGGCGACTTCTGCGTGGGCACCGCCTGCGTGGGCGCACCCGCATTCTGCGCGGACTGGGGACGCTGCCCCTGCGTGGAGCCCTGGTCCGGCGTCTTCTGGGTCGGAGCCGTCTGGGGCTTCTGGACGTCCTGGCCGCCGGCGGCCTTCGCGGCTGCAGCGCCCGCGGCGGCGGTGCCTGCACCGTTGGCCGGGTTCGGCTGCCCCTCCGGCCGCGAGGCCTGCTTGGCTCCCGCCCCGCCCTGCAGGGGCCGCTTCAGGTTGGTCTGCGGCTCACGCTGCATCCCCCGCTGCCACGGCGGCGCCTGATTGCCCCGGATGGACTCGGTGGGCGCACCACCCGCGGGAGCCCGGTTGCCGGGAGCCTGCTGCGGCGGGGCCTGATGCCCGGGGGCCTGCTGGTTCGGAGCCTGACCCTGCTGCGGTGGCACCGACCGGCCCTGCGGGGTCTGCGTACGCGGACCCTGATGCTGGGGAGTCGACGGAGACCGGGCCGGATCGGCCGGAGCCTGCCGATCCGGTCTCGCGTCGGGAGCACCGCCCGGCCGGGCAGCCGGCCCCGCCTGAGCGGGGCCACGACCGGCTGACGCCTGCGGCCCCTGCGGCGCGGAACCCTGCTGCGGGTTCGGTCGCGCCGACCCGTTCTCGGGAGTGCGGGAGGCCTGCTGGTCGGGTCGCGCCGGATTGGCGGAACCCGGGTTCTGCCGGTCACTGCCTGGCTGGTTGGGAGTGCTCACTAGGACTCCTTAGCTCCTTTGCCGCTGCTCTCGGCGTTGTCGTCGGTCTCGTCGGGTTCGTCGGCATTGCGCGCAATCGCGAGCAGGGTGTCGCCTTCCCCGAGGTTCATCAAACGAACACCCTTGGTCTGCCGACCCGCCTTGCGGACCTGCTTGGCGGCGGTGCGGATGACCCCACCGCCCGACGTGATCGCGTAGAGCTCGTCGTCGTCGTTCACGATGAGCGCTCCGACCAGGGTGCCACGTTTCTTGTCGTATTGAATCGTGAGTACACCCTTTCCGCCGCGTCCCTGGACCGGGTAGTCCTCCATGCCGGTGCGCTTCGAGTAGCCGCCCGACGTCGCCACCAGCAGGTAGGTCCCCTCGCGCACCACGTTGAGCGACAGCAGTTCGTCGTCACCGTTGAATCGCATGCCCTGGACCCCGGACGTGGCGCGTCCCATCGGGCGCAGCGCCTCGTCGGTGGCGGAGAAGCGGATCGACTGCCCCTGCGCGGAGACGAGCAGCAGGTCGTCGTCGGAGGAGCAGAGGACCGCGCCGACCAGTTCGTCCTCGCCGCGCAGGTTGATCGCGACGATGCCGCCGCTGCGGTTGGAGTCGAAATCGGTGAGCTTGGACTTCTTCACCAGACCGTTGCGGGTGGCGAGAACCAGGTAGGGCGCGTCCTCGTACGTCTTGATCTGGATGACGCTCTGGATGCGCTCGTCGGGCTGGAACGCGAGCAGGTTGGCGACGTGCTGTCCGCGGGCGGTGCGGCTCGCCTCCGGCAGCTCGTACGCCTTGGCCCGGTACACCCGCCCCTTCGTGGTGAAGAACAGCAGCCAGTCGTGGGTGGAGCTGACGAAGAAGTGCGAGACGATGTCGTCCTGCTTCAGCCCGGCGCCCTGCACACCCTTGCCGCCGCGCTTCTGCGAGCGGTACAGGTCGGTCTTGGTGCGCTTGGCGTACCCGGTCTCGGTGATCGTGACGACGACGTCCTCGCGGGCGATCAGATCCTCGTCGGCCACGTCGCCGTCGGCGGCGATGATGCGGGTGCGGCGGTCGTCGCCGTGCTTGTCGACGATCTCCTTCAGCTCGTCCCGGACGATCCGGCGCTGACGCTCGGGCTTCTCGAGGATGTCCTTGAGGTCGGCGATCTCCCGCTCGATCTCGGCGAGTTCGTCGATGATCTTCTGACGCTCGAGGGCGGCGAGGCGGCGCAGCTGCATCGCGAGGATCGCGTCGGCCTGGATCTCGTCGACGGTGAGCAGCTCGATCAGGCCTGCGCGCGCGATGTCCACGGTCTGTGACGCCCGGATCAGCGCGATGACCTCGTCGAGGGCGTCGAGGGCCTTCACCAGTCCGCGCAGGATGTGAGCGCGTTCCTCGGCCTTGCGGAGCAGGTACTCGGTGCGCCTGCGGATGACCTCGACCTGGTGGGCGACGTACAGCCGGATCATCTGGTCGAGGCGCAGGGTGCGCGGCACGCCGTCGACGATGGACAGCATGTTGCAGCCGAAGCTGGTCTGCAGCTGGGTGTGCTTGTACAGGTTGTTGAGCACGACCTTCGCGACCGCGTCACGCTTGACGGTGACGACGATGCGCATACCCGCGCGGTCCGAGGACTCGTCGTGGATGTCGGAGATGCCGGCGATCTTCGCGTCGCGCACCTGCTCGGCGATCGACGTGATCAGGTTGTCGGGGTTCACCTGGTACGGCAGTTCGGTGATGACGATCGTGGTGCGCCCCTTGGCGTCCTCCTCGATCTCCACCACACCGCGCATACGGACGGAACCGCGACCGGTGGTGTAGGCGTCGTGGATGCCCTGGCCGCCGACGATCAGGCCGTGCGTCGGGAAGTCGGGGCCCTTGACGCGTTCCATGACCGCGGTGAGGGTGGACTCCTCGTCGGCTTCCCAGTTCTCCAGGGCCCAGTAGATGGCCTCGGCGACCTCGCGCAGGTTGTGCGGCGGAATGTTGGTGGCCATACCGACGGCGATGCCGCCGGAACCATTGATCAACAGGTTGGGGATACGGCTGGGGAGAACTGACGGTTCCTGTGTACGACCGTCGTAGTTCGGGGTGAAATCGACCGTCTCGTGGTCGATCTCCCGGAGCATTTCCATCGCCAGCGGAGTCAGCCGGCACTCGGTGTACCGCATCGCGGCCGCGCCGTCGTTGCCGCGGGAACCGAAGTTGCCCTGACCGTCGACGAGCGGGTACCGCAGCGACCACGGCTGGGCCATGCGGACGAGCGTGTCGTAGATCGAGGCGTCGCCGTGCGGGTGGTAGTTACCCATCGTCTCGGCGACCGGTCGCGCAGACTTCACATAACCGCGATCGGGCCGGTACCCGTTGTCGTACATCGCGTACAGAACGCGGCGGTGCACCGGCTTGAGGCCGTCCCGCACGTCGGGCAGCGCACGACCCACGATCACGCTCATCGCGTAATCGATGTAGCTGCTCTGCATCTCCTGCTGAATGTCGACGGGCTCGATGCGGTCGTGCCCCGGTCCCTCCGGCGGCAACGTTGTGTCGGTCATGAGCTCCTTCTTCTACTCGGCTTGACGTCTCCTCGCGGACTCGCGGTCCAGCACGACGTCGCGCAACCACCCGAGTCTATAGGTGCAGGTCAGCTATGAGGGTGAAGGACTCGGGTGCGCCCGGGAATCGGTGCCGCAGGAGTCGCCCGATCTACTGGAGTTCGAGCTCCCTGCCCTGCGTTTCGGCGGCGAGGGATTCGGCGGCGAGCATGTCGGCCTCGAGTTCGAGCTCGGCGGCGACACGGTCGGGCGCCATCAGCAGCGCGGTGATCGGGATGGTGACCACCAGCATGCCCAGCACGAAGACGGGGAACAGGATCGAGAACACCTCGAGCCCGTCCGGACGCGCCACGGACTGGTCGACGGCGACGCTCAGCCCGAACACACCGGTGTAGTGCACGGCCACCAGCCCGGCCGCCACGACCACCGACGCCACCAGCCGCAGCGTGCGCGACTCGAGGGCCGAGACGGACCACATGATTCCGGCGCCGACGACGAGGCCGATCACCGCGGACGCCGAGGTCAGCAGGATGTCGGAGTTCACCGAACCCTGGATCTCGAGGGAGGCGACGATCGCGAGGTCCATGCCGGTGAATCCGATGCCGAGGAGCACCGCACCGCCTGCGAGGCGGCCGATCTCCACCGTTGCGCTCGGCAGCCGGTGTTTCGTCGGCGGCGGGCTGATGATCAGCAACGCCACCGCGGCGGCCGCGACGGGCACCACGAACGAGATCACGATCCACAGGACGTCGTAACGCACCACGCTGCCGTACACCTCGAATCCGACCATCGCGATGTAGTGCGGCAGCCAGGCGCCGATACCGCCGATGGACAGCGCGCCCCACGCCAGCCACAGGTACCGCTGCCTCGGGTTCGGCGCGGTCACCGCCTTGCGGGCGCTGGCGATACCGACGAAGACGCCGATGAACGACGTGACCGCGGCGAGGGCGACGATCCACGTGCCCATGGAGAAGTGCTGCAACTCGTCCGACATGTTTCGAATCCTCAGTACGCGGCCGTGTGGAGCTTGGTCAGTGCGTATTCGGTGATCGCGACCAGCGCGCGTTTCGCCGATTCCCGGTCACGCGCGTCGATCGGGATGATCGGCACGTCCTCGGAGATCGCGAGGGCCGCCCGAATGTCCTCGATCGGGTAGCGCGGGGCGTCGTCGAACTCGTTGATCGCGACGAGGAACGGCAACTGCCGGGCCTCGAAGAAGTCGACCGCCGCAAAACTCTCGTCCAGCCGGCGGGTGTCGATCAGGACGATCGCACCGATCGCACCGCGGATCAGGTCGTCCCACATGAACCAGAACCGGTGCTGACCGGGCGTGCCGAACAGGTACAGCACCAGGTCGTCCGCCAGGCTGATGCGACCGAAGTCCATGGCGACGGTGGTCGTGCCCTTCTGCGGTGTCGCAGCCAGGTTGTCGACGCCGTCGCTGGCGTTGGTCACGAGCGCCTCGGTGCGCAGCGGGACGATCTCGGAGACCGCCCCCACCAGCGTGGTCTTGCCGACGCCGAACCCGCCGGCGATCACGATCTTGGTCGAGGTCACCCGATTGCGGGGATCAGATTTCGCGAAGTCCACTGAGGACCCTTTCGATGAGTTCACGACGTTCGGAGTCGGTCGAGTCTTCCTTCAGGGTGGCCAGGATCTGAAGATGACCGGCCTCGACCAGGTCTGCGACGAGGACGCGTGCCACTCCGAGGGGCACACCCACCCGGGCGGCGATCTCGGCGACCGAAGGCGACTGCTGGCACAACGCGACGATGGCCGCGTTGACGTCGTCGAGTTCCCACTGCCGGTCCACCGACTGCGGCAGTGCCTGAATCAACGCTTCGAGCGCGAGCTCGACCGCAGGCCGGGTCCGGCCCGACGTCAGCGAGTACGGGCGCACGATGTTCGGGCCCGGCTGCTCCGAGTGGTGGTCGTTCATGGGCATGGGCTGGTCAGAGACCCTGCGGGGTGCGGGCCGTGGCCTGCACCGATGCGCCGACGCGGTCGACCAGGATCGCCATCTCGTAGCCGACCTGCCCGATGTCGCATTCGGCGTCCGTGAGTGTCGCGAGGTGCGAGCCGTCGCCGACGCTCATGAGCAGCAGGTACCCGTGCTGCATCTCGACCACCGACTGCAGCACGCCGCCGCCTTCGAACAACCGGGACACACCGGCCGACAGGCTGGCGAGCCCCGACGTGACCGCGGCCAGTTGCTCCGCCCGGTCGATGGGGAGGTGGGCGCTGGCCGCCATCAGGAGACCGTCCGCGGACACCAGCACGGCGTGCGAGACACCGGGGACGTCACTGGCGAAGTTCGACACCAACCAGTCGAGAGGTCGCGTGACGTCGGATCCATGAGCGGTGTTCATCGGTCTCCTTCAATGCTGTTACGTTCCGCGAGCCTCGTGGCCCTGCCGTTTCGGACGCCCTGCTGGTGACGACTGAGATTGGCGCGAATTGTCTCGGGGTCGCGCACCCGGCGCAGGGTCCCCGTATTGTGCGCGCCTTCGACCGTGCCGGGAACCAGCCGGTCGCCGGGACGCCGCTTCGGCAGCCCGATCTCCGGGTCGACCTCGACGGGGGTCTCGCTGATCCGTTCCGCGGCGGACCATCCGGCGTCGCCGGCGGAATGCCAGACGCCGGGTGCGCCCTCGGCGCCGGTCGGATCGGTCAGCCAGTCGGACACCATGTCGGAGAAGATCGGGGTGCCGCCGCCGGGCCGCGGGGTCGCCGCCGGGGGCGGATCGATCCGCGACTGGAAGAACGACGCGGTCTTCGCCGAGTTGGTGCGGTAGCGGTGCCGGACCGGTGCCTGGTCGTCGCCGTTCGACGACGGCGGCGCCGGTTGTTCCGCGGTCCGCGCCTCGATGCGGTTCTCGCTTCGGGGTGCGTGCGGTGCGTGCTGCGGCTGCGATTCCGCCGGCGCCGTCTCCGGCCGCGATTCCGGGGTCGCTGCCTGCGGCCGCCGCACGGGCAGCTTCGGCATCGCTCCGGATCCGCGGACGTTGACGGTGTCCTGGGACTGTGCGGCCGGGGCAGCGGCCGACGATCCCGCGCCGGCCGCGATGCCGCTGGCACCGGGCTGCCGCCGGGGCAGGCTGGTACCCGACGCCGTCGTCACCGCACCCGCGGCAGCCGGACTCGCCGCAGGCGGAGGCGTGGACTGGGTGCGGGTCGGCAGTCCGTTGCGGGTCGCGGGCAGCTGCGGGTCGTTCTTGCGCGGTGCCGGGGCCGCGGGCGCCGGGATGGCGGTCCGGACCGGTGCCGCGGGAATCTTCCGCTGCGGTCCCGTGTCCTGCCGGGCGGCCTGCGACACGATCAGCGCGTTCGGGATGTGGATGCTGACGGTGACACCCGGGTTGCGGGCGGTGTCGAACGTCGACCGCAGGCGCACGGTCAGACCGTGCCGCTTCGCGAGCCGGCTGACGACGAACAGGCCCATGTGGCGGGCGGTTTCGGGACCGACCTCACCACCCGACGCCAGGCGTTCGTTGACGGCGCGCATGTCGTCGGCGGGGATACCGATGCCGCGGTCCGCGATCTCGAGCAGCACTCCACCGTCCACGGCGCGAGCGAAGCTGAACGTCACCACCGTGTCCGGCGGCGAGGCGCGCAGCGAGTTGTCGACGAGTTCGGCGAGCAGATGCACGACGTCGGTGACGACGGTGCCGCTGAGCGCGCCTTCGGGGGTCGCGCCCATCTGGACGCGCTGGTAGTCCTCGACCTCGGAGATCGCGGCGCGCAGCACGTCACCGAGCGGGATCGGCGCCGCCTGTGACCGACGCACCCGGGTGCCGGCCAGAATAAGCAAGTTCTCACCGTTCCGGCGCATACGCGCGGCCAGGTGGTCGAGCCGGAACAGGCTCTCGAGCCGCTTCGGATCCTTCTCCTCGAACTCGAGGTTCTCGATCAGGCCGAGCTGCTGGTCGACGAGCGACTTGCTTCGGCGGGCGAGCGTTTCGAACATGTCGTTGATCTGCAGACGCAGTTGCGCCTGCTCACCGGCGAGCTTGAGGGCCTGCCCGTGGATGTCGTCGACAGCGCGGGCGAGCTGCCCGATCTCCTCGGAGGAGTGCACGGCCACCGGTTCGAACGACAGGCCCCGCGGATCGTCGCTGGCCTTGATCTGCTCGATCGCGTCCGGAAGGTCGCGGCGGGCCGCCTTCAGCGCGCCGTACCGCAGGCGGCGGATCGGGCCGATCAGCGACCGCGACACGAGGAGCGCGAGGACGAGCGCGGCGAGCAGCGTTCCGAGGACGATCGCCGTGTCACGCAGCGCGGCGGACCGGGTCTCGGCGGCGCGGATCTGCACGGTGGACGCGATGTCCTTCGCCGCTTCGCTGGTCAGGTCCTGGTAGACGTCGCGGCTGGCGATGAGCGAGGAACGCAGCTGCAGGATGGGCAGCACCCCGCCGCGTGCCGCGTCGGCCAGACCCTGGTCGATGAGGGCGTTGCGGTCGTTGATGTTGTTGCGCAGCGTCTGGAGCCGCTCGTCGCCCTTCGGGTAGTACCGGTCGAGGACGTCGAGGAGGCTCGATTCGGCGCCGGCGGCCGCGACGACGGCCGAGGTGGGAATGTCGCCCGTGCGGGCCTTCTCCCGTCCGTCGGGTCCGGCGTAGACGTCCTTCACGATCACGAGACCCATGGCCTGTTCGAACAGGCGGCGCTGCGCCTGCCAGGCGTTGGTCAGCTGGTAGCCCTTGTCGACGACCTCGCTGTCCTCGATGGGACGGACGATGTCGTCGACTTCGCGGATGAAGTCCGCGGCGAACGCGCGCTGGCGTTCCGCGAGCAGGTCGGTGGCGACGCCCGGCGAGTCCATCAGATTGAGGAGGGCGCGGCCGTCCGAGACGGTCTGATTGATGGAACTCGCGACGGCGGGATCCAGTTCGGGGTTCCGGGCCTGTTCGGACACGTTGTTCATCAGGGATTCCGCGGCCGCGCGGTCTTCCTTGGTGAGGGTGCCCGATGCGTAACCGCTGGTCACGGTACCCATCGAGGCCTCGAGGGCCACGATGTCCGGGACGACGACGATCTGGTCGGCGGCCTCGGTGAAGTGGACGGCGTTGCTCAGCTCGCCCTGCACGCGGAGCCCGCCGAGCACCATGGCGACGGTGACGGGAACTGCGAGTACCGCAGTGACCTTCCACCGCAGGCCCCAGCCCTCGATATCCCAGAACTTTGCCCGGGGCGGCGAATCGTCGCTCATCCCACGCTTCCTTTCCCACCACTCATAGCTTGTCGCTCTGTGCTCGTGACCCCGCCCGTGAGTGGGCAGCCGTACCGGATCGGACGACACGCGTCGACAGAGGAAAGTGATCGATCAGTTGCGCTGTGCGCAGCGCTGCCCGACTTACCGATTTCCGAATGTAACGAGTTCATCACATCCCCATGGGGAACGTTCTTACCACAGAAATTCCCCGATCCTTACTTCCAAGTAACATGCGCACCACTGATCCCAGACGTTGCCGCCACGGGGTGGATCAGCCGACCAGGCTACACAGAATCGCCGTTCACAGTCGAGGACGGAATTCTGCGTCGTCCGGTCCCGCAACGGGTCCAGACGAGTGCAGCCACCGGGGTCTTCCGACCACCGGTGGCTGCACGCGATCCGTATTCTCTTGTGCCCGATACCTAGACGTCGAGGAAGCGGACGTCCTTGGCGTTACGGGTGATGAAGCTCCGCCGGGCCTCGACGTCCTCGCCCATGAGGACGCTGAACAACTCGTCGGCCGCGGCCGCGTCGTCGAGCGTCACGAGACGCAGGACACGCACGGTCGGATCCATCGTGGTCTCCCACAGTTCCTTGGCGTTCATCTCGCCGAGACCTTTGTAGCGCTGGATGCCGTCGTCCTTGTTGATCTTCTTGCCCGACTCGAGGCCGGCCTTGACGAGGGCGTCGCGCTCGCGGTCGGAGTACGCGAACTCCGGGTCGGCGCGCTGCCACTTGAGCTTGTACAGCGGCGGCTGCGCCAGGTACACGTGGCCGTGCTCGACGAGCGGCCGCATGAAGCGGAACAGCAGCGTGAGCAGCAGCGTTGCGATGTGCTGGCCGTCGACGTCGGCGTCGGCCATCAGCACGATCTTGTGGTACCGAAGCTTCGCGATGTCGAACTCGTCGTGGATGCCCGTGCCGAACGCGGTGATGATCGACTGGACTTCGGTGTTCTTCAGCACACGGTCGATGCGTGCCTTCTCGACGTTGATGATCTTGCCTCGCAGCGGCAGGATCGCCTGGTACATCGAGTCACGGCCGGACTTCGCGGAGCCGCCTGCGGAGTCGCCCTCCACGATGTAGATCTCGGACTTGCTCGGGTCGTTCGACCGGCAGTCGGCGAGCTTGCCCGGCAGGCCGCCGAGGTCGGTGGCGCTCTTGCGGCGAACCAGTTCGCGGGCCTTGCGGGCGGCGACGCGGGCCTGCGCCGACGACACCGCCTTGTTCACGATGGTTTTCGCGTCGGCCGGGTTCGCCTCGAACCAGTGCGACAGGTGCTCGTTGCTCGCCTTCTGCACGAACGACCGGACCTCGGTGTTGCCGAGCTTCGTCTTCGTCTGACCCTCGAACTGCGGTTCACCTACCTTGACGGAGATGATCGCCGCGAGGCCCTCACGGATGTCGTCACCGGTGAGTTTCGGGTCCTTCTCCTTGAGCAGCTTCTTGTCGAGCGCGTACTTGTTGACCGTCGCCGTCAGGGCGGACCGGAAACCCTCTTCGTGGGTGCCGCCCTCGTGGGTGTTGATGGTGTTCGCGAACGTGTGGACCGACTCCGAGTAGCCGGAGTTCCACTGCATCGCGATCTCGAGTTCGTGGCCGGTGCCCTTCGCGGTGAAACCGACGACGGAGTTGTGGATCGGCTGTTTCGTGCGGTTGATGTGCCGCACGTAGTCCTCGAGTCCGCCCGGGTAGTGGTAGACGCGCGTCTTGACCTTGTGGACGGCCGGTGCATCGGCTTCGGCGTGCTCGTCCTCGGCGGTCTTCGGGGCGTCCGCGACCTGGCTGACGACCTCTTCGGTGACCTCGGCGTCGCTGACGCGCTCGTCGGTGAGGGTGATCGTCAGGCCCTTGTTGAGGAAGGCCATCTCCTGGAGGCGGCGCGCGACCGTCTCGAAGCTGTAGACCGTGGTTTCGAAGATGTTCGGATCCGCCCAGAACCGGACCGTGGTACCCGTTTCCTTGGTGGCCTCGCCCTTGACGAGTTCACCCGGCTTGGAGTCGGTGTACGTCTGGTTCCAGCGGAAGCCGTCGCGCTTGATGTCGACGTCGAGCCGGGTGGACAGCGCGTTGACGACGGAGATACCGACACCGTGCAGACCGCCGGAGACGGCGTAGGAGTCGGAGTCGAACTTGCCGCCGGCGTGCAGCTGGGTGAGGACGACCTCGACGGTGGGGACACCGGAGGCGTGCATCCCGACGGGGATGCCTCGGCCGTCGTCGACGACCTGCACGCCACCGTCTTCGAGAAGGGTGATCTCGACCTTGCTGGCGTAGCCGGCCATGGCCTCGTCGACGGAGTTGTCGACGACTTCCCAGATCAGGTGGTGGAGACCGCGTTCACCGGTGGAACCGATGTACATACCCGGTCTCTTACGGACGGCTTCGAGTCCCTCGAGGACGGTGATGGAAGAAGCGCCGTAGTCCTTGCTGGAGGTGCTTTTGTCTGACTTCTGGGCAGCCACGGGTGGGTAGCTCTCCTTCTCCGTCCAATGCCCGACGCAGGCGCCCACCGCCCTGGTCGGGCACGCGGGAGACGAGAATCGGGAATCTTGCCGCTAGTTACCTCGGCCATCTTACTGGTACGTCTGGCCCAGGAGCGGGCTATGACACCCCTGAGCGCCCCGTAGACGAATTTTCAGGGCGCTTCGGGAGTGAAAACCTAGGCCGACGCACTCTCGGACAGCCCGTCCTGGGCTTTCCCCCATTGCCGGTCCTCGATGTCCAGCACGAACTCCGCGGCGAGTTGCGCGATGTCCTCGGCGTGGGAGATGGGCGACCAGTGACCGGCGTCGACCCCTCGACGGCGCAGGTCGGGTGCCCATTTCTCGGTGTCCTCGTAGCCGACGGGCCGCACCGCCTTGTCGTTCTGGTTCAGGATCAGCTGGACCGGGACGTCGGTGTACCGGTCACGCGGCCGCAGCAGGCTGGTCCGGATGTTCGCCCGGTACAGCTTGAGACCGTTGACCATGTCGTCCGCCAGCGTCGGCGCCGGACGCACCAGGGCCGGGTCGAGGCGGTCGAAGAACTTCAGGAACGCCGGCCAGTGCCGGGAGAACCACAGCCGCAGCGGCAGCGTCGCCAGGCCCGGAATCTGGAACAGGACGGTGTAGCCGGACGCGACGGCCTGCGCGAGCGGCCCGCCGAACCGGCGGTCGGCGATGCGGCGGCGCATCCACTTCCCGAGGTGGTCGAGGTTCGGACCGGAGACGGACGTGAACGACCCGATCCGCGTACGGGCGCCCGGTTCGCAGACCGCCTCCCACGCCTCCACCGACCCCCAGTCGTGTGCGAGCACGTGCACCGGCCTGCCCGGGCTGACGGCGTCGATCACCGCGAACAGGTCGCCCGCCAGAGCGGGCAGCCGGTAGTCCTCGACCCGGGTGGGCACGGTGCTCTCGCCGGCGCCGCGGCTGTCGTAGCTGACCACCCGGAACCGTTCCTTCAGGAACGGCACCACCCGGCTCCACAGTTCGTGGGTGTCGGGCCAGCCGTGGACGAGCACCATCGTCTCGCCGGCGGGGTTGCCGTCCTCGAACACGGCGAGGTCGACGGAACCGTTGGTGATCCGCCGGGCGGTACCGGACGTGGATGAAGTCATGGGTGTCCTCTGATCGTCGTTCGGTTCGGGGTCGGGTGGGTTACAGGTCGAGGACGAGGCGGCCGCCGGCAGCGCGGGACACGCAGATCAGCATCTCGTTCTCCTGCTCGGCATCGGTGAGCCGCGTCTCGCGGTGGTCCGGCGTGCCGGACAGCACCTTGACCCTGCACGTCCCGCAGAAGCCCTGCTGGCACGAATACCCCACTCCGGGCATCGTCTTCTTGATCGCCGTGAGCGCGGATTCGTCGGCGGGCACGGTGAGCACTTCACCGGTGCTGACGAGTTGCACTTCGAATTCGGTTCCGCCGAGCACCGGCGGCGCGCCGAACCGCTCGAAATGCAATGCGGTGGCCGGGCTTCCGGGAAAGGCGCGGCGCACCGACTCGAGCATCGGCGTCGGCCCGCAACAGTAGACGGCGCCACCGGGCGCGGCACGCTCCAGCAACTCCGCAGCGGTCGGCAGGCCGAACTCGTCGTCGGGTCGGATGAAAACCCGTGACCGGTCGAATGTTTCGATCTCGTCGAGGAACGGCATCGACTCCCGCGACCTGCCGGAGTACACGAACTGCCAGTCCATCCCGAGTTCGCGCGCGGCACGCACCATCGCCAGGATCGGCGTGATGCCGATTCCGCCGGCGACGAACAGGGCACTCCCCTCGCCCACGAATGGAAATCCGTTGCGCGGACCACGAACCGTCACCGACGCTCCCGGCTCGAGGGCATGCATCTCGAGGGATCCGCCACCGCCGTCGGGGATCCGGCGGACGGCGATGCTGTAGCCCGTCCGGTCGGACGGGTCGCCGCACAGCGAGTACTGGCGTCGCAGCCCGGACGGCAGATGGAAGTCGAGGTGCGAACCCGGCTGCCACGCAGGCAGTTCGGCACCGTCCTCCGCCTCGAAGCGCAACTGCACGACGTTGTCGTCCAGTGCGACGACGTCCCGTTGGGAGACAACCATTTTCATCGCCACATCGGGGTTGTGCCCGGCGACGCCGGGGTCGTACTCGTACGCGGTGAGAACACGCAGATACTTGGCGGCCACCGCCTCGGTGAGCCGCATGGCGCGGTCGGGACGCGGGCGCCCCTTGATGTCCGGCGGTGCGTCGTGACGGGGCAGCCCCTGCCCGGTGAACACCTCCCGAACCTGGGACAGCTTCATCGCTCGGCCGCCTGAGCCGCCGGCGAGGACGCCAGGTATTTCACGGCCTGCGCCGTCGAACCCTCGTTGCTCGGGTGGTACGCCCGCGTGAAATACGTGGACATCCGCTTGCCGAGTTCCCGGGCCGTCGGGAGGGTGCCACGCTTGCCCGCCGCGAAGAAATCGGTCAGGTGCGGCTTGCGGCGGTGCGCCGACCACTGCGCGAGCTCCGGATCGTTCCGCATGAGGAATCGGGTGCCGCGCACCCACAGCCACACGATGACCGGGGTCACGATCAGCTGGGTGCGGATCCGCCGCGACTCCCGCTTGTCGAAGTACCGCATCACGTCGTATGCCACCGACCGGTGTTCCACCTCCTCGGCGCCGTGCCAGCGCAGCAGGTCGAGCATCGTCGGATGCAGCCCCGCGCGGTCGAGGCCCTCGGCGTTCAGCACCCAGTCGCCGAGGAACGCGGTGATGTGCTCGATGGCGGCGATGACCGCCAGCCGCTCGATCAGGTAGTTCTTCTCGCGCAGACCGGTCAGCGGTCGCGGTCCGAGGATCTTGGAGAAGGTCCACTCCATCTGCTCGGTGAAGGGTGTCGGATCGAGACCCTTCTCCTTCAGGTGCACCAGCACGCCGGTGTGGGCGTCGGCATGCATCGCCTCCTGGCCGATGAACCCGACGACGTCGTCGCGGAGCTGTTCGTCGTCGATCAGCGGCAGGGCCTCTTTGAACGTCTCGACGAACCACTCCTCGCCCGCGGGCAGGAGAAGGTGCAGGACGTTGAGGACGTGCGTGGTGAACGGATCGCCCGGGATCCAGTGCATCGGGAGGTTCGACCAGTCGAACTCCACGTTCCTGGCCTGCAGCAGGATGTGGTCCGGTTCGGGGATCGCGTTCCGGGGTGCAGTCGGGGCGGACATCTCACTACTCCTTCGTGCCGGCGGCTGCGCCACGACGGAGGCTTGTGGCACAGTTCACTCGATGACTTGGAGTAACTGTAACACCGGGTAATAGACAAAACTAGGGACCGAACGGCCGCTCCGGCCTATCCGTAGGTGTCGCGGGGACCACGCCCCCGGATGTGCCGTTCCCCTTTTCGCCAGCTCGGAGCGGTCGGACCGGTGATCCGCAGCGACTTCACGACGCCGTCACCGACGGCCGCGGCGATCTTCGCGAGAATCTGCGACTGCATCATCCGGAGCTGGGTCGCCCAGGCCGTCGACTCCGCGGAGACGCTGAGAATCCCGTCCCGCAGCCCGGTCGGTTCGGCGTGTGCGGCGATGTCCTCGCCGACCACCTGTACCCACCGTCCGAGGACGGTTCCCTCGGACACCTTGGGAGACCAGCCGCGTTGTTTCGCGAGCGCGCTGGTCAGCGCACCGAACGGCTGGGGATCGCGGTCGTCGGGCCCCGGACCGGACCAGCCGCGCCGTCGCCGGGCGCGCAGGGCCCGCACGCCGGTTCCGGACCGGCGTCCCTGCCCGACGGATTTTCCACTCGCCTTCGCCGCGGCCCGCGCCTCCTCGAGGGCACGCCGGGCGAGATCGATTCCCTTCACCTCCGGTTCGGGGGCTGCCGCGGGCGCGGCGGGTTCGGCGTCATCCGTCACGGCGGTCCTCCGTCTCTTCCAGGATGTGTGAGATTCGTCCTCGATCGGTGTCGCGGGCCTCGACACCGAACCGGACGGCGTCGAGTTCTTCCGGTACATCTTCCGGCACGGCAGCCGTGATCAACACCTGTTCGGCGTCCAGCGCAACCTTGGCGAGGGCGCGGCGACGCTTGCGGTCGAGTTCGGCGAACACGTCGTCGAGCATGAGGACCGGATCGCTGCCGTCCGAGCGCAGGAGGGCGAATCCCGCGAGTCGCAGCGACAGCGCGAACGACCACGACTCGCCGTGACTCGCGAATCCCTTCGCCGGGGTGTCACCGAGTTGCAGTTCCAGATCGTCACGATGCGGTCCGACGAGGCACACACCCCGCTCGATCTCCTTCGAGCGCATCACGGACAGCTCCTGGAGGAACCGCTCCTCGAGGAACGCGATGTCGCCGGACTCGGGCGCTCGCGCCGGTTCGGTGAATTCCGGCGGCAGCGACGAGCCCAGACTCGAGCGGTAGCGGATGCTCGCCGGCCGCGATTCGGGCGCCAGCGACTGGTACGACTCGGCCAGGTGCGGTGCGAGATCGTGGACGAGGTGCAGCCGCCCGGCGAGCAGCTGGGCGCCGTGCGCAGCGAGGTGTCCGTCCCAGACTTCCAGTGTGGCAAGGGCGCTCGGGCCGTCCTCGCTCGACTGACCGCTGCCGCGCGAAGACCGACGCAGCGCGCCGCCCGCGGTCTTGAGCAACGCCGACCGCTGCCGCAGCACCCGTTCGTAATCGGCTCGGACCGCCGCCATGCGGGGTATCCGGGACGTGAGGAGTTCGTCGAGGTAGCGGCGTCGGTCCCCCGGATCCCCGCGGACCAGCGACAGATCCTCCGGCGCGAACAGCACCGTCTGCAGAATCCCGAGAATCTCCCGCGGCCGGCGGGTGGGCGACTGGTTGATCCGGGCCCGGTTGGATTTTCCCTCGTTCAACTCGAGATCGACGGTCAGTTCCCGGCCGGTGTTGACGACGGTGGCCCCCGCGAACGCCTGAGCCGTTCCCGTCCTGATCAGCGGGGCGTCCGAACCGACGCGATGCGACGAAAGCGTCGACAGGTAGCCGAGCGCCTCGAGCACATTCGTCTTGCCGTGCCCGTTGGGTCCGACGAAGACGGTGCAGCCCGGACGCAGGTTCAGACCGAGGGCGTCCCAGGAACGGAAATCTCTGAGCGAGAGTGCGCGAACGAACACCTACGTTCCAGAACCGGCTTCTGCCTCGCCTGCCGCCTTCTTCACGGCGTGACCACCGAACTGGTTGCGCAGCGCCGAGACGGCCTTCATCGCGGGGGAATCGTCCTGACGGGACGCGAACCGCGCGAACAGCGCGGCCGAGATCACCGGCGCGGGCACGGCGTGGTCGATCGCCTCCAGCACGGTCCAGCGTCCCTCACCGGAATCGTCTGTGTAACCGGAGATCTCGGCGAAATCGGGATCCTCACCCAGGGCCTTGACGAGCAGTTCCAGCAGCCACGACCGGACGACGGTGCCGTTGGTCCACGCGCGCAGCACACCGTGGACGTCGGTGACGAGGTCTTCGGCCTCGAGCAGCTCGTAGCCCTCGGCGTACGCCTGCATCAGTCCGTACTCGATGCCGTTGTGGATCATCTTCGCGTAGTGGCCTGCGCCGATCGGGCCTGCGTGGACGAATCCGTCCGCACGCTCGCCCTCGGGACGCAGTGCGTCGAAGATCGGCAGTGCCCGCTCGACGTCCGTGGCGGATCCGCCGACCATCAGCCCGTAGCCGTTCTCGAGTCCCCAGACACCACCGGACACACCGCAGTCGAGGTAGCCGATGCCGCGGGAACCGAGCAGCTCACCGTGAATCTTGTCGTCGGTGTATCTCGAGTTGCCGCCGTCGATCACCAGGTCGCCGCTCTCGAGCACCGACGCCAGCCCGGTCACCGTGTCCTGGGTGATCTGTCCCGCCGGAACCATCACCCACACGACGCGCGGAGACTCGAGTCGCTGCGCGAGTTCCGCCAGCGACGCCACATCCGTGACCTCGGGGCGGGGGTCGTAGCCGACCACCTCGTGCCCGTGCGCGCGCAACCGTTCGCGCATGTTGAATCCCATTTTTCCGAGCCCGACCAACCCGATCTGCATCGTGATCTCCGTCCACTCGTGAGATGTCTTACGGCAGTACTGGTTTCGCTTCCGCGAAGCGTCAGCCCGGCAGACGGACCGGCATCAGCAGGTACGTGTACGCGCTCGCCGGTGCGGCGAAGTTGCCGGAATCGTCGGGCTCGATCTCCTCCTCGGTGGCCGGACGCAGCACCGCGGGGCGGCTGGGGGTCGTGAAGCCGAACAGCACCTGCTCGCTGTGCAGCGAGGACAGCCCGTCGATCAGGTAACCGGGGTTGAAGGCAATGGTGAGCGGCTCGCCCTGGAAGACCGCGTTCAAACCTTCCTCGGCGCGCCCGGCATCGTCGCCACCGGCGGAGAGCAGCAGCCCCTCGGTGGAGAACTGCAGGCGGACCTGCGCACCGCGCTCGGCGACGAGGGCGACACGCTTGATGGCCTCGAGGAGCGGAGCGATCTCCACGGTGGCCAGCGCGGTGTGCTCGGACGGCAGCAGCTGCCGGAACTTCGGGAACTCGGCGTCCAGCAGTCGGGTGGTGGTGCGACGGCCGTCGTTGACGATGCCGAGAAGGCCGTCGTTGCCGACCGCGGAACCCGAGCCGAGAGCCAGCTCGACCGGTGAAGTGGCATCTCCCGCAAGCGTTTTCGCCGACTCGGAGAGAGTCTTCGCCGGGATGAGGACGGCCGCGGTGGTGTCGGGGTTCGCCGGCGACCACTCGAGTTCACGGACCGCGAGACGGAACCGGTCGGTGGCGGCGAGCACGATCGCGTTGCGTTCGATCTCGACCCGGATGCCGGTGAGCATCGGCAGCGTGTCGTCCTTGCCCGCCGCGACAGCCACCTGGCTGATCGCCTCGGAGAACAGATCCGCGGGAATCGAGCCGGTCTGCTGCGGCAACTGGGGAAGCTGTGGATAGTCCTCGACCGGCATGGTCGGCAGGGAGAACTTGGCGCTTCCGCAGGTGATCAGCACACGGGTGCCCTCGAGCGTCACGTCGACGGGCTTGTTGGGAAGCGACTTCGTGATGTCGGCGAGAAGCTTGCCCGAGACCAGGACCTGACCGGCGCTACCGACCTCGGCCCCGACCCTGACCTGGGCCGACACCTCGTAATCGAATCCGGAAACCGTCAACCCTTGCTCGGTCGCGTCCAGGAGAACTCCGCCGAGGACGGGGACAGGAGGCCGCGACGGCAGACTGCGAGCGACCCATGCCACTGAATCAGCGAATTCTTCCCGGGAGACGCGAAACTTCAGGCTTCCAAGCTCCATCGCCGGGTTGTTCCTCTCGGTAGGCACGGTTGTTCGCCACGGTCGGGCCGTGACCACAGCACTGCAGTCTTTCACAGAGCGGCGATGCATAACCGTATGCCCTCGAGGACGAACTTGAAAGCGGAACGCGTCCGTCCTCGAGTCTCCGGCGGAGGCCTGTGAACGGACGCGATCCCCAACCCTGTTTTCAAAGAAGTTTTGAGAAGAATTAATGAGAAGTACTATTAGGTCCTGTGGAATCTGTGGACGAACAGCTGTAGACGCTGGTCCCTCCGCGTACTCGTATGGGGAATTCTCGAGGACAAACTCGAGGACCGATCCGGCACCCGTGTGGACTACTCGAGGTTGTTCAAAGTTCTGCACGTTCTGTCCACAGAGATTCCACCCCATCCCCACATTTATCCACAGGTGTGCATGCTTTATCCCAGGTCGCAGCGTCGGCGTGTCGCCCCGGTGTGTCGCCCCGGCGGGGTTTCGGACGAGCCTCGAGTAGACCCTCGAGCGACACCTCGAGGACCCGCTCGAGCCCACCCTCGAGGACCCGCTCGAGGAGCCCCTCGAGTTGCCCGCGGCGGCGGAGCCGGACCTCGCCCTCCCACAGAACGGGCTGTGCCCCCGGTAGGCGAGCTACCGGGGGCACAGGAGAGGCAGAGGTGAGCGACTACCTCTTGGAACGCTGCTTGATTCGGGCGGTGAGCTCCTGGACCTGGTCGTAGACCTTCCGCCGCTCCGTCATCTCCTTGCGAATCTTCTTGTCCGCGTACATGACGGTGGTGTGGTCGCGGCCGAACGTCTGCCCGATCTTCGGCAGGGACAGATCGGTCAGCTCACGGCACAGGTACATGGAGATCTGGCGGGCGGACGCCAGCGGACGCGCCTTGCCGGGCCCGCAGAGGTCGTCGATCGACATGTTGAAGTACTCCGCGGTGACCGCCATGATCGTCGCCGCATTGATCTCGAGACTCGACGAGTCCGGCATCAGGTCACGCAGCACCACCTCGGCGAGCGTGAGGTCCAGGGGTTGCCTGTTCAGGGACGCGAACGCCGTCACACGGATGAGGGCACCCTCGAGTTCCCGGATGTTGCGTTCGATCCGGGAGGCGATCAACTCGAGGACGTCGTCGGGCACCTCGAGCCGGTCCATTCGGGCCTTCTTGCTGAGGATGGCGATGCGGGTCTCGAGTTCGGGCGGCTGAACGTCGGTGATCAGGCCCCATTCGAACCGGGTGCGCAGGCGTTCCTCGAGTGTCGCCAGCTGCTTCGGCGGCCGGTCGGAGGAGACGACGATCTGCTTGTTCGCGTTGTGCAGGGTGTTGAAGGTGTGGAAGAACTCCTCCTGGATACCTTCCTTGCCCTCGATGAACTGGATGTCGTCGACCAGCAGCACGTCGGTCTCGCGGTAGCGGCGTTTGAACGCCACCTTGCGGTCGTCGCGGAGGCTGTTGATGAAGTCGTTGGTGAATTCCTCGGTGGAGACGTACTTGACGCGCATCCCCGGGAACAGCCGCTGGGCGTAGTGGCCGGCGGCGTGCAGCAGGTGTGTCTTGCCGAGGCCGGACGCACCCCAGATGAACAACGGGTTGTACGCGCGCGCCGGCGCCTCGGCGATGGCGACTGCCGCGGCGTGGGCGAACCGGTTGGACGAGCCGATCACGAACGTGTCGAACGTGTACTTCGCGTTGAGGCTGTTTCCTCCCGTCGCCGCAGGTGCCGGGCCTGCGGGCGGCTTCGTGAAATACGACGGCCAGGATTCGTGGACGCTGGCGAGGGCCTCGCTGTCGTCGTCCACCTCCTCGAAGTCCGTGGTGTCGGAATACGGCTGGTCTTCCCCGGAGCCGAAGCGGCGCCTGCGGAACGTGCCCGAACTGGTGACGGACGGCTCGAGGTGGCGAGGGGTGTGCACAGGTTCCGGGTCGGGCCTGCGCTCCCTGCTCGGGGCCTCGGACTCGGGTTCGTCGTCGACCGGGGCGGCGATGCGCACACCGAGACCCTCTACCTGCTCACCGAGATGCCGGCCGAGCGCGTGGAGGATCGGCTCACGAAGATCCCGTTCGATCGCTTCCTGCGCGAAGGGCGACGGAACGGACAGCAGCGCGAAGCCCTGTGCGAGTGTCAGCGGTTTGACGAGCGCCAACCACGCCTTCTGTCCCCTCGTCAACGGCGGCAGATCGCCGCCGGGCGAATCGGATGTGAGGTCGGCGACGACGTCGATCCAGATCCGTGCGAGCGCATTCGGATCGTCGTTCACGAGGTTCCTCCCCAGTGTGTTCGCGGACTCGGTGCCTGCGGTGCCGAGTCCAGTGTCGGTGCCGTCGTCGAGGCGGAAATGGGAGCTTCCCCGACCTGAGGATGGACCCCGTACGGACCTACGAATATGCCATCTGAACTGTGTTTCCACACAATTATCCACAGATGTGGACAAACCGCAGACGCCTCCCGTTTGGGCGGCGTGTGACGGTGAGTGGTCCAGATTGAGCGCGCTGACCTGCGCTTATGCATGCGAAACCTGGATGAGCGGGTGTGGGGACCCGAGAAGTGAAGGGTGTCAGGAACCCTCGTGACGATCCGAAGCGGGACACCAACTGTGCCCTGTGGATGAATTGTGGTGAATGTGCAGATGAGAACGGTGAAGTCGAGAGCTGGGCACTCGATCAGGGTTCATCGGCGAGACCATGCATAGACGCTAGCAACTGTGTCGGCAACCTCACAGTGGTTTGGCACATCGGAAGTTGGGGTGCAAGCATTTGTCGATCCTCGGCGTGTCGGTCAGCCGATTCGCGGGGGAATCGCAGGTGAGCGAGTTTGACCTGACCGGGAGTGGTAAGTACTCTCGAACAGTCACCCTGTGGTGAGGTGGCGGTTTCGTGCTGGCTCGAGTCCAGTGTCGGAGGCGTTTCATCCCCACCCTGTGGATGAACACCTGAGTTTTCGCCAATGTTAGATCCATGACGCCGGGAGGCGTCGATGAACTTCGAGGAGTGTTGACCGTGGCCAAGGGCAAGCGGACGTTCCAGCCGAACAACCGACGCCGCGCGCGCGTTCACGGCTTCCGTCTTCGTATGCGGACCCGTGCGGGTCGTGCAATCGTTT
Source organism: Rhodococcus sp. NPDC057529 (assembly GCF_042802055.1). Classification (NCBI taxonomy): domain Bacteria; kingdom Bacillati; phylum Actinomycetota; class Actinomycetes; order Mycobacteriales; family Nocardiaceae; genus Rhodococcus; species Rhodococcus sp. NPDC057529. The sequence continues at coordinate 311,636 of NZ_JBHVEY010000006.1, forward strand.
CGGCGCGTCGCCGTAAGGGCCGCGAATCCCTCACCGCCTGATCCCGACACTGGGTTCGGGAGCTCGGGGTGTTGCCTGAGCCGCACCGATTGCGTCGTCATTCAGATTTTTCGTTGACTGTGCGACGTGGTCGTCGGATGGGAAGACGCGATCTGGTTGTGCACGCGTTCGACCGTGCACAGGCAGATGAGCTGGTGAGTAGCGGCGGTCCGCGATTCGGACTGGTTGTGAGTAAGGCTGTCGGGCCGGCGGTGATTCGACATCGAGTCGCACGCCGGCTTCGTCATATCTGCATCGACCTCGTGGATGGTGTTCCATCAGGAACCGATGTGGTGATTCGCGCTCTCCCGGGAGCTGCGACTGCAAGTAGCCGGGACCTGGAGAAGCAACTCCGTGCAGGTCTCCTTCGATTGGACCTTCTTGCGCCCGTGAGTAACTCCACATGAAAAGCGCACTCCACGAGTCGCGCACCGACACGGCCGAGGACAGCTCCTCGGCCTCTTCCGCGTGGAAATCGGTCCGTGCGTTACCGGCGCGCACTCTCATTTTCTTCATCGAGCTCTACCGGACGTATGTGTCGCCCCTGCGGTTGCCGACCTGCCGGTTCATGCCGACCTGTAGCGAGTACGCAGTGGAATCCCTGCGCACCCACGGGGCGATCAAAGGCCTTTTCTTGACGGTGGTTCGGTTGGCGAAGTGTGCCCCCTGGCACCCTGGAGGGTGGGACCCGGTCCCTGCCCGTCACGACCGTCATGCGGGTAGCCGTCGTTGCTGTCCGGCGAACGTGGACGAACAGAGGAGTACATAGAGCCGTGCTCGACTTCATTTACTATCCGGTGTCCGGGATCCTGTGGGTCTGGCACAAGATTTTCGGTGCCATTCCCTTCCTCGGACCGGACAGCGGTGTCACCTGGGCACTGTCCGTGGTGTTCCTCGTGTTCACGCTGCGTGCCGTTCTGTACAAGCCGTTCGTCAAGCAGGTCCGCACGACGCGCCAGATGCAGGAACTTCAGCCGCAGATCAAGGCTTTGCAGAAGAAGTATTCCGGTGACCGCCAGCGGCAGGCCGTCGAGATGCAGAAGCTCCAGAAGGAGCACGGGTTCAACCCGATCATGGGCTGCCTCCCGGTTCTCGCGCAGGCGCCGGTCTTCATCGGCCTGTTTCACGTGCTTCGCTCGTTCAACCGCACCGGCACCGGATTCGGGCAGCTCGGCATGTCGGTCGAGGCCAACGCGAACACGCCGAACTACTTCTTCAGCGTCGAGGACGTGCAGTCCTTCCTGAGTGCCCGTCTGTTCGGCGCCCCCATCTCGGCGTGGATCACCATGCCGAAGGAGCAGCTCGACGCGTTCGCTGCGTACGGCCCGATCCCCACGGTGCTGAACATCGCGGTTGTCGCGGTTCCGCTGATGGTCATCGCCAGCATCGCGACTCACTTCAACTCGCGTGCCTCCGTCGGGCGCCAGAGCCCCGAGGCCGCCGCGAACCCGCAGTCGGCGATCATGAACAAGCTCGCGCTGTGGGTCTTCCCGCTCGGTGTGCTCGTCGGTGGTCCGTTCCTCCCCATCGCGATCCTTCTGTACTGGGTGAGTAACAACATTTGGACGTACGGGCAGCAGCACATCGTCTTCCGTCGCATCGACCAAGAAGAGGAAGAGAAGAAGCAGGCTGCCATCGCACGCCGGGCGGACAATGCTCCGAAGCCCGGTGCACGTCCCGATCTCACCAAGAAGAAGAAGTCCGCGACCGCAACGGACGGTTCTTCCTCGGATCCGGAGATCATCGAAGGCGACGTCTCCGATCAGCCGAGCGGGGACGGTTCGGCGTCGAAGCCGAAGCCCGGTGCCCGCCCCCAGTCCAACCGCGGAAAGTCCCCCAAGCGCAAGCGGCGCTGATTCAGAAAAGAGAACGAGCATGGCTAGTGAGCCTGACATCGCAGTGGACGGAGATGAGACAGACGTGACTGCACCGACGCAGAACCCGGACACCGAGGTGGATTCCGATTCTGACGACTACCTGATCGAGGAAGGGGAAATCGCCGGCGACTACCTGGAGCAGCTGCTCGACGTCCTCGACTTCGACGGCGACATCGACCTGGACGTCGAGGGTGACCGCGCTGTTGTCAGCATCGACGGTGGGGACGATCTCACCAAGTTGGTCGGGCGCAAGGGTGAGGTGCTGGACGCACTGCAGGAACTCACGCGCCTCGCCGTGCAGCAGACCACGGGCGAACGCAGTCGACTGATGCTGGACATCGCCGGATGGCGTGCCGGCCGGCGCGCCGAACTGACCGAGCTGGGTTCCTCGGCGGCACGTCGCGTCCTCGAGAGTGGTGAACGCGAGGAGCTCGCTCCGATGACGCCGTTCGAGCGCAAGATCGTTCATGACGCGGTCGCGAAGGTCGACGGCGTATCGAGCGAGAGCGAGGGCGCCGAACCGTCGCGCCGCGTGGTCGTCATCAAGGACTGATCCACACACGCACCACCGAGGCGGGGCTTCCGGATTCACTTCCGGGAGCCCCGCCTCTTTTCTGTTCCCTTGTCGCGTCCCGTCACTCTCGGTGCGTTTCGTTTCACGTGAAACACAGACCCCTCCCCTCCCCCGCCGAGAGGCCGGTGTCGGCTGCCCACGTCGCGCAGTGGGGCGCCTGGGCGCGGTGTCGGAACTCGAGTAAGTTCCCGTGCCTGCTGATCGGACTCGAGTCGGCCGGGAGGGACGACGGGATGTTCTCCGTCGAAGCTTGCGCCGCGACTGCGCATCGGCGGATTGGAGTTACCGCCGGCCTACCCGCGTTGGGCCACATCTCTTTCGCGGTCCCGAAGTCGAGCGGCTCGGTAGGTGCTCGAGTCCCCGCTCGAGACTCACGTGTGTCGGGCGATGAGTTTCGACGCTTCGCGAAGTCCACATCATCGAAGGGGCCGAGCAGTGGCGTCGACTGGACGGAGTGACTGATGAGCGAGGACGAACGACAGATCCGGAATCTGATCGAGCGGTGGACCGAGGCTGTGCACGGTGGTGACATGACGGGGGTTCTCGCGGACCACTCCGATGACATCGTGATGTTCGACGTGCCACTGCCCTACGAGGGCGCACGCGGAATCGAGGAGTATCGCGAGACGTGGCCACCATTCTTCGAATGGCAGTCGAGTGGTGCCAGGTTTGAGTTGGTGTCATTGGATGTGACCGCGGGCGAGGATGTCGCGTTCGCCCATGCGCTCCTCCGGTGCGGAACGGAAGCGGAGCTCGCCGACAATCCGGAGAACCGTCTTCGGCTCACCGTCGGATTGCGGAAGGAAGACGGTCGTTGGCTCGTCGCTCACGAGCATCATTCTTTTCCGGATACCAGTGTCTGACGGACGATCGATATGGGTCGGCGACAGTCGTTGTTTGGGCCCTTTCTGGCCGAATTTAGGTTGTAGTTTCACCCACCCAACCACACCCAGGAGTTTCGTCACTGTGATGATTACGAAATCGGAGTCATGGGTGCGAAATCGAAATTTCGATGAAGGGCGCACCAGGCTCGACTGACCTTCGTGAGATGCGGGCGCCCCGGTCCCCCAGAGTGTGTTCCACGTGAAACACCGCCCCGATGTTCCACGTGAAACTGCTCGGCGATTCGACTGCCGCGGTGAACTCTGCTCCATCGAGATGACGCGGTCGGCCGGGTAGGAACGAGAATCAGTGCCGTCGCGACCCAGGCGACCTGACCGTTCCACGACACCGCGCTCGCCGCTGCGGTTCCACGTGAAACATTCCGTGGGCGACCCCGACGCGGTGTCGTTCATCAACAGCCGACGGCGGCGCAGCATCCCTCCCCTCCCCCACCGGAAGGGGGTGCTGCTCGACACTGTCCGGCGTTGCGCGTTCGAGTTGAGGGACATAGTCGTGGCCGAGGGCGGATAATGGAGAGGCTGTGTTTGTTGATTTCGCGTTATTCGCGGGAGGATGTTTCACGTGGAACCGAATGCTGGAGAGCCGGCCGAATGGGACGAACAAGCGGCGGCACGCCAGGTGTTCGGTGAACGATTCGATATTGCGGAGCGCTACTACAAGTCGTTGGCGACCGACGGTGTCGAGCGGGGGTTGATCGGACCGCGCGAGGTTCCGAGGCTCTGGGAACGTCACCTACTCAACTGTGCCGTCGTCGGCGAGTTGATCGCTGAGGGTGAGTCGGTCGTCGATGTCGGAAGCGGGGCCGGGTTGCCCGGCATCCCACTCGCAATCGCCCGGCCCGATCTCCGCATCACGTTGGTGGAGCCGTTGCTGCGGCGGTCGGTGTATCTCGCGGAGTTCGTCGAGTCGAACGGTCTGGACGTGCTCGTCGTCCGAGGGCGTGCCGAGGAGTCCGGCGTGGTGAAGGAAGCCGGCGGCGCCGACGTCGTCACTTCCCGTGCGGTGGCACCGCTGGAGAAGTTGGCCAAGTGGTCGCTGCCGCTGATCCACGAGCATGGGAGAATGCTCGCATTGAAAGGTTCGAGCGCCGCCGAAGAGATTTCCCGTGATCGCGCTTCCCTGACTCGGTTGGGTGCTGGCAAGCTGGATATCGTGGAATGCGGAGTGGGCCTGCTTCCTGTCCCCACCGTTGTCGTTCGGGCAGAACGTTTGCCGAAACGCCGTCAGCGTCGATGACGATGAGCACGGTGGACCAGGGAGTGAGTATGTCGAGTAACGAGCGATTCCCAATCGAAGGAGTAGTCAATGTCGGGTGGGCCTGAATCCGCCGTTTCACGTGAAACAGTTTCACGTGAAACCGACCATCAATCCGACCAGGCGACGAACTCCGGGAACGGAGACGACGGATTCACGGCCCCCTACAACGGAATCTCCGTCGAGGAGACTCCGATCGGTGCGGCCGCGCACCGCGCGAGCCAGGTGCTGCACCCACACTCGGTGGGCCTGCCGAAACCACCCGAACGGCGGATCCTCACCATCGCCAACCAGAAGGGCGGCGTCGGCAAGACGACGAGTGCCGTCAACCTCGCCTCCGCTCTCGCGGTTCAGGGGCTGACCGTTCTGGTGATCGATCTCGACCCGCAGGGCAACGCGAGCACCGCGTTGGGCGTCGCCCACCACTCCGGTGTGCCGTCCAGTTACGAGCTTCTGCTCGGTGAGGTGACGGCCGCGGAGGCGATCCAGAAGAGTCCGCACAACGACCGGTTGTTCTGCATCCCGGCGACGATCGACCTCGCCGGCGCGGAGATCGAACTCGTCTCCATGGTGGCCCGCGAGGGACGGCTGAAGGGTGCGCTGTCCGAGAAGGCGCTCGGCGAGGTGGACGCCGACTTCATCCTCATCGACTGCCCGCCGTCGCTCGGACTGCTCACGGTGAACGCGATGGTCGCCGCCAAGGAGGTGCTGATCCCGATCCAGTGCGAGTACTACGCACTCGAGGGCGTGGGACAGCTGCTGCGGAATATCGAACTGGTGCAGGCGCATCTCAACCCCGACCTTCACGTGTCGACGGTCCTTCTCACGATGTACGACGGCCGCACGAAGTTGGCGGACCAGGTGGCCGAGGAGGTTCGCACCCACTTCGGGGACGCGGTCCTCCGCGCTGTCATTCCGCGCAGCGTCAAGGTGTCCGAAGCCCCCGGGTACGGGATGACCGTGCTCGATTACGACCCCGGTTCGCGGGGCGCCATGAGTTACCTCGATGCGGGACGTGAACTCGCAGCACGCACCGCGCACGTCACGAAGCAGGAGCAGCGATGAGTCAGACGCGTAAGGGTGGACTTGGCCGTGGACTGGCTGCGCTCATTCCTACCGGGCCGACCACGACCGGACCGGGGTTGGGAAACGCCGCCGCCGACGTCGTGATCGGAACTGACCGGCGCAACGTGCTGACCGCGCCCGCACCGAACTCGTCGGATTCTGCGACCGACAAGGAGGCCGCTCCCGCGTCCACGGGAAACAATGGAGAGAGAGGCGGCGCCGACGGTACCGCTGGAAATGGTGCCCAACCCCTCCCCTCCCCCACCGGTGCGGTGTACCGGGAAATCGCTCCCGACCTGATCGAGCGGAACCCGAAGCAGCCGCGTCAGGTGTTCGACGACGACGCTCTCGCGGAACTCGTCCACTCGATCCGCGAGTTCGGTCTGATGCAGCCAATCGTGGTGCGCCCTCTCGACGACGGCAAGTTCCAACTCGTCATGGGCGAGCGCCGGTGGCGGGCCAGCCAGGAAGCGGAGCTGGAGACGATCCCGGCCATCGTTCGTGAGACCGGCGACGACGCCATGCTCCGCGACGCGCTGCTGGAGAACATCCACCGCGTCCAGTTGAACCCTCTCGAAGAGGCTGCGGCGTACCAGCAGTTGCTCGAAGAGTTCGAGGTGACCCACGAGGAACTGGCGGCGAAGATCGGCCGCTCGCGTCCCGTGGTGACGAACATGATCCGACTGCTGAAGTTGCCGATTCCCGTGCAACGACGCGTCGCGGCGGGTGTGCTGTCCGCAGGTCACGCTCGGGCGCTGCTGTCGCTGGAGGCGGGTGCCGACGCGCAGGAAGTGATGGCGGCCCGCATCGTCGCCGAGGGCATGTCGGTTCGCGCGACGGAGGAAGCGGTGACGCTCGCCAACCGCAGCGACGATCAGGCGCAGCCCGTCCAGCGACGCAAGCCGATCCAGATGCCTGGCTTGCAGGACGTCGCCGAGCGGTTGTCCGATTCGTTCGACACGAGGGTCACGGTCAGCCTCGGCAAGCGCAAGGGAAAGATTGTGGTCGAGTTCGGTTCGGTGGACGATCTTCAGAGGATCGTTGGAATGATGGAGGCACAGAAGGCCGATTCGTGAGCGCCTGAGAGAGGTAGAAGTACCCGCGGATGATCCGTCACTGTGACAGCGGCCGCCGGCGGACCGATTCCAGCAGAACTATCGGGGGCGAAACACATTGAATACCAGAGGATGTCGAATGATCTGCGGTAGTGACATTTGGAGGCTGAGCTAGCCAGTGTCGACTCACGTCACATCGCTCACTCTCGACGGCTTGGACAAACTCTCCGCCCATGCCCGTCGCTGTGTCTTCTGGGAGATGGATCCGGCAGCGATCCACAGTTCACGCGGATTCTGCGACCAGGAATTCGAAAAGGAAGCCTGGCTGTCGATGGTCATGCTCGAATGGGGATCGTGCGGGCAGGTTGCCGTCATGGACGGGAAGCCGGTCGGCAGCGCTCTCTACGCTCCCCCACGGACCGTGCCCCGCGCGCAGTTACTCCCGACCGCTCCGGTCGGTGCCGATGCCGTCCTCCTCACGAGTCTCCGGCTCGAGCCGGCCGGCGAGGAACAGAACCTCGGAACCACGTTGATCCAAGCGGTCGTGGCCGATCTGGTGCGCCGCGGTGTTCGCGCCCTCGAGGCTTTCGGGATCCGCGACACGGAGGGCACCGGGCCGATCGACACGATGGGACTGGCCTCGGCCACCGCTGCTCGCGAGTGCTCCCCCGAGGAGTGCATGATTCCGGCGACCTTCCTCGAGGACAACGGTTTCGAGATCGTCGCGCCACACCACCGGTTCCCGCGACTGCGGCTCGAACTGAACCGGGATCACGGGTGGAAGGAAGACGTGGAGGCCGCGCTGGAGCGTCTCATCCACACCGCATCGGTGAGCATGGTCGATATCGGAGAGCGCACGCCCGTCGGAGCGCACTGAGCGCTCGTCGGAAGGTCAGGAACGTTCGGAGGAAGACAGCTCTTCGGCGAGCAATTCCGCGAACGTGAACGTTCCGGTCGGCTGATCGTCCTGACCGAGCAGGTACAGACGCTTCACGGAGATGAGGATCGCCTCGGCGATGGCGTCGCGCGCCCGCGGGTTGGAGAGCACCGCGGCGTCCAGGTCGTTGGTGAGGTACCCGAGGTCGATCTGCACGGTCGGCATGTTCGTCAGGCGCAGCAGATCCCAGGTGCGGCCGTGGGTGCGGCAGTCCTGCAGCGGCGTGCGTGCCACGATCTCCCGCTGGATGAATCCGGTGAGAACCTGACCGATCATCGACGTCGAACCGTGCGAGTTGCCGAAGTGGAAGCTCGCGACACCGTTCGCGGACGGGCTGGTGTTCCCGTCGCAGCGCAGCGAGATCATCAGGTCGGCATCGAAGGCGTTCGACGTGGATGCGCGTTCGATGTCCGTGGGGTTCTCGTGGTGCGGGCGGGACAGGAACGTCTCCATTCCCGTGGCGGCCATGCGCCCTTCGAGGCGGCTGGCGAGGTCCCACAGGATGTCGGACTCCGAGATCGTGCCGTACGGGGAACGAACGATGGTCCCGTAGGTGTTGCCGCCGAGGCCCGGATCGATGACGATCCGCTTGCCGCTCAGCTGCGGTCCGGAGCTGCGGACCATTTCCTCTTCGCTCATCGCGTGCGGGGACCCACCGGTGACGCGGGTGCCGAGCAATTCGAGCGACCGCAGGGTGGCGGGACCGCAGATGCCGTCGGCGGCGATACCGATCTCACGCTGGAACGAGGACAGGGAGTCGTGGGTCTGCGGGCCGAAGAAGCCGTCGACGCGGCCGACGTAGAAACCGAGGTCCTGCAGGCGGGTCTGCAGGGTGGCGACGTCGTCGCCGTAGAGCGGTGCGGACAGCTGATAGATCAGCGTGCGCGCGCCCAGGCGGTACGACGCCTCTTTCATGGATCGGTAGGTGGCCGGACCCACGATTCCGTCGACGAGGAGCCCACGCTGCTGCTGGAAGGCCCGTACGGCGCTGTCGAGGTGATGATCGAAGACGGCGTCGGGGGCGATCCAGTGAGTTCCGTTGGTGTTGTCACGCCGGGTGCCGGGGACACCGTTGTGCAGGAAACCGAGACCGGCCAGCGTGCCCCGAATCTCAGCGACGGCCGGACCATGGTCGCCGTGACGGAGTCGGTGCATGTTTCAGGGCCTCTCAGTCCGAATCAACGAGAAATACGATTCTCGGTACAAACAAAACGATCGATGTGCCCGGTCGGTCTAGCTGATGCGACTGGAGCACATCGATCGATTGTCTCAGAGATTCCCACAAAATCGGGAATCGCGCTGGGTGTTCGGGTGTCGATCAGAGAACGTCGGCGAGCTCTTTCAGCAGCGCAGCCTTGCCCTTGGTGCCGACGATCGTGTTGATCGGCTTGCCGTCCTTGAACAGGATCAGCGTCGGGATCGACATGACCTGGAAGTCGCGGGCAGCGCCCGGGTTGGCGTCGATGTCGAGCTTCGCGATGGTCAGCTTGTCGCTGTGCTCACCGGCGATCTCCTCCAGGACGGGGGCGATCATCTTGCAGGGGCCGCACCAGGTGGCCCAGAAGTCGACGAGGACGGGCTTGTCGCTGGAAATGACGTCCTGCTGGAACGAATCATCGGTGATGGTGACGGTATTCGACACGGGGATTTCCCTTACTCGAGGTGGGTAGGTGTGTGTGGACGGCTCAGGCGTCGACCGGTGAGCCGGCGGCGGCGACGGTGTTCGCCGTGATGTCGCCGCGCTCGGCCAGCCAGCGCTCGGCATCCATCGCCGCGGAACATCCGGTGCCGGCGGCGGTGATCGCCTGCTGGTAGATGTGGTCGACGAGGTCGCCTGCGGCGAAGACGCCGTCCACCGAGGTGGCGGTGGACGGGTTCTTGACGACCACGTAGCCGGCCTCGTCGAGGTCGACCTGACCCTTGACCAGTTCGCTGCGCGGATCGTGGCCGATGGCGACGAACATGCCGGTGACGTCCAGCGTGGACGTCTCACCGGTGACGGTGTCGCGGATCACGAGGCCGGTGACGCTGTTCTCCCCCAGCACCTCGACGGGCGCTGCGTTGGTCACGAACCGGATCTTCGCGTTCGCCTTGGCGCGCTCGAGCATGATTCGGGACGCGCGGAACTCCTCGCGGCGGTGCACCACGGTGACGCTGCGGGCGAAGCGGGTGAGGAAGGTGGCCTCCTCCATGGCGGAGTCGCCGCCGCCGACCACCACGATGTCCTGGTCCTTGAAGAAGAATCCGTCGCACGTGGCGCAGGCGCTGACGCCGCGGCCCAGCAGCTTCTCTTCACCGGGAATCCCCAGGTAGCGGGCTGCGGCACCCATCGCCAGCACGACCGCGTGCGCCTGGTAGGTCTCGCCGTTCACGACGACCCTCTTGATCGGGCCGGTGAGGTCGAGTTCCTCGACGTCCTCGGTGCGGATGTCGGTGCCGAAGCGCTTGGCCTGCTCGCGCATCTGGTCCATCAGGTCGGGTCCCATGATTCCCTCGCGGAATCCGGGGAAGTTCTCGACCTCGGTGGTGGTCATGAGGGCGCCACCGAACTGGGTCCCCTCGAACTGCAACGGCTCGAGTTCCGCGCGCGCCGCGTAGACGGCAGCGGTGTATCCGGCAGGTCCCGAACCAACGATGATGAGTTCATGAACCGTCGATGGAGTGGTCATGCGGGCCTTCCAGTAGTGAGGGGGTGCTCAGTCGTATGGATCAACACAAGACTAAAGGGTGTTGTTCCCGGACTGCAGGTGATACCGGTCGCTCCCCTCGCAGGCCACGTGATCAGCGCAGCGTCTCCCGGATGACGCAGCGCGTGCCCGTGTAGATCGTCGGCATGCACTTGTTGCAGTGGATGCACAGTCCCTCGGCGACGTGCCGGTCGCGGAACTTGTTCACGAGGTCCGGGTCGCGGAGCAGGGCGCGGGCCATCGCGACGAACTCGAATCCTTCCCCGAGCGCGTTCTCGATGGTGTCGAGCCGGTTGATTCCGCCGAGGAGGATGAGCGGCATCGACAGGGCGTCGCGGAACTGCCGGGCCATCGGCAGGAAGAAGGCCTCCTCGAACGGGTAGGTCGGAAAGATCCTCGGCCCGTACACCTTCAGCCCCCAGCCCACCAGCTTCGGCTGTGAGGCAACGAATTCCGCCATCGGCACTTCGCCGCGGAAGAAGTACATCCCGTTGAGCAGCGAGCTGCCGCCGGTGAGCTGCATCGCGTCGAGGTGCCCGTCGGCTTCGAGGAGCTGGGCGATGCGGAGACTGTCGTCGAGCCACAGCCCTTTCGGGACACCGTCCGTCATGTTGAATTTGGCGGTGACGGCCACCGAGTCGCCGACGGCGTAACGCACCCGCTCGAGCACGCGGCGTGGGAACGCCGCCCGCCGCTCCAGGCTGCCCCCGTACTCGTCCGTGCGCCGGTTGAGGTTGGGGCTCATGAACGAGCTGAGCAGATAGTTGTGGCCGAGGTGGACCTCGATCGCGTCGAATCCGGCGTCCACGGCGTTGCGTGCCGTGTTCTCGAAGTCGCGGGTGACCTCGTCGAGTTCGTCCCGGGTGGCACCTCGCACGAGCCCCATCGCGGGCGGGCTGAGCCGAGTGGACGGCGCCAGCGTCCTGGTGCGGTTGGACAGCGTGTTCGCGACCAGACCGGCATGACCGATCTGGGCCGCGGCCAATCCCCCTTCGGCGTGGACGGCGTCGGTGAGCCGGCGCAGATCGGGGACGCGGTCGCGGTCGAGCACCAGGGTGTTCGCGTGGACGCGTCCGCCGGGTGAGACGGCGCAGTACGCGATGGTCGTCAGTGCGGCGCCGCCGCGAGCGACCTCGGTGTGGAAGTCGACGAGCCGGTCGGTGACGCGGCCGCGTGGCATGACGCCCTCGAACGTGGCTGCCTTCAGGATGCGGTTGCGCAGCGTCAGGGGGCCCAGGCGGGCCGGCTCCCAGATATCGGGTCGCGGTGGTGGAACGGTCATGGTGGTCTGCCTTCGGGGGAAGTGATGGGTGCTCAGGCGAAGGTCGCGGCCAGCGCCGCGCGGGCCGGGCGCCAGGTGAGCCCGAGTTCGTCGCGGGTTCTCGAGTCGTCGGTGGGGGTGGCCGAGGTGAGGAGCCAGGCGGCTTCGTATCCGAGCCCGGGGCTGAGCGGCGTGAGTCGGCCGATCACGTCGGCGATCCGCCCGATCGTGCGAAAGGCGCTGCCCGACAAAGGGATGCGCCGGATTCGACGACCCGAGGAGTGTTCGAGGACGTCGATGAGCTGATTGAACTCGACGAGTTCGCCGCCGCAGACGTACCGGCGTGGACCACGGCCGGGGTGCATCGCGGCGGCGTGGACGGCGGCCACGTCCCGCACGTCGATCATCTGCATGCCGCCGTCGAATCGCGGCGCCACCCCGCCGCCGACGATCGCGCCCCAGCCCTGTTCGGTGACCCCCCTCGTGGTTCCGAGGCCGGGGCCGACGACGCTGGTCGGGTAGGTGATGACGACCGGGGCGCCCGCGTCCTGGAGCGCGCGGGCGATGCGGTCGGCGGCGGCCTTGGTGCGGCCGTACGCGCTGCGGCCGGACGCGGTCGGACTGTCCGGTCCGATGACGGCGTCGGGCGACGGAAACAGGGCGCTGAAACTCGCGACGTGGACGATCGGATCGAGTCCGAGGAAGGCCGCGCGGGTGAGGATCGCGGCGGTGGCCTGCGTGTTGATTTCCCACATCAACTGTTCGCGGCGGTCGTCGGTGCCCACCACCCCGGCGGCGTGGAGGAGGGCGTCGCAGCCGTCGAGGAGGTGCGTCACCGTCTCGGCGTCGCGGATGTCGCCGACCACCGGTTCGATCCGCGCGGCGTCGGCCCCGGCCGCCGCGAGCAGGGCGTCGGGAGTTTCGGTGGGGAGGACCAGCAGTCGAATCGTGTGCCCGTCGGCGAGCAGCGCCAGTGTGGTGTGGGCGCCGACGTAGCCGGTGCCGCCGGTGACCGCGATCTTCATGTATCCGCCTCGTTCGAATTACGGTGCCACTGGACTCGTAATGGGTACGATATAGCGCGGACGGCACTTCTGTCCCACAATTCGAACCAATGAATGCAACCGGAACCGGCCGCCCCCGCGACCCGCGGATCGACACCGACGTCCTCGCGGTCACCCGCGCGATGCTCGTGGAGTCGGGCTGGGAACAACTGAGCATGCGAGCCATCGCGACGCGGTCCGGGGTGAGCAGGGCATCGATCACCAGGCGGTGGCCGTCGAAGGCGCACCTGGTTCTCGACGCGATCCTCGGTGCGACACCCGACCTCACACCGTTCGAGGGCACCGATCGCGAAGGCTGGATCCGCTGGGTGGTGACCGGCAGCGCCGAACTGTTCTCACGGCCGGAGGTGCGGGCGGCCACGCCGGGCCTGCTGGCCGCGATACGGGACCACGACGATCTCCGGACCGCGCTCTGGCGGGGATTCAGCGGTCCGAGTACTCAACTGTTCGGGAGCGCGGACTCCGAGGAGTCGAACACCGCGACGGCCGTGCTGGTGCTCGCCGCGGGCGCGGCCCTGTTCACGAGCCTGATCGCCGTGGAGGACGATACTCCGGCACTGCGGGCGAAGATCCTCGAGCTACTCGTGCCGGTCGCTCGTTCGGAACCCGAAAGGGACTGAGGGTCAACCGATGTCGGTGACCGCGATGGTCGCCGGATCGCCCGCGCCGCATTCGCGGCCCACCACCAGGGCGGTGATCTGCGGCGGACGCGGCGCGGCCACCAGCAGCAGAACCCCGGGAACGCCGTCGAGGCGAACCTCACCGGAACCGAGAAGCGCACGGGTCGGATCGATGCCGTTGGCGCGCAGGCATTCTGCCAGCCGATCAGGATTCTCGAGCGGTCCGAGCTGCCGCGATCCGATCAGGGTGAGGAGGCGCCCGGAATCGAGGTCCGAGCCCAGATCGAGGACCGCCGGTGCCTGCGAGGTCTCGGAACCGGGCAGCGCAGCCGGCGGACTCGACTCCCGGCCGTCCGGAACGACGACCGCGACGGCCACCACGACCGCCGCCGCCGCAGCGAACGTTCCCGCGGCCGCGGCAGCCCACTTCCGCCGCCGGGCGAGCGGCACGAGGGCGGCCTCGGCCGGGGTGGCACGTTCCGCGGCGAGCGCGCGGTTGATGCGGTCGGCGATGCCGGCGGGAATCGGGGTCGAGACGGAATGATCGCGGCCGAGCGCACCGAGCTGATCGGTGACCCGGTCGAGGGCGTCGATGACGGCCATCGCCTGCGGGTCGCTGCGAACGAGCGGCCACAGACGATCGCTGACCGTCTCGGGCAGCACCCCGGCATGCAGATCCGCGAGTAGGTCCTCGGAGTAGGGAGGTTCGGGCAGCGCGGCATCGGACGGCCCGGATTCACGGTCGGCCATGGCACCTCCTCACCGAGTCGTCGTGTCCCGGGACATGGCCCGGGACGTCGGGACACTTCCCCGCTCCTCTTACGTTTTGACGCTGCGGAGTCATGATCGGTTCCCCTCCACCCGAAAATATTCGAGAGAGGCGGCCAGCTTCTTCCGGCCGCGGGCGCAGCGGCTCTTCACGGTGCCCTCCGGAACGCCGAGAAGCGCCGCGGCCTCGCTGGTCGACCGGCCCTCGAGGTCCACGGCCACGATCGCGGTCCGCTGATCCGGCGGGAGCTGCGCCAGAGCGCGCTCGACCACCAAACTGAGCTCCACCTCGGAGACGTAATCGCGGGTGTCGCGCGGTTCGTCGTCCTCGTCGGCGGACAGGGACACCGCCGGACGGGCCTTGTTGCGCCGGATCCGGTCGAGGCAGGCGTTGACGACGATCGTGTGCAGCCAACTCCGGACCGCGGCATCCCGGCGGAACGAGCCCGCGTTGCGATGCGCCGACAGCAGCGCCTCCTGCAGGGCGTCCGCCGCGTCCTCGGTGGTGTAGCTGGTGCGCTTGGCGACGTGCCACAGGTGGTCGTAATGCCGTCCGAGCAGCGTCTCGAAGGCGTGCCGATCGCCGGCGACGTGCGCAGCCAACAGGTCGACGTCCGAGGGCTCACCCTCGGAATCCCCCCGGAAGATTCGCACCGGCGGATGTTAGCTCAGATCGCCGGTCCGCGAGCACCGGGTGCCGACTACGTGGAGGCGTTGAAACCGATGTCGGCGATGGACGATTGATTCGTGCCGCGCGAATTGCTCAGGCCGGTGATCCACACCAGGACGTTCTTGGTGGGTCCCTCCGACTTGACCGGGATCTCGGTGACGCCGTTGCCGAGGACCTTCGAACCGAGCACCTGCGTCTGGTCGAGGGTCGGGTTCTCGGACGGGGCGCTGCGGATCTCGACGTTGGTGCCCGGGGTTGGCGAGTTGATCCACACACTCGACAGGGTCGCCGGCTCGTCCAGCGTGACCATCAGGCCCACACCGTTCTTCAGCGCGGGGAACGGCTGAAAGTACGAGTCGGTGCTCCACACGGTGGACGTGTTGCCGTCGATCGCCAGCCGGGCGTTGGCGGCGGAGTCGGGTGTCCCCTGCGGCGAGAACACCGTCGCCCCCGAGGGGCTGATCGGCGCGACGTTCGCCGCCGGGGCGGGCGCGGCGGTGGGCGACTCCGGGTTCGGTGGGGCCTCCGCCGAGGTGGTGAGTCCGAATTCCTGTTCGGTGAGCGGCGCGTCGGAACTGCTGCCCGTGAGGAACGTGGCGAGCCAGAATCCCAGCAGCGCCAGCACGATGATCGTGACGACCGCCAGGCCGACGAGCGCGGCGATCATCCGGTTGGACTTCTTCTTCTCCGCCTCCAGCGCTTCCGGGTCGGCGAGAGCGTGACCGGACGGGCCGGGGCCCCGCTGCCCGAGCCGCAGCGCGGGGATGAACTCGGTCTTGTCGTTGACGACGGACGCCTGATCGAGGATGTGCTGCACGGTGGCCGCCGTGCGGATTCCACCGTTCGGCTCGAGCGAACGCAGGGCCACCGCGGAGATCTCGAACGGGACCTCCGGCCGGATCACCCGCGGTCCGATGGGCTGCCCGCTGGAGTCGCGGTCGGCCAGTCGCATACCGCCGACGCTGCCGGGCCGCTGCGAACCCGACGGGTCATCCGCGGGAGCGGACGGGTCGCCGAGCGGCCAGCGGGCGGTGATGAGCGCGTAGAGCATGGCGCCCAGTCCGCGCACGTCGGAACTCGAGTCGGAGTCGGCGAGCGTGGCCGGGAACGCCAGCACGGCATCGCCGTTGATGCTGATCCGGACACGGTCGGGATGGTCGATGGACAGTGCCCCACCGGCCCGGTGCGCGGTCTCGGCGGCCGCGGCGAGCGCGCGGATGGCGCTGGCGGCGCCGATCGGAGACGGCTTGGTGTCGGCCATCTCCCGCAACGACCGGCCCGGCGTCCACTCGGCGACGACGATGCCGCCGGAGCTTCCCCGGACCACGTCGAGGACACGGGCGAGACCGGGCGAATTGATCCGGCCCAGTCGCAGGGTGCGCGACAGAATTGCTTGGGGGCCTTCGGGACCGGCCGAGGTGGAGCGCTGCTCGGCGTCGACGAACGTCAGCGCCACCTCGCGGTCGAGCTTGACGTCCAGCGCCTGCCAGAACTGCAGTCCCCGCGAACCGCCGTGCGGGGTCAGCAGGCGGTAGCGGCCACCGGCGACGGAGGCGCCGGGAATGAGCTTGGGGCCACGGGGAGTACGACGCGGACCCGCTCCGGGGTCACGACCCGGTGCGGGTGTGATCGGGATCACGCCGGTGTCGTAGCTGAGATCCCGTGCGGGTGCGGATCCCATGTGACGTGTGTCTCGACGCTCGTCGGCGGACGGCTCGCCGGAGTTTTCGGCGGGCGTCTTCGGCGCAGCGTTCTTGCCGGTGTCGGCCCCGGTCTCCTTGCTCTGCGCCGGTTTCGGAGTGCCGGCAGAGGCCGCGGACGCGTCGGCGGCCTTCTGCTGCGAAGCGTCCGCGTCGTTCTTCCGGGGTGCGTCGGCGCCGGCCTTCTTGTCGGACTTCGCGGAGTCGGTGGAGGCCGACTCGGACGAGATCCGGGTGGTCGGGGCATCGACGCCGTTGGGTGCGGCGGCCGAATCGCGTTCGGACGCTTGCACCGTAGAACCCCCGGCTCTCTTGCTGCCGGCCACGTCGTCGTCGCTCACCCTCACTCCTTCATTTTCGAATGCCCAACTCCGACCAGTACCGGGCGGCGATCCGACCCGCTCGTGTCCAGGGTACGGGAGTCCACCGGGTCGTTCGATACCACGCGGCTGTCCCCCGACGTCGCGCGGTGTGGCACGGACCACGGGAATCAGTTCTGTTTCGGCGTCTGCGAGCGGGTCGACCTCCGGTTCCGGTGCGGCGCCGCGACCGCGCAGTGCGCGGACCTTGCGGGTGACGGCGACGGTGATCGAGACGATTTCGGGGATCTTCGCGAACCAGAGGATCACGAACGTGACGACGAGCATCAGCATGCCGCTGATGGCGACGCGGACCATGGAACCCGATCCGCCGAACAGGTCGGTGAGCCGGTCGAGTTGCAGCAGCCGGTCGGCGCCGAGCATGGCGAGGGCGCCCGCGAGGGAGGCGAGGACCACCACCCACACGGTCTTGCCGACGTTCGCCATCTGGAGATTGCCGAGACTGCGGTGCAGCAGGTACCCGCCGACGAGGGCGCCGGTGATGTAGCCGAGGCCGTTGGCCACGCCGAGCAGGATCACCACCTGGTCGTCGCTCGAGGCGATCATCGGGGTGAGCGCGGACAGCGCGATCTTCACCGCGGTGATGCCGAGGACGATCCACGTGGGAGTCCACGCCTGTTCGCGCGCGTAGAACACACGGAGCTGGATCAGGACGAGCGAATACGGGATGAGGGTGAACGCGGACCAGCTGACGGCCTCGCCGAGACGTTCGGCGTCGCCGGACCCGAAGTTGCCGTATCCGTACAGCGCCTGACCGATCTCCGGTCCGGCGAACGTGAGGAACGTGATGATCGGGATCAGGGAGATCATCGTCAGCCGGGTGGCGACGGACAGGTCGTCGACCACGGCGGGGGTGTCGTCGGCGGCGGCGTTGCGGCTGAGCCGCGGCATGATCGCCGTCAGCACCGTCACGCCGAGCACGCCGTACGGCAACTGCAGCAGCAGCCACGCGTTGTTGTAGATCGCGGGGCCCGACGCGTCCGCGTGGGACGAGATGCGGGTGGCGACGATCATGCCGGCCTGGCTGATCAGCACGTACAGGATGATGGCGACGGCCATGCCGCCGAACTGCTTGAGCCGGTCGTCGAGACCCCACAGCGGTTTCAGCGAGATGCCCTCGCGACGGATCGCCGGCACCAGGCTCATCGCCTGCACGACGACACCGAGCGTGACGCCGACGCCGAGGACCAGCAGTTTCGGGTCGCTCATCCGGACCGGGTCGAGGGTGATCTCCCCCGGGGTGGCGTAGTAGATCACCAGCACGGTGAGCATCACGACGTTGTTCAGCACCGGAGCCCAGGCCCCGGGTTTGAACACCTGCCGGGTGTTGAGAATCGCGGTGAGCAGCGCCGACAGCCCGTAGAACAGGATCGCGGGCAGCAGCAGATACGACAGAGCTGTGGTGAGGGACGTGTTCACCTTGCCGTCGGCCGACAGAAAGACGTGGGTGGTGAGCACGGGTGCCGCGGCGGTCGCCAGCAGCGCCGCCGTTCCCAGCAGCACACACGTGGCGGTGAACAGGCGGCGCACGAACGCGGCACCCTGGTCCGGGTCCTCCCGTTCGGCGCGCACCAGGACGGGCACCACGATCGCGGTGAGCACGGCGCCCAGCACCAGCTCGGAGATCATGTTCGGGATCTGGCTGGCGACGGTGAACGAGCTGGCCACCGACCCGCCCAGCAGCGTCAAGACGAGAAGCTGCTTGGCGAAACCGGTGATGCGGCTGACGAGCGTCGCCACCGCGATCGACCCGGTGGACGCCAGCAGGCGGGAGTTGCTCTGCTTCTGCGGCGCCGTCGACGGCCCGGAGTCGCGGACCGGGGGCGGCGGCGGGTCGACCCGGATGGCCGCGAACTGCACCGTCGGCGCCTCGTCCGGCCGGATCTCCCGCGCCCAGTGGTCCCGCTCCCACGGCGCGACCCGGGGATGGGAGCGATCGGGAAGCCTCTGGCCCCTACTGGGCAAGTTCCCGGTCATGAACGTTCGTACCCTTCGTCAGCTGGATCCGGCTGGCCGCGGAATCGATGCCACAGCCGGCGGCCGGCGAGGAACAGCAGCAGAGCACCCGCGCATGCTGTCAGTATCGCCAACGCCTGCCCGTACGCGTTGGACCGTACCGTCACGCTGGTCGGCTCTCCCAGTTGCTGTCCATCGGCGGTGGTCAGAGAGAATTTGACGACGAGCTTGCGGGAGTCGTTGGCCTCGGTGGGAACGGTGAGGGTGCGACTGCCCCGCGGAGGCAGCGTGGTGGGGCCGATGTCGGTGATCGTCATCCCGGACGGCGCATCGACCTGCAGGCGGACGGTGATCCCGACCGGGAGGTCGTTTCTGGCGACCAGCAGCAGCGGGCTCTGTTCCGACGCCAGCGTGTAGACACCGCCCGGCGACACGACGGTGACGGCCCCGAACATGTCGTCCATGGTTTCGGCGACCTCGTCGGCGCGCGTGTCGGACGCGTCTTCCGCGGACGGGCGTTCGTCGTCGCGGCGATGCGCGAGGCTCATCGACCGCACCAGGTCCTCGCGGAGCGGTGCCGTGAACCGCTCCGGGGTGAGCGGGGCCTGCGGGTCGTCGACCAGCGCCGCGTTCAGCGCCTCGATCCGGGGCATCTGCGTGGCGGCGGCGTCGCGGATGTGGGCGGGGACGCCGTCCTCGGCGGCCTGATCCGGGTAGTCCAGGCTCGCGACCTCGGGTGACCCGGGCTGACGTCCCAGCATCGCGGGCAGCGGCCGGGGTGTCGCCAGGCCCGAGCGCATCAGAGTCGACACCGTCGACAGCAGTGTCTTCGCGTCGTCGGCGCCTGCCGTCCACAGCTGCGGCGGCACCACCATCAGCGACCGGGGAACGCCGGCGGCCCGTGCGGCCTCGGGTTCGAGGGCCGACCACGACACCGCGCCGAGCGCGTCCTGCAGCCGGGCGGTCTGGGAATCGTCCGAGAGGTCGTACCGGGCGCGCTGGGGTGTGTAGGACGGAGTCTGCGGAGTCGTCCCCATCGCGGCGAGCGCCGTGCCGACGGACGGATCGAACAGCAGCGCGTCGACGCTCCCCGTGGCCGCGGGGGTCTCGGAGGCCGCCGGTGTGGTGGTCTCGCCGTTCGCCGGGACGGGGGCTGCGGGCGGTGGTGTCGCCTCGATGACGTGGGCGCTGTCGCGGGGGGTGGTCGTGTCGACGGAATTCGCGGCCACGAGCGCGGTGGTCGCGTCGTCTCCGCGGAGCATCTGCGCCGTCGCATCGTCGAGCACGCCGGCGTCGCTCCACACGAAGTTGCGCAGCGACGTGACACCGAGCACGTTGTCGACGATGTCGGCGGGGGCGTCGACGGCGGTCGCGGTGAGGTCGGCGTTCCCGACCTCGGTGATCGCGGACAGGTCGGCCTGCGCGAACGGCACCGACGTGGTGCACATCGTCGCGGCCAGCGTCCGGGCGCGCTCGAGCCACGCCGACGCGGCATCCTTGCCCGCACCCTCGTGCGCGGAACCGGTGGGATCGGACGGGTCGTCCACCACCAGATAGCCGCGCGTCATGTTCTCGACGGTGATCAGTAGGTCCGGGTCCACCGCCAGGCACAGACTGTCCCGCAGCGTGTGGTCGCGGTCGACGCTCTCCCGGGTGGCGAACTCCGCCGCCCCCAGAAGTTCGTCGAGCCGGCCGCCGTCGTCCAGTGAGGTCGCGAGGTCGTCGTCGACGAGACGCACCGGTTCGGTGACGGAGCCGGCGACACCCGCCGCGAGTCGGGGGCGGTCGGCGAGGGGCCACATCATGGTGACGGCGACGGGACTGGAGATGTCCGGGGGTACCGCCGGACTGCCCGGGACCCCGAACACGGGCAGCAGGAACCGGGCGTCGTCGAGGCGCGCGGCCCCGCCGTACTCGGGGGTGCCGTTCACGTTCACCATCAGCGGGTACACGCCGGGTTCGGTGATGTCGAGGGAGAGGTCGGTGTCGGAACGCAGCGGCAGCGACAGCGTGAACTGCTTGCTCTGGCCCTCGTCGAGGCGGCCCGCGACCGTGTCGAACATGCCGACCGTGTCGTAGCGGGACTGATCGAGGGTGAGGGACGTGCGGAGACCTTCACTGCTCGCGACGGCCGGCGCGCGTTGCAGCCGCACGCTGACGTCGCGGACCGTGCGGTCGCCGATGTTCTTCACCGAGCCCGTGACGGTGACGATCGGGTCGCTGGTGGTGGTCACCGTGGACGGGGTGACGTTGTCGATGTGCAGTTCGAGGAACTCGGGGTCCTCGTCGACGAGCTGGGTCCCGGCGCTCTCCGGCGGCACGGGTTCCTGGGCCGACGCCACCACGGTGCTGGTGGGAGCCAGAACGACCGCGAGTGCGGTCAACGTCACGGCACCGACCCGACGCAAAGCCATCCTCATCCGGCGTCTGGCCCCTTCTGGAGCTTCAGGTCGGGTGCGGGCGGAGTGGTAGTCATCTTGGAGATCAAGTCACCGGCGATTTCTGCGAGTTTCCGTTCGTCTGCGTAGGCCAGGCGTGATCCCAGCTCGGCGAGCGGCACCCACGCTACCTCGGTGACTTCCACGTCTTCGTCCGACAGTTCCCCGCCGAGGAATCTCAGCAGATAATGGTGGACGGTCTTGTGGACCCGGCGGCCCTCGGTGACGAACCAGTAGTCGATGCTGCCGAGCGACGCCAGGACGGTGCCCTGGATGCCGGTCTCTTCCTGGACCTCACGCATCGCAGTCTGTTCGGCGGTCTCGCCCTGCTCGATGTGCCCCTTGGGCAGCGACCACAGGAGCCGCCCGCGACGGTCGGTGCGCCCGATCAGCGCGGCGCACAGATTCTCCCGCGGTCCGCCGAGTCCGTTGACGACGAGCCCGCCCGCCGACGTTTCCCGCACCGTCCTCATGTGGGGTTTCGCGGGTTTGCCGACGGCGCCGCGCCGCCGCGAGTTGCGGCGACTCCTGTTCGCACGTTCGGCAGCAGACACCCCATCGATAGTAGTTGGCTTTACCGTTTCCACCGGAACGCCGCACCCGAACCGAGACGCTTCGTGACACACCTGTGGTGAACCGAACTGCGAGGTGACAGCGTGTATGCGTATCCCGCTATTTGCGCACCTCGGTAAGCTTCCTGGACGTGACTGCCCCTTCTCTCGACGACGAGCGCCGTACGCGACTGCTTGCCGGCGCCGCGGTGACGCTGCGCGAGCTGTCCGAAGTCCTGACGCCGCTCGGTGAGAAGTTCGCTTCCGCCGGTCACGAGTTGTACCTGGTGGGGGGCAGTGTCCGCGACGCGATACTGGGTCGCCTCGGCACCGACCTCGACTTCACCACCGACGCCCGCCCGGAGCAGGTGCAGAAACTGCTGTCCGGCTGGGTCGACAACCAGTGGGACACGGGCATCGAATTCGGGACGATCAGCGCCGCGAAGGCGGGTCAGCAGATCGAGATCACGACGTACCGGGCGGACGCCTACGACCGGGTGTCGCGCAATCCCGTCGTCCAGTTCGGGACCAAGCTCGAGGACGACCTGGTGCGGCGCGATTTCACGGTCAACGCGATGGCCGTCCGGATCGGTGCGGACGGCTCGCAGGACTTCGTCGACCCGCTGAACGGCATGGACGCGCTGCTGGCCGGGGTGATGGACACGCCGTCGGCGCCCGAGAACTCGTTCAACGACGACCCGCTGCGCATGCTGCGGGCCGCGCGCTTCGTGTCCCAGCTCGGGTTCACGCTGCACGAGCGTGTGCATCGGGCGATCGCGGACATGGCCCCGCAGATCGAGCGGATCACCGCCGAACGCGTGCGGGCCGAACTGGACAAGCTGATCCTCGGCGAGTTCCCCATCGACGGCATGAACGTGATGTGCGAGACCGGTCTGGCCGATTTCGTGCTGCCCGAGGTGCCGCAGATGAAGCTCGAGATCGACGAGCACCACCAGCACAAGGACGTGTACTGGCACTCGCTGACCGTGTTGAAGCAGGCCGTCGACCTCGAAGACGGCGACCCCGACCTGGTGCTGCGCTGGGCGGCGCTGCTCCACGACATCGGCAAACCGGACACGAAGCGCAACGAGCCGGGTGGTGGTGTGAGTTTCCACCACCACGAGGTGGTCGGCGCGAAGATGGTCCGCAAGCGGATGCGGGCCCTGAAGTACTCGAAGCAGATGGTCGACGACGTCTCGCAGCTCGTGTTCCTCCACCTGCGATTCCACGGTTACGGCAAGGGGCAGTGGACCGATTCCGCGGTGCGCCGGTACGTGACGGACGCCGGTCCGCTGCTGCCGCGCCTCCACAAGCTGGTCCGCGCCGATTGCACCACCCGCAACAAGCGGCGGGCGGCGGCGCTGCAGGCGACGTACGACGACATCGAGGAGCGGATCGCGCGGATCGCCGAGCAGGAAGACCTCGCCCGGGTGCGCCCCGACCTCGACGGCAACGCGATCATGGAACTGCTCGGCATTCCCGCGGGGCCCGACGTGGGGAAGGCGTGGAAGTACCTCAAGGAACTCCGGCTCGACCGCGGTCCTCTCAGCCGGGACGAGGCGGAGGCCGAACTCCTGTCGTGGTGGGCCGAGCAGCAGGCCTGACCGTTCCGCCGGTCGCTTCAAGCGCTCCTCCCCCTGCTCGGCCACCCTGCACACCTGAATCGAGTGACGACGGTCACAGAACTTGTCGTTGCCGTTGTGCCGATATCACCACCGCACCCGCGGCCGGGTGCGAGAGACGTCATCGAACGCTCACCGGGGTTAATCCCGACGAAACACGCCGCTCGGCACCATTGATACAGGTCGTGCGCCAGGTGGACACGCGGCGACCGTGCAGGTGAGGAGCGAGTCGATGCAGCAGCAGAAAGCCGGGACTTCCACAGTGAAGACCGCCTGCTCGTACTGCGGTGTCGGCTGCGGCATGGTGCTCGAGATCGGGATCGATCCCGAGACGAATGCCCGCCGGGTGCTCAAGGCGTCCGGCGACAAGGACCATCCCACCAACTTCGGGCGGCTCTGCACCAAGGGCGCGACGAGCGCGGAGATGCTCGTGGCCGGTGGCCGCATGGAAACCGGGTACGTCCGGGACGAGCGCGGGGAGGCGCCCACCGCGGTGGACGTCGACGCCGCCATCAGCGAGACCGCCCGCCGACTGAAGGAACAACTCGACGAGCACGGTCCCGACGCCCTGTCCTTCTACGTCTCCGGTCAGATGTCCATCGAGGCGCAGTACCTGATCACCAAACTGGCGAAGGGTTTCGTCGGGACCAACCAGATCGAGTCGAACTCGCGGCTGTGCATGGCCAGTGCCGGCACCGGGTACAAGCAGTCCCTCGGCGCCGACGGCCCGCCCGGCTCGTATCAGGATTTCGACAAGGCCGACGTGTTCTTCGTGATCGGCGCCAACATGGCGGACTGTCACCCCATCCTGTTCCTGCGGATGATGGACCGGATCAAGGCCGGCGCCAAACTGATCGTCGTCGACCCGCGCCGCAACGCGACCGCCGACAAGGCCGGCCTGTTCCTGCAGATCGCGCCGGGCACCGACCTCGCGCTGCTCAACGGCCTGCTGCACCTGCTCGTGCAGAACGGGCACACCGATCCCGAGTTCATCGCCGAGTTCACCGAGGGCTGGGAGGTGATGCCGGAGTTCCTCGAGGAGTACACCCCCGAGAAGGTCGCGGAGATCACCGGCATCCCCGAGGCCGACATCCGGCAGGCCGCCCAGTGGATCGGTGAGGCCGAGAACTGGATGAGCTGCTGGACGATGGGCCTCAACCAGAGCACCCACGGCACGTGGAACACGAACGCGATCTGCAACCTGCACCTGGCGACCGGCGCGATCTGCCGTCCGGGCAGTGGCCCGTTCTCCCTCACCGGTCAGCCGAACGCCATGGGCGGCCGCGAGATGGGGTACATGGGTCCCGGTCTGCCGGGCCAGCGGTCGGTGCTCGCCGCCGACGACCGGGCGTTCATCGAGGACCTGTGGCAGCTGCCGGAGGGCAGCATCCGCACCGAGGTCGGCACCGGCACCGTCGACATGTTCGAGCGCATGGTGGCGGGCGACATCAAGGCCTGCTGGATCATCTGCACCAATCCCGTTGCCACCGTGGCGAACCGGCGAACCGTGATCGAGGGCCTCGAGGCCGCCGATCTCGTGATCACCCAGGACGTCTTCCTCGACACGGAGACCAACGGGTACGCCGACATCCTGCTGCCCGGTGCGCTGTGGGCGGAGTCGGATTCGGTGATGATCAACTCCGAGCGCAACCTCACCCTGCTGCAGCAGGCCGTCGATCCGGTCGGCCAGGCGCTGCCCGACTGGCAGATCATCGCCCGCGTCGCCTGCGAGATGGGGTATGCGGACGCGTTCACCTACGAATCGTCGGAGGACGTGTTCGAGGAGATCAAGCGCACCTGGAATCCCAAGACCGGCTACGATCTTCGCGGCGTCAGCTACGACCGGCTGCGGGAGACGCCGGTGCAGTGGCCGAGCCCGCCCGGCAACCGCACCGACCGCAACCCGATCCGCTACGTCAACGACGGCGTCAGCCAGAACCTGCTGTCCGCTCCCGACGGTTCCCTTCCCCGCCTCGCGTTCGCCACCGCGAGCGGCAAGGCCGCGTTCTTCCCGCGCCCGCACATGCTGCCCGCGGAGATGCCCGACGACGACTACCCCCTGGTCCTCAACACCGGGCGCCTGCAGCACCAGTGGCACACCATGACGAAGACCGGCAAGGTCGACAAGCTCAACAAGTTGAACTCCGGCCCGTTCGTCGAGATCAACCCGGCCGATGCGCAGAAGCTGTCGATTTCCGAGGGCGACAAGGTGGAGGTCGCGTCGCGTCGCGGGCGCGCGGTGCTTCCCGCCGTCGTCAGCGACCGCGTGCTGCCCGGAGGCTGCTTCGCCCCGTTCCACTGGAACGACTCGTTCGGTGAATACCTCAGCATCAACGCCGTCACCAACGACGCCGTCGACCCCACGTCCTTCCAGCCGGAGTTCAAGGTGTGTGCCGTCTCCCTGACCCGGGTGGCCCCGGTGTCCGAGCCCGAGGTTCCCGAATCGAGCGGGGCGCTCACCCTCGCGAGCGGCTCGCCCGCCGCCGAGATGAGCCGCATTCTCGGACTGGATGATTCGGCATCCCCCACGTTCGACGAACACGAGCGCACGTACCTTGCGGGACTGCTCGCGGGTCTGCAGTCCACCGAACTGCAGGGTGTTCCGGTTCTTCCGCGCACCGCGCCGATCTCCGGGTCGAAGAGGGTGTGGCTGGACGGCCTGATGGCGGGATTGTTCTCCCGTTCCGCCGTGCCGGACGGCACCGCGGCGCCGGATGCGAGTCCCGCGAACGCTGAATCGGTCCAGCACCCCGTGGTGGTGGTGTGGGCGTCGCAGACCGGCAACGCGGAGGAGTTCGCCGCCGAATGCGCCCGCCAACTCGAGGAAGCCGGCCACGGCACGCACCTGACGAGCATGGACGACTACGACGTCGCGGGCCTCGCCGACGTCCGCGATCTCCTGATCATCACCAGCACGTTCGGGGACGGCGACGCCCCGGACAACGGCAGCAGTTTCTGGTCGGCGCTCAGCAGCGACGAGGCGCCGAGGCTGTCGCAGACCCGCTACGCCGTCCTGGCTTTCGGTGATTCGAACTACGACGACTTCTGCGGGCACGGCAAGCGGATCGACGCCCGGTTGGAGCAACTCGAGGCGAAGCGGCTGACCGAGCGCGTCGACTGCGAACCCGACTACGAGGACCAGGCGCGTCAGTGGCTGACCCAGGTGCAGAACCTGGTCCGCGAGCGTGCGGCCGGCGGCGGCGCCACGGCCGCCCCGGCGCCTGCCGCACCCGCAGCGAAGAAGGCGGCGACGTTCACCCGGAAGTCCCCCCTCGTCACCCGGCTGACGAGGAACATGCCGCTCAGTGCGGCCGGGTCGTCGAAGGACGTGCGGCAGTTCGGTTTCGAGGTGAGCGATCCGGAATTCTCCTACGAGGCGGGCGACGCGCTCGGTGTGTGGCCCACCAACAGCGACGCCGTCGTCGACGAGTGGCTGAAGGTCACCCGGTCGATCCCGGACACTCCCGTCGCACTGCCGGACCTGCCGGAGATGACGCTGCGGGAGGCGCTGCGCACGAAGCTCGAGATCACCAAGGTGACGCCCGAACTGCTGCGGTTCGTGCAGAGCCGCACGCAGGACACCGAGTTGGCGCGACTGCTGCGCCCGCACAACAAGATCGCGCTCCAGCAGTGGTTGTGGGGACGGCAGTCGATGGACGTGCTGGCGCAGTACGAAGTCGACGCCGACGCGGACGAGTGGCTGGGCGTCCTCAAGCGCCTCCAGCCGCGGCTGTATTCGATCTCGTCGAGCCCCAAGGTGGACCCGGGTGAGGTGCAGCTGACCGTCTCCGCGGTGCGCTACAACCACGAGGGCAAGAACCGGTCCGGGGTGTGCTCGACGTTCCTCGCCGATCACTGCGACGACGCCGACGTGCCGATCTTCGTGCAGAAGTCGGCGCACTTCCGTCCCCCGCAGGCCGCCGATGCGCCGATGATCATGGTCGGCCCCGGCACCGGGATCGCACCGTTCCGCGGATTTCTGCACGAACGCAGGGAATTGGGTCACACAGGTAAGAACTGGATGTTCTTCGGTGAGCAGCACGAGGCAACCGACTTCTACTACCGCGAGGAGATGGAAGCTATGCACCGCGACGGATTTCTCACCCACCTCGATGCGGCGTTCTCCCGGGACCAGCGGCAGAAGATCTATGTGCAGGACCGCATTCGCGAACACGGCGCCAAGCTGTGGGGCTGGATGCAGGAGGGTGCCTCCCTGTACGTCTGCGGCGACGCCAGCCGCATGGCGAAGGACGTCGACGAGACGGTCCGCGAAGTCGTCCGCACCCACGGACGCCTCGACGAAGAGGACACCGAGCTGTACATGAAGCAGCTCGCGACCGACAAACGCTACGTGCGAGACGTGTACTGATCCGCATCTGCGGAATCCTCCACTTGATCGGTCCGCATTTGCCGACATAGGATGTCGGTCATGACGCATGCGCGGACGATCTCCGGATGACGGGTATCCGAATACGACAGGCCGCGGAACTACTCGGCGTCAGCGACGACACCGTCCGGCGGTGGATCGACAACGGCAGCCTTGCGGCGGACAAGGACGAGTCGGGCCGCAAGGTGATCGACGGTCCCGCCCTCGCCGAATTCGCGCGCGCCAACGCGTCGAAATCGCCCGACCTGCTCGGATCGGAATCCTCGGCGCGCAACCGATTCACCGGCATCGTCACCGCGGTCGTGATGGACAAGGTGATGGCCCAGGTCGAGATGCAGTGCGGGCCTTTCCGTGTCGTTTCCCTGATGAGCAGTGAAGCCGTCCGCGACCTCGGGCTCGAGCCCGGCAAGGTCGCGGTAGCCGTCGTCAAGTCGACCACGGTGATCGTCGAAACTCCTGGAGGAATTTCATGAAGATGTCCTGGCGCCGGGTCACGACGGGGGCTGCTGCGGCCGCACTCGGTCTGGGTCTTCTCACCGGTTGCGGTTCGAACGACGACAGCGGCGCCTCGGGTTCGGCCGAGTCGACGTCCGCGGCCGCGTCGGGCGGCGACATCACGGTGTTCGCCGCGGCGTCGCTGAAAAGCACGTTCACCGAACTCGGCGAGATGTTCGAGACCGCGAATCCCGGATCCCACGTGGAGTTCAGCTTCGCGGGTTCCTCCGACCTCGCCGCGCAACTCGACCAGGGCGCCACCGCCGACGTGTTCGCGTCCGCCGACACCAACAACATGACGAAGGTCGTCGACGCCGGACTCGTCCAGGGAACCCCCGTCAACTTCGCGACCAACACGCTGACCATCGTCACGGCACCCGGAAACCCCAAGGGCATCACGTCCTTCGCGGACCTGAACCGTGAGGGCACGCTCGTCGTCACGTGTGCTCCGCAGGTTCCGTGCGGATCCGCGACGCAGAAGATCGAGACGGCTTCGGGTGTCGACCTCACCCCCGTCAGCGAGGAGTCGTCGGTCACCGACGTGCTGAACAAGGTGACGGCCGGTCAGGCGGACGCCGGACTCGTGTACGTCACAGACGCGGCCGGCGCGGGCGACAAGGTGACCGCCGTGCCCTTCCCCGAGGCCGCGCAGGCCGTCAACACCTATCCGATTGCCGCGCTGTCCGCTTCGAAGCAGCCCGACGCCGCGCAGGGCTTCATCGACCTCGTCACCGGACCCGACGGCCAGGCGGTGCTGGCGAAGGCCGGATTCGCCCAGCCGTGATCCGAGCGCCGCGCGTCAAGGTTCCGTCCGGGCTCCCGGGCTGGATCTTCGTGCCCGCAGCGGTGGGCGGCCTGTTCGTCGTCCTGCCGCTGTTCGCGATGCTGGCGAGTGTCGACTGGACGCGCTTCTTCGAACTGGTCACGTCGGAATCGTCGCTCGCGGCGCTGGAACTGAGTGTGCGCACCGCCGCCGCGAGTACCGCCCTGTGCATCCTGCTGGGTGTTCCGATGGCGGCGGTGCTGTCCCGCAGCAGCTTTCGCGGCCTCGAGGTGCTGCGGTCGCTGGTGCTGCTGCCCCTGGTGCTCCCACCGGTGGTCGGGGGTATCGCCCTGCTGTACACGTTCGGCCGGAAGGGTCTGATCGGGCAGCACCTCGAGGTCGCGGGCATCCACATCGCGTTCACCACCACGGCCGTGGTGCTCGCGCAGACCTTCGTCGCGCTGCCGTTCCTGGTGGTGAGCCTCGAAGGATCGCTGCGGACCGCGGGCAGACGGTACGAGCACGCCGCCGCGACGCTCGGCGCGAGTCCCACCACCGTCTTCCGGCGGGTGACGCTCCCCCTGGTGCTGCCCGGACTGGTGTCCGGTTCGGTGCTGGCGTTCGCGCGGGCGCTCGGCGAGTTCGGGGCGACGTTGACGTTCGCGGGCAGTCTGCAGGGTGTCACGAGAACCCTGCCGCTCGAGATCTACCTGCAGCGTGAGACGGACGCGGATGCGGCCGTGGCACTGTCGCTGGTGCTGGTGATCGTCGCGGTCGTCATCGTGGTGGGTTCGCGGGGCTGGGCGTCGAGGGCGGCCCTGTGACCGGCCTGAGCGTCGACGCCCGGGTCGCGGCGCGCGGCGTCGAGGTGGGATTCGACCTCGCCGAGGGCGAGGTGCTGGCCGTCCTGGGACCGAACGGCGCAGGCAAGTCGACGGCACTGTCGGTGGTCGCGGGCCTGGTCCGCCCCGACGCCGGACGGGTCGAAATGAACGGCCGGGTGCTCACCGACACCGAACGCGGCATCGCAGTGCCGCCGCACCGTCGCGGGATCGCGCTGCTCGCGCAGCAGGCACTGCTGTTTCCGCATCTGACGGTGGCCGCGAATGTGGCGTTCGCGCCGCGCAGTTCGGGCCGCGGGCGCCGGGAGTCCCGGGCAGTCGCCGAGAAGTGGCTGGACGCGGTCGACGCGACCCAGTTCGCCGACCGCCGTCCGCACGAGTTGTCCGGGGGGCAGGCGCAGCGGGTCGCCGTGGCCCGGGCGCTCGCCGCGGAACCGCAGGCGCTGCTGCTCGACGAACCCATGTCCGCCCTCGACGTGGCTGCGGCCCCCGCCCTGCGGGTGCTGCTCAGGCGGGTGCTGCGGGAGGGCGATCGGACCGCGGTCGTGGTCACCCACGACGTCCTCGACGCGTTGGCGCTGGCGGACCGGGTGATCGTCGTCGAGGGCGGACGGGTCGTCGAATCCGGTTCGGTGCGCGACGTGTTGACGCGGCCGCGCAGCGCGTTCGCCGCGCGGATCGCCGGACTCAACCTCGTTCCCGTGTTCGCGGCGCAGGACGGGTTCGAGACCGAGGCGGGTGTCCGCATGCACGGCCTGCTCGACGCCGACTTCGCCGGGGGCGCGCCGGCTGTCGCGGTGTTCGCGCCGCATTCGGTCGCCGTCCACCGACGCTCTCCGGAAGGCAGTCCGCGCAACGTCTTCCAGGTGACCATCTCGGAGATCGAGGTGCGCGGGCCCACGGTCCGCGTGCGCGCCGCCGAAGCCGGGGGCAGGATCGAACTGAGCGCCGACGTGACGGCCGCGTCCGTGGCGGAACTCGATCTGGTACCCGGCCTCGACGTGTACTTCGTCGTCAAGGCCACCGAGGTTGCGCTCCACACCGTGCGTACTTGTTAACGTCCGGCGGTTGATAAGTACTCACGGGTGCAGGGACGCGTGCATCAGGTAGACGTTGTAGCTGTCCCACTCCGAGATCGTGAAATACAGGTCCTCGTCCGTCGACCACGGATGGATGAAGCCGCCGTACGCCTTCGGGTAGTCGGCCGTGTCGACGAGGGTCGCCCCGTCCGACCACACACCCTGCGGGCTCGACGACTGCCGCAGGATGATCGAACCGCCGACGGGTTCGAGGTAGCTCATCTGCCACTTGTCCGAGGCCGCGTCGTAGCGCACCGACAACTCGCTGGCGACCCCGCCGACGATCGGGGTCGCGAGGTGCCGGGACACCGGCGTCCACGTGCCGTCCGACCAGTACTGGTACGACGTGGTGTTGAGTACCTGGTCGACCGGTACCCGGGCCAGGCCGATTGTGCCGATCCGCCCGTTGGGGGTGCCGAACATGTACACGTAGTCGCCGTGCGGCACCATCGCGGACACCTGGAACCGGGCGCCGAAGATGTTGTGCCACTTGGCGTGCTGATCCTTGGTCCAGGTCTGCCCGTTGTCGTCGGAGTAGGCGATGCCACCGTAGTTCGTGTACCACATGCCGGGAACGATGCTCCAGCGCTTCACCGACATGTAGCTGAGGTACTGACGGTCACCGATCGCGAATCCCGACGTGGGGATGGTGGTCGTCTCGAAATTGTTGATGTGCCTGCTGTCGATGATCTCGGCGGCGTGGCATCGGCTGTCCTGGACCATGCTGTCGATGGTCATGCCGTCGGACAGGTCGGTGTCGGTGCTGTGGCCGAGAACGTTGCTCCGCCAGTCCTCGCCGAACGCACCGGGCGGGGCCCAGTCCTTGCCGAACGTGTCACCGAACGCGACCGCCACTTCGCCGGGCTTCGTTTCCCAGGTGATGCCGAGGTCGGTGCCGTCCACCTGCCAGCGCTTGTCGGTCCGGTTCTCGGAACCCTGTCCGGTCAGCTGCGACACCAGCCGGACGTCGCCGACGCCCGGCTTCGCGATCGCCGCGGTGAGGGAACCACGCACGGCCGGGTTGATCTGGACCGGCGGCGCCGGCTGCGGGTCGGGCCCCGGACCGCCGGGAACGGGAATCGGAATGGTCTCGGGCCGCGGATCGATCGAGATCTTCGGGATGGTCAGCGCACTCGACCCCGATGACCCCGACGACCCCGACGACCCTGCCGAACCCGACGCGCCCGGACCGGTTTCCGGTTCGTCGACGTCGTCGGTGAGGTCGGGGCACGGGTCCGCGCACGGATCGGCGGGCAGGTCCTGGGCGACGCGGGTCTGGTCGACGCGCGGTCCGGGAACGGGGACGGGCACGAAGTCGGGGTACGGGATCGGGATGCTCACGGTCGGCGGGATCGGGGGCAGCAGTGGCCCGCCCGGGCCGGGCGGCTCCTTCGCCGGGTTGAATCCGGTCTCGCCGCAGGCGTTCACCGGGAGCCACGGCAGCGTCTCGGCTGACGCAGGGACGGTGGCACCGATCGTCGCGGCGACGACGGCGGCAACGCACAGGGGCACTCCGGACACGGACCAGGACTTGTCGACCACGGGACCCCTCCACATCGGTGGTCGGAGTGACGGTGGACCGACCTGCACGCGCGGGGTCGAAGATAACACCGGGGGACGGCATCCGCGGCGCACGCGCCCGGCCCGTCCGGTTGCGGTCCGGTCACGGCGCGGTGTCACCGCCGCAGCGGAATTCGCGACCCGATCCGGTGGTCGGCACGGCCGGGGCCATTGACGCCTGCGCCGAAGCCGGGCACAGTGGGTTGGGATTTCAAACTTACCGAGCGTTCGACGAGGAGAACACACGATGACCGATCTGACCCGCGAGGCGGCGAGCGCCTTCGTCGTCGCAGCCGGACTGGAAATCGACGAGGTGTCGGGAACGAAGGTGGTCGGCCACATCGACCTGTCCGCCGACCATCACACGCCGTGGGGAGTCGTGCACGGCGGCGTCTACACGACGGCGGTCGAATCGGCCGCGAGCATCGGCGCGAGCACGGCCGTCGCCGACCGCGGTCAGTTCGCGGTGGGTGTGCACAACGGCACCGACTTCCTGCGGGCCCGCACCGAGGGGCGGGTCGACGTGGTCGCGGTGCCGATCCAGCAGGGCCGCGTGCAGCAGTTGTGGTCGGTGGTGATCACGGCGTCCGACACCGGCAAGGAGGTGGCTCGCGGTCAGGTCCGCCTGCAGAACGTGCCGATGCCGGGGTCGGAATAAGCCCGGTCCTCAGGCAGGTTCGCGCCGGGTGTTGAACAGGACGGCGACCAGTCCGAGACCGTAGAACGCCCCGCCCGCCAGTACCAGTGCGAGTGATCGGCCGTCGGGCGCGATCACGAGCGACGCGGCGGCGATCGACCCGATGAACGCCACGTTGAACACGGTGTCCTGAAGCGCGAACACCTGTCCCCTGCGGTCGTCCTCGATCTCGATCTGCATCGCCGCGTCGCCGCTGAGTTTGATGGACTGCCCGGCGAATCCGAGCAGCAGTGCACCGCACAGCAGCGACGCCTGCGTGAGGGTCGCGACGAACGTGCACTGCACGACGAGGGCGAGGATCAGGCCGCCGACGATGGTGCGAGACCGTCCGATGCGCGGAATGAGAAACGGCGTCGAGATCGCTGCCAGCAGCATGCCCGTGGCGGTGGCGCCGAGCGCGACACCGAAACCGGCGAGGCCGCCCGGCAGGGCGCTGACGGTGGCGGTGTCGCGCAGCACCAGAACCATGATCAACGTGTTGACGCCGAACACGATCCGGTGCGTGCCGATCCCGATCATCGCGGTGGTGACGCCCGGAGAATGCCACACGGCGAGCGCCCCGTTGCGCAGTCCGGCGGCGACGGCGCGGACCGCCCCGTATTCGGGTTTCTCGTCGGCGTGCGGACCGAGGAGTCGATGGTGGAAGCGCGACGCCGCGAACGCGGCCACCGCGGAACCGCACGCGGCGGCCGCCACGGCGATTCCGGAGCCGCGGTCACCGGCGCCCACGAACGAGATGATGGCGACGGACGTCGCGGCCCCCAGCGCGGCGACGACGGAACCGGTGGTGGCGAGCACCGAATTGGTGGCCACGAGCCAGGACCGGTGCACCACCCGCGGCAGCGCCGCCGAGACGCCCGCGAGAACGAATCGGCTCACCCCGATGGCGGCGAGGGCGAGCACGAGGAGCGCGGATTCGCCGGTCCCGGTCTCCAGCAGTGCGGCGGTCACCAGAATCAGCAGTCCGCGCAGCACATTCGCCCACAGCAGCACGTTGCGGCGGTCCCAGCGGTCCAGGAGTGCGCCCGCGTACGGTCCGATCACCGAATACGGCAGCAGCAGCACCGCGAAGCCGGCGGCGATCGCGACCGGATCCGTCTCTCGCTCGGGGTTGAACAGAATCGCGCCGCCGAGTGCGGCCTGGAACATGCCGTCGCCGAGTTGGCTGGCGAATCGCACGGTGGCGAGACGGGCCAGCCCGGGTGACCGCCGGAGCGTGTACGCCGTTCTGCGCCACGCCTCGCGCCGGTCCCCGAGCTGTTTCGCCATTCACAGGACCCTATCCGGCGGCCGCGACCGACCTGTCCTGCCACCACCGGACGGTCTCCTCGGCAGCCCGGTCGAGTGGCGTCGGGGTCAGTCCGAGGCGGGCCTCGCTCTCGGACGAGTCCATCACGAACGGCTCCTCGAACTGGTACAGCATCTCCGCGAGTTCGCGGGTCCCCTGGTGGACGAGCCCGCCGCCGCGGATCACCCAGCCGGGCAGGGTGCCCACCTTCGGGGCGGGAACCCCGGCGGCCTTCGCGTAGGCCTCGACCATCTGCCGCTGCGTGACGGCCGGCGCGGTCGGGGCGTGCAGCACCGAGTTCCACAGTGCCGGGTCGTGGGCGGCGGCGATCATCGCGGCCGCGAAGTCGTGGATGTACGTGAACGAGTGGGGGAGGTCGGCGGAACCGAGGACGCGCATCGTCTTGCCCGCGAGGACGACGGGCACCATGCGCTCGCCGGCGTGCGCGTTCAGCACCCGCGGTCCGAAGAAGTCGGACGCGACGACGCTGACGGTGGGCGTCGAGGACTCGGCGCGGGCCTTCAGCAACCGGGTCCGGATGCCGCGCTTGCCGGAGTCGGCCGACCGCGGCGTGTGCTCGGTCATCGGCTGCTCAGACGCGTCGTAGGAGTAGAGGCTCTCGGGGAAGACGACCACCGCGCCGACGCGTCCGGCGGCCTCGAGGACCGTCTGTTCGGCGGCGGGGAGTTCGCGCTCCCAGGCGTCGGCGTTGTAGGCGGCGTGGATGCAGTGGTAGACGGCGGTCGCTCCGCCGAATGCCTCCCGCAGGGCGGCGGCGTCGGAGACGTCGACCTTCCGTCGCTCGATCAGGGGATGGTCCGGGCCGCTGCCCGAGCGGGTGAGAACCCGCACCCGGCGGCCCTGTTCCGCGAGCTGCGTGGCGACGGTCCAGCCGACGGGTCCTGCTCCGGTGACGATCTCGAGGTTCGACATTTCTGCTCCCGCTGAGTGAGTCGTTTTCGGTGATTCGAGAGCACTGCTCTCTGTAATTCGAGAATGCTCTCCCGCGCCCGCGATGTCAAGAGCAGTGCTCTCTTTTGTTGACACTGCTCTCTGAAATTGCGACGCTGGACCCATGCCGGTCACACCACGAGAGCGCGCCCGCGAGCAGACGTTGCAGGACATCACGAGGATCGGTCGCGAACAGCTGGCCGCGGTCGGGGGTGCGGCCCTGTCGCTGCGGGCCGTCGCACGGGACCTCGGCGTGGTGTCCTCCGCCGTCTACCGGTACGTCAAGAGCCGTGACGAACTGCTGACGCTGCTCGTCGTCGACGGATACAACGAACTCGGCGACGCCGTGGAAGCGGCCGTGGCGTCCGCGGCCGGACCGCGGGAGCAGTTCCTGGCGCTCGGACGTGCGGTGCGGGAGTGGGCGCTGCGCGAGCCCGCCCGCTACGGATTGCTGTTCGGCAGCCCGGTTCCCGGTTACGACGCGCCCGGGGAGCAGACGACGACTCCGGGGACGCGGGTGATCTACGCGCTCGTCGGGATCTTCGACAACGCGTTCCGGGCGGGCGAACTCGCGGCGGACGCGGCGGCGCCCATCGACGACCGGCTCGCCGCCGACCTCGACCGCGTGCGCGCCGAACTCGGCCTCACCACACCCGACCATCTGCTCGCCCGCGGCGTGCTGGTGTGGTCGGCGCTGTTCGGGGCCGTGAACTTCGAGGTGTTCGGACAGTACGGCGCCGACACCTTCACCACACCGGGCGCGCTGTTCGAGCACCACCTCGCGGTTCTCGCCGAGACGGCGGGGCTGCCCCCGGCCTAAACCGGCGAACCGGACGCAGGTCGCGTCCTCCGACACATCGCGTTCGCCGCGGTGGGATGATGTTCAGGTGGCGCACGCAGAAGAACCCGAAGATCGAACGGCGTCGACGGAACCGGTGGTCCGGCCCGGCAGCCTGTTGGTCTCGTCCACAGATCTCGTCGAACCCGCTTTCCGTCGCACCGTGATCTACGTGATCGAGCACAACGAGGCCGGAAGCCTCGGTGTGGTCATCAACCGTCCCAGTGAAACCGCCGTCCACGACGTGCTGCCACAGTGGGCGCCGCTCACCGCGCGCCCGTCCGCCCTGTACGTCGGCGGTCCCGTCAAACGTGACGCCGCACTGTGCCTGGCGACGCTGCGCACCGGGGCGCAGGCCGACGGCGTCCCCGGCCTGCGCCGGGTCCACGGCCGCGTGGTGATGGTCGATCTGGACTCCGACCCCGAGGTCGTCGCCCCGCTGGTGGAAGGTGTCCGGATCTTCGCCGGCTACTCGGGCTGGACGTACGGTCAGCTCGACTCGGAACTCCAGCGCGACGACTGGATCGTCATCTCGGCGCTCGCGTCGGACGTCGTCGCCCCCGCCCGGGTCGACGTGTGGGCGCAGGTGCTGCGCAGGCAGCCGCTCCCCCTCGCCCTGCTCGCCACCCACCCCATCGACGTCGAGCGGAACTAGACACACCCCGCGCACGTCCCTGGGCTGTCGGGGACGGGTGGTATCAACAGAGGTGGGGAACGAGAAGTGAGGAGGACAGCACACGTGATCGACACCTGTCACGGAACATTGATCGTGCACACGCTCTACGGAGCCGAATGCACCGACGAGTCGTGCGTCGAGTTGTCCGAGGTCCGGCACGCACTGATCATCGACTGCGACGAATTCGGTGACTGCGCATGCTCGGCGGAGTTCGCCGAGCAGTTGCGTCACGCGTCCTGAGAATCCACCTCGAGCGTCACCCCGACCTCCGACAGCCGGCGGCTCAGCTTCGGGAGATGGCTGCCCGGCCAGTACAGCTGCGCACAGTCCCGGCACCGGCTGAAGTGGTGTTCGTTGCGGGCGACCCCCGGCGGTGCCTCGGCGAGCGCGTCGTCGCGGGCAATCGGCGCGAGTGGCCCGTTGCATCGCGCGCACCGCGTGAACGGCGTGATCCGCGACCGAAGGTCGAAGCGGTCCAGCACTTCCCGCAGCTGCCGGCGCGGGTCCGTTTCGTGCAGGAACGCGCCGTGGGTGACCGCCGACCTCTTGAGCAGTCCCGTGTCCCGGGTGAGGACGATGCGGTGCTCGGCGAGGGAGATGTCCACCAGTTCCGTGTCGTCGAAGTCGTTGCGGTAGCGGGTGTCGAAGCCGAGCAGGCGGAGGTAGCGGGCGAGGCGGCCGAGGTGCACGTCGAGCACGAAGGCCGGGTCCCGCAACGGTCGCGGGCGCAGTGCCGTCACCCCGGTCAGGTCGAAACGCTCGAACACGGGGTACACCGCGACACGTTCGCCGCCGCGCAGGAGATGCGCGAAATCGACGGACACCTCGTCGACGAGGATCAGATCCACCTCGGTGTGCGGGACGCCCAGCGCCTCGATGCGGTCCTTCACCGACGGTGTGCCGTCGAATCGGTGCTCGAAGGTGCGCTTGCGCTGCACCGGCGGCAGAAAGTCGTTCAGCTCCTCGTAGAAGCGGAACTCGCAGTGGCGAAGCGGTTCGGGCATCGGCGTTTCACGTCCTCAGGCCACAGTACTGGCCGCCTCGGCCCGGTCCCCACCCTTCGTGCGGACGCCCAGCACGGCGACGACGCCGCACAGGACGGCGCCGATGACCGCGAGTTCGAGAACGGCCACGTGCATGCCCTGGACGGTGATCGCGATGCCCGCGCAGATGGACGGCACCGCGAGACCGACGTAGCCGACGGTGAAGAACGCGGCGAGTGTGCCGCCCTGGGCGTCGGGGGCGTGCTCGGCGGCCGCGGCGCCCACCGCGCGCATCGCACCGGCGAACGAGAGTCCGTGTCCCACACCGACGACGACCGTCACGGCGCACAGCAGGGCGAGGGACGGCGCGAAGTCGACGACGAGCAGACCGACCATGCCGACGCCGACGGCGCCGATGCCCAGTGTTCGGCAGAGCACCGTTCCGAGCCGGTTGGCGACGAGTTGCGCCGACACCGAGCACACCATGACCAGCGCGGCGGCGCCGCCGGCGACCACCAGGTTGCTTACGTCGAGCAGGTCGATGATCCACGTCGGGACCACCGACTGGAACAGGCCGACGGCGCCCCACGCCAGCGCCACTCCGAGGGAGGACAGCCAGAACACCCGGCGGAGCGGTGCGGGGACGTGCGGCACCTGGAACAACTGGGTGGGGCGTGACTGTCCGCCGGTGGACGCAGGGAGCAGCAGCACCAGGATCAGCGCGGGCAGGAGCGCCAGCACGAACAGCACGTACGGCAAGACCAGGGCGTGCGGAAGGTACTGCGCGACGGCGCCGCCGAAGAGCGGGCCGAGTGCCGCACCGAGGGCGGTGGTGAGGGTGGCGGCGAGACCGGCGCGCCGGAGGTTCCGGGCGGGTTCGTGCTCGATCAGGGCGGCGGAACCGGCGGCCGAACAGGCGCCGACGGCGATCCCCTGGGAGATCCGGCCGAGGAACAGCCAGACGGTCGAATCGGCGACGGCGAGGAGCACGGCGCCCAGGACGCTGAAGAAGATCGCGGCCAGCAACACGAAGCGGCGTCCGAGCGCGTCCGACAGCGGGCCGAAGAACAGCAGCGAGGGAAGCAGACCGGCGACGTAGACGGCGAAGATCAGCGTCTGGACCAGCGGGGTGAAACCGAATTCGTGGCGGTACAGCGAGTACAGCGCCGTGGGCATGTTGGAGCCGAGGAGCAGGACGACGAGGAGATAGTTCAGGCCGTGGAAGTGGCGGCCGGTGGTGCGGGCGGTGGCGGGCGGGAGGGTGTCGGCGCGAGCGGTTGACGTGGACGTGTGGGGTCGCCTCCTCGGGCTGTCCGAATACGTGACGCTGTCCGGATACATAGGACGTCCTACGTAGTGTAGGCGGCCCGGTAAGGACGAGCGAGCCGGCGAGGTGTGAGGATGAGTACATGACGGTGGTTCGGCGCGAGTCCGCGTATCAGCAGTCCCTGGACTGGATGCGCGGCAGGATCGCCGAGGGCGACTGGACGGTGGGCGGGCGCATCCCCACGGAACCCGAGCTGATGACGCTGCTCGGGGTCGGGCGCAACACCGTGCGCGAGGCCATCAAGACCCTGACGTCCACGGGCATCCTCGAGATCCGGCGGGGATCGGGGACGTTCGTGCGGGCACGCACCGACATCGGCGGGCTGCTCGGGCGGCAGGTCGCGGTCGCCGAGATGCTGAACGTCTTCGAGGTCCGGCGGGCCCTCGAGACGGAGGCCGTCCGGCTGGCGTGCGCGCGGCGCACCGAAGATGATCTGCGGTCGTTGTCCGCGCTACTCGCCGAACGGCAGCGCACGGCCGACGAGGCGTCCCGATTCGCGGACGCCGACCTCGCGTTCCACCTCGGGGTGGTGGAGGCCGCGCACAATCCGGTGCTGTCCGACCTGTTCGCCGGGATCCTCGAACCCACCCGCGCCACGTACGACTTCACCGAGGGCGTCCACCCGCCGTCGCTGACCACCGACGACCACCACGCCGTCGTCGACGCGATCGCCGCCCGCGACGAGGACGCCGCCGTCCGCGCCGCTCTCGGCTACCTCGACCGCGTGCTCGATGCGGTGCACCAGGCCTCCGGCCCGTGAGTGGTTAGCGAGTCCCTGCACTCCTTACGCACTCACGGGCGGCGGAGCCGCCTGTCGGCGAACGCGTTGAGTGCGCCGGCCATGTCCTCGGCCCGTGCGCTGGTGACGGTCAGGCGGTCGCCGCACGCGGTCGTGACGATCACGGCGGGGCCGGTCCTCGTCACGACGCCGTAGTTGCGCCTGCCCTTCACCCTGAGTCCCCAGCCGCCGAAGTCGTCGAACGGCTTGATCACGTCGACGCGGGCGCCCTCGATCTCCTCGATCCCGTACTGCAGCGCGGTCATGCCCATGTTCACCACCCGGATGCCGGACCCGTCGACGATCACCCGGAACCGGAGCAGGCTCACGATCAGCAACCCCACCGGAACGAACACCGCGAGCGGCCACCATCCGTCGACGAGCAGGCAGACCGCGAGCGCGGGCGCGACCCCGAGAATCAGGAGCAGCACCAGCGATCCGACCGTACCGAACCCGACCGCGTCTGCGACGGTCGCCGGGCCGTCGGCGCGCGGCAACCGTGGGTCGGGAGTCCCGGTCGCGGCGACCCGGGGCCGGTAGTCGCGGAGCAGGGCGGCGCCGATCAGACCGACGACGGCGCCGATCACGACGCCGAGGCCGAGCGACCACATCGGAAGGGCGGTGTTCGCGGGGTCGGTGACGTCGAGCTGGACGGAGAGCAGCACCACCTGCACCGTGAGGATCAGGCCGACCACGGAAAGCCCGACGACGAGCATCGTGCGGCGCATCATCAGCATCGCCTGGGCGAGGGCGGCGATCGCGGCGCATCCACCGCCGAACAGGACCGTCACCAGGGCGAACGTCCAGGCGCTGGACATCGGGGTGGAGAAGCCGTCCGGCGAGGTGGTGGTCCAGTGTGTCGCGATCTGCGGGGGGAGCCGCGGTTCCCAGACCGTCGTGAGGATCACCCCGGACAGCGCGGCGATCACCGGGAGCAGCAGACCGAAGACTGCGCCTGCGGGGTCGACGACGCGCGAGGAGTTCACCGGACGGGCCGTCGCCTGCCGGTCAGGACGGCTGGCAGGCGCCCTTCAGGGTGCACGCGCCGCAGGAACTGCCGCATCCGCCGGTGTCGGCGGCGGGTACCGACGCGGCGGCACGGGCACCGAGCGATCCGCCCGTTGCCGCGGTGAGTGCGGCGGCGACGACGCTGACGAGGACGGCGCCGATTCCGAAGACGCCGCCGATCAGGATTCCGGCGATTCCGCCGATGACGAGGAGCCCGGCCGCGGCGAGCAGGGTGGGGCCCGCGACCTTGTTGGCCAGCGCAAACGTCTGATCGTCGCGCATCGTCTCGGGGGTGCGGACACCCGCCCACCGGTTGCGCGGGAGGCGCTCGGCGAGGCCTGCAACGGCGACGCCGGAGACGGCGACGGCGAGCACGAACAGCACGACGGAGGCAATCAACACGCGACCAGGATACGGCGGACCCGGATGCGCAGGTGAGCCCGGGTGGGGTGAGGCTCTACCCTGGTTGTCGGTATCCCCCCTGATCCGGAATGTCAGCCAAGTAGATAGCGACCACAGTGACCGAGCACGTGCAGCCCGCCAACCCGTCCGATGCGACCCCGCAGCACCGCTACACCGCGGAGCTCGCCGGCCAGATCGAGCTGCGCTGGCAGGACCGGTGGAGCGAGGAGGGCACGTTCGACGCGCCCAACCCGGTCGGCCCCCTCGCCGGTGACGTGCCTGCGGACAAGTTGTTCGTGCAGGACATGTTCCCGTACCCGTCGGGGACGGGTCTGCACGTGGGCCACCCGCTCGGCTACATCGCCACCGACGTGTTCGCCCGCTATCACCGCATGCAGGGCCACAACGTGCTGCACACCCTCGGCTACGACGCGTTCGGTCTGCCCGCCGAGCAGTACGCGGTGCAGACGGGCACGCACCCGCGGACCACCACCGAGGCCAACATCGGCAACATGAAGCGGCAGCTGCGCCGCCTCGGGCTCGGCCACGACGAACGCCGCACGTTCGCGACCACCGACGTCGACTTCTACCACTGGACGCAGTGGATCTTCCTGCAGTTCCACGACGCGTGGTTCGACAAGGACGCCGGGAAGGCCCGGCGCATCTCCGAGCTCGAGGCCGAGTTCGTGTCGGGGGCGCGCGCCCTGGAGGACGGACGGGACTGGGCGTCGCTGTCGGTGACCGAGAAGGAAGCGGTCCTCGACTCCTATCGCCTCGTGTACCACTCCGATTCGATGGTCAACTGGTGCCCGGGGCTGGGCACGGTGCTGGCCAACGAGGAGGTCACCGCCGACGGTCGCAGCGACCGCGGCAACTTCCCCGTGTTCCGTAAGCACCTGCAGCAGTGGATGATGCGCATCACCGCGTACTCGGACCGTCTGGTGGACGACCTGGAGTACCTGGACTGGCCCGAGAAGGTCAAGACCATGCAGCGCAACTGGATCGGGCGTTCGCACGGTGCGCAGGTGAAGTTCGCCGTGACGGTCGAGCGGAGCGAGGGTGGATCCACTGCCCACGGCGTCGAGGTATTCACGACGCGGCCGGACACGCTGTTCGGTGCCACGTACGTGACGCTGGCGCCGGAGCACGAACTGGTCGACGAGATCGTCGCGGCCGAGTGGCCCGCGGGTGTGGACCCCCGCTGGACCGGCGGTGCCGCCAACCCGGCGGAAGCCGTTGCCGCGTACCGGAAGTCGATCGCGTCGAAGTCGGACCTCGAGCGTCAGGAATACAAGGAGAAGACGGGCGTCT
Organism: Rhodococcus sp. NPDC057529; assembly: GCF_042802055.1. NCBI lineage: Bacteria > Bacillati > Actinomycetota > Actinomycetes > Mycobacteriales > Nocardiaceae > Rhodococcus > Rhodococcus sp. NPDC057529. The sequence continues at coordinate 354,442 of NZ_JBHVEY010000006.1, forward strand.
TCCTCGGCACCTACGCGGTGAACCCCGTCAACGGGAACAAGCTGCCGGTGTTCATCGCCGATTACGTCCTCACCGGCTACGGCACGGGCGCCATCATGGCCGTCCCCGGCCACGATCACCGTGACTACGAGTTCGCCACCGAGTTCGGCCTCGACATCATCGAGGTGATCTCCGGCGGCGACCTGTCCAAGGACGCGTACACCGGCGACGGCACGATCGTGAACTCCGGCTTCCTGAACGGCATGTCCGTCGCCGACGCGAAGAAGGCCATCACCGAGCGGCTCGAGGCCGACGGCACCGGCAAGGGAACCATCCAGTACAAGCTGCGCGACTGGCTGTTCGCGCGGCAGCGGTACTGGGGCGAGCCGTTCCCGATCGTGTACGACGCCGAAGGAAACGCGCACGCCCTGCCGGACTCGGCTCTGCCCGTGGAGCTCCCGGAGGTCGAGGACTACGCGCCCGTGTCGTTCGATCCCGACGACGCGTCCTCGGAGCCCTCTCCCCCGCTGGCGAAGGCCGTCGACTGGGTCAACGTCGAACTCGACCTCGGCGACGGACTGCAGACGTACCGCCGCGACACCAACGTGATGCCGCAGTGGGCGGGCAGCTCGTGGTACCAGCTGCGCTACATCGACCCCACCAACCCGGACGTGTTCTGCGACAAGGAGAACGAGCGGTACTGGACGGGTCCGCGTCCGGAGATCCACGGGCCGAACGACCCCGGCGGCGTCGACCTGTACGTCGGTGGTGTCGAGCACGCGGTGCTGCACCTGCTGTACTCGCGGTTCTGGCACAAGGTGCTGTTCGACCTCGGGTACGTCAGCTCGAGCGAGCCGTACCGCCGCCTGTACAACCAGGGCTACATCCAGGCCTTCGCGTACACCGATGCGCGCGGCGTGTACGTGCCCGCCGACGAGGTGGAGGAGAAGGACGGCAAGTTCTTCCACCAGGGCGCCGAGGTCAACCGCGAATACGGAAAGATGGGCAAGAGCCTCAAGAACTCCGTGTCGCCGGACGACATCTGCGAGGAGTACGGCGCCGACACGCTGCGCGTGTACGAGATGTCGATGGGGCCGCTGGACACGTCCCGTCCGTGGGCGACCAAGGACGTCGTCGGTGCGCAGCGCTTCCTGCAGCGCGCCTGGCGTGTGGTGGTCGACGAGGAGTCCGGCGCCGTGCGCGTCACCGGCGACGCCCCCACCGAGGACACGCTGCGCGCGCTGAACAAGGCGATCGCCGGTGTCAGCGAGGACTACACCGCACTGCGCGACAACACGGCCGCAGCCAAGCTGATCGAGTACACCAACCACCTCACCAAGGCGTACCCGGCCGGTGCCCCCCGCTCCGCGGTGGAACCGCTCGTGCTCATGCTCGCACCGCTGGCCCCGCACCTCGCGGAGGAACTGTGGTCGCGGCTCGGCCACGAGAAGTCGCTGGCGCACGGACCCTTCCCGGTCGCCGAGGAGAAGTGGCTCGTCGAAGACACCGTCGAGTACCCGATCCAGGTCAACGGCAAGGTCCGCAGCCGCGTGACCGTCGCCGCCGACGCGCCGCGCGAGGAGATCGAGAAGATCGCGCTCGCCGACGACAAGATCGTCGCACTGCTCGACGGCAAGGATCCGCGCAAGGTCATCGTCGTGCCGGGGAAGATGGTCAACATCGTCCTCTGACGTGATGGGCCCCGCGGCGCGTCATTCGTCCCGCCCTGTCTCCTTCGCGGCGCGTGCGGCGGCGGCGAATTCCGCCATGGTGGGGAATTCGAGGGCGTAGGTGTAGTCGTCGGCGGGTTCGGGAGTCGCGCCCCAGCCCGGGCGGTCGTGGCGGCGGTTGATCCACACCGAGGGCACGCCGTGGCGCTTGGCGGGCACGTGGTCGTGAAAGAGGCTCTGCGCCACGTGCAGAAGACGCTCGCGGGGAACCCCGAGTTCCTCCAGTGCGCCGTCGAGCGCCTCGAAGTGGTTCGGCGCAGGCTTGTAGGCCTTGACGTCCTCGGCGGTGATGATCTTGTCGAACGCGACTCCCAGGCGGGCGTTGCTGCCTGCGAAGCCCGCACGGTGGACGTTGGACAGGATGATCAGCTTGTAGTCCTTCGCCAGGGAGGCAAGTGCGTCGGCGGAGTCGGGAAACGCCGGCCAGTCGGGGACCGATGCGCCGAGCCTCGCTGCCCATTCGTCGCTGACATCCTTGCCGAGCGTCACCCCGGTGCGACGAAAGGCGTCGGCGAGGATCGCCGAGTACAGCGCGTCGGGGGTGTCGCGTTCGGCCCGGGCCTCGTTGTCCGCGTATGCGAGGAGCAGTTCCTCGTCGGTCAACGCAAGCCCGACTTCCTTCGCCCAGGGCGCGAGAACCGCTGCGATGCCGGCTTCCCAGTCGATCAGGGTGCCGTAGCAGTCGAAGCTCAGTGCGTCGTAGTCGGCCAGATGCATGGTGGTTCTCCTTGCGGTGTCGTCGCAGTGCCCTGATCAGGCGGTTCGTTCGGTAATACTGTTATACAGTACAACAGGGAACGCGGGAGTGGTAGGCGGTATAGCAGATATACTGCGCCCGGAGGAGGACGGTATGAGTCCAGTGCTGCAAACCCAGACCACCCGCGACGCGCTGGTGGCGGAGATCCGTGCCCAGATCCTCGGGGGTGCCCTCGCGCCCGGCACCCCGCTCACCGAGACAGGTCTGGCGGCCATGTTCGACGTCGCTCGCCCCACGGTGCGCTCGGCGCTGCAGGTGCTGACGAGCCGGCACCTCGCCCAGCAGTCCCAAGGTCGGTCGCTGATCGTTCCGGTTCTCGATCACGAAGACGTCCGCGATCTGTACTTCGTGCGGATTCCACTCGAACTCGAAGGCGTCCGGGTCATCGTCGAGAAGCGCATCCCCCTCGGCGAGGCGGAGCGGCACCTCGAGAAGATGGAGCAGATGCCGACCGACGCCAGCTGGGCGGAACGGGTCGAAGTCCACACCGCGTTCCACGTCGCCATCATCGACGCGGTCGGCAGCAATCGACTGAGCCGGATCTATTCGACACTGCAAGACGAAATGCAGTTGTGCCTGGCGCAGATCCAGAAGTCGTACCCGAATCCCCGAGATCTCGTGACGGAGCATCGAAAACTCTTGGACGAGTTACGATCCGGCGGCCTCGATCGCGCACAGGCCGAGATGCGCAGGCACCTCGAGCGCGCGGTGGAGAACTACGAGAGCACCTGATCGCGACCCGTTGGCGTGACGGCGATTCCGCTTCAGGAACCCGTGATGCCGCGACCATGATTGGTAGCACCCCGGCGTCCACCCTCAATAAGGAGCTGGCTGACACTGCCCCGCACTATCTCGATGCCCTTGCCTACCCTCGATGCGACGATCGCCGCCCTCGCCGGCGCCGACAAGGATCCTGACCAGCCGGCAACGCCGATGGCACTGCTCTCTACTCTCGGCGTCCTGACCAGGGAGCACGACGTGACCCCCCAGCGTCTGGGTGCCGGAGCCATTCCTCATGTGAGCGGCGCGCTCATCGAGAGCACCGCGGACCTCGTACACCGGGCGCTGATACCCGACACCGGCCGACAATGGGTTCGGTCTGTGGGCGATTCCCTGCGATCGATCGTGAACGCACCGTGACTGCCGCGGGCGCACTGGCGGCTGAAGAAACGACAAGTGCAGAAGTTCTCCGCGCAGGGCTGATCCTTTGACGCGGCACCCCCCGCGGTCATGACCATTTCGGCAGTGCCTTCTGCCAAATAAGCTGGCAGAGAGAGAGTTCCATTTAGCCGATTGCAGATATCATGTCAACTAGTAAAATTGGCTATTCGCGTGGCTTGCGAATATGACCATCCGTGGTAACACTCCTCTGCCGCAGTCGCTAAGGGGTATTTACCTGCGGTCCTCGTGAATTGGGCGAGGCGGTGACGTCTGTGATGCGCAGTTCGCTGGCGGCTGGGGCGTGCTAACGGCACTGGATCCGCACAGGACAGGAGCGGCACACCTTCTTCGCGAGACACTCGTGCGGGACGCGGGCCCCCTTCTCTCGTCGTCGTAGGGAAAGAACAGATCCCCGACGACGTTTCTGCACCTTGCCTGCAGCTGCCATGCCCACCATTCTGTCCGGGGATCCGGTAAACCCAGTGTCATTCCTATTGCTCTCTCTCTTATCGGGCCACGGACAAGCTGAGCGATGCAAGGGCTGTTGAAAGTGGGTACGAAGGCCCTCGCTACGAGGGCCTTCGTACGCTGCCTGAACTGCACCGGTGCTGGATTGCAATCACTTTCTGATTCGGCCCGGCGAAGAGCCGCCTACCCCGGGCTGATCAGAATCCCACGGCCTCTACCTCGACACCGTCTGTCACAGAGCCGATGCGTTCGTAGGTTGTGGGAGCACGGTGGCGGAGCCACACCGCTCGCGTCACTCCGACCAGGACAGCGAGGATGATTACTGCACTCATTGCCACCATGACGAGCGCGCTGGAACTTCCGATGAGGAGATCGAAGTTGTCCAGAGCGATCACCGTCATTGCGCCTAGCCCGAGTATGGCGAGAACTGGAGCGATAACTGTATTCCACAGTCTCTTGTCGACATTGCTCCTGCGGAAAAAGGCGAAGACTGCGACGGAGGCGAGGGTCTGCAGCAAGATCACGCCTACGGAACCGACTCCGGTTGCCCAGACAAATACCTCGGTGTATGGGTCGGCGCCGACGATTGCGAAGGCAACGATGATCGCGACAGCGGTGAGCGCCTGGGCCGTACAGGCAACGAACGGGGTCTGGTGTTTGCGGCTAGTGCGTCCCAGGGCCGACCAGAATATCTTCTGCCGACCGAGCGCGTACATGTACCGCGCCAAGGTGTTGTGGAACGCCAGCAGGGCCGCGAAAATGCTCGTGACGATCATCAGATTTGTGAGACTGAAGGCCAGGTGCCCGAGCTCGCCGTCGATTGCGTTCGCGGCCAGTCCTTCAGGGTCGTCCTGAGCAACTCCCACCACGACGTCGACACCGTATGCGTTGATGAGGAGCCAGATCGACACGGCGTAGAAGATGCCCATCGTCGTGACCGCGATGTATGTGGCGCGGGGCACTGTGCGCTTGGGATTGATGGCCTCTTCTCCGTAGATGGTGGTGGCTTCGAATCCCATGAAGGCGGCGAATGCGAAAACGATGGCGATGCCGAACGACCCGGACAGCACGAGGGCAGGAGAGAAGGGCTCCCAGGACAGACCAGCTGGTCCGTCGTCGGAGGCACCCCCGGTGATGAGGATCGCCACATCCAGTAACAGGATGAGCGAAGTTTCAAGGGTTAGCATGACGCCGAGGATTCGGGCCCCCACCTTGATCTCGCGCACGCCAAGGGCCAGGCAGGCGGAAACACCGACGATCGCGTAGATCCACCAAGGAACGGAGAATCCGATGATCGGCTCGAGTAGCCGGTTCAGGTAGGCGCCGAGTGCGCCGAACATGCCGGCCTGCAGACCCGTGTAGGAGAAGACCGCGAGCGTGGCCGCACCCAGCCCCGCTATGCGGCCCAGTCCCTGCGCAACGAAGGTGTAAAAGCCTCCCGCGTTAACGATGTGGCGACTCATCGTGGTGTAGCCGACCGCGAAGAGGAGCAGGATCACCGTCGCGATGATGTATGCGCCTGGTGCCCCGATCCCATTTCCGAGGCCGATGACCACAGGGAAGCCGAGAACGACAGCCGACAGGGGGGCGGCGGCGGAGACGACGAAGAACACGATGTGTCCCACACCGATGCTGTTGCTTCGAAGTCTCCCGCTCGTAGCCGGCGGGGACATCGTCGCAGCCCCTTCCGTTTGGGCAGGTTGTGAACTCATCCGGATCTCCTCGTGTATGGATCGATCAAATCGTCTGAACAGCAGGCGCTTACGATTCGCTGATGAGCGGCGTTCGGGTCGCTTACCGTTTCGATGTGTGAAGTATTTCGCCCGAGTTCTCAGCCGAAGTTCAGGCGGGGTCGGCTCCGAGCTGCGACGGTGTTCGCGCATCTCACGGGTGTGATCGCAAGTTTGTCATGAGCGAACTCCGGTCCCTGGCGTCAGCGGGTGAACGCAGAACACAGCGGTGGCCGTCCGGGCCCCTTTATGTCTCACGAGAGTGGGGGAGGTGATGGCCGTCACTCGTATTTATCGTTCAACTGATTGAAGCTGCTGATCGCCTGCATGTCAACGCCTGGGGGCAAGAAAGTGTGACGTTAAACCTGTTCGTGACCAACTCACCTCCTTGGCGATACCCGAGGGGCGAGAGCGGGTGGTGAGCGTAGTGACTGCAAGCCCGAAACGGGCATCCACCGCATCAATGTTGGCGGATGATATTGCGCCGCCCCGCCGGATCTCCACCGGACCGCCGGTGAGTGTGAGCATCGCTGCTAGACGCGGACGCTGCTGGACACGGCAGTGCCCTCGACGGATCTCGAAAGAGCCTGCCGAGGGCACTACGGTTTTCGCCCATGAACAGCGCGTCGGAATTCGTCCAGACCCCCTGCAGGGTGGCCTGATCGAGTCGTTACTTGCGATGTGGGCCGGAACCGGGATGCAGTCGTATCAGTAGATACGTGCGAGGAGGCCGCCGTCGACGATGAGGTCGGTTCCGGTGATGTAGGACGACTCGTCGGAGGCGAGGAACAGCGCAGCGTTGGCGACGTCACGGGGATCAGCGAGCCGTCCGAGGGGATAGCGCTGCTCGATCTCGGCTCGGGCGGCTTTCGGGTCGGGCTGGAAGTCGAAGAATTCGCGCACCATGTCTGTATCGACGTCACCAGGGCAGATCGTGTTGCAGCGGATGTTGTCGGTGCCGTACGCGGTGGCCAGTGAACGGCACAGCGCCCGGAGGGCTCCCTTCGTCGCGCCGTACATCGGAAGGTCCGGGTCTCCGGTGATCCCGAGCAGCGACGAGGTAAGGATGATCGAACCGCCGCCGTTCTCGCGCATATGGGGGACGATCTCGCGGATTGATTCCGCGATGGCTCGTTGGTTGACCGCGTACATGCTGTCCCAGTCGTCCGGGGTGGTCTGCTCGAGGCCGCCCATCACCTGAACTGCCGCATTAGCAACCAAAATGTCGATGCGCCCGTAGGCTGCGAGAGCATCGGCGACCAGGACCCGCGCCGCGATCACGTCTGCGACGAGTGGGGTGGCGGCGCCACCGGCCTCAGTGATCAGCTCGACGGTCCGCTGCACGCCGGGTTCGTCGCGGCCTCCACAGATCACCGACGCACCTTCCTCGGCAAACCGCTGCGCGATGCCGCGGCCGATGCCGCCGCTGGCGCCGGTGACGAGGGCGACCTTGCTCGACAAACGTGGTTGGGGCTGGGTTTTCATCGGGATTCTCCACGGGTTCGACGATCCGTCCTGACGGGACGGGGGACGAGAATTGAGCATTTGAACTAGGTGATACGAATGCCGGTCATACCTCCGTCGACGGAGAGGAGGGTGCCGGTGGTCGATCCTGAGAGGGGGCTTGCGAGATAGGCGATGGCCGTGGCAACCTCCTCGGCGCCGACCAGGCGCCCCATCGGTTGGCGTGCCTTCAACGCGGTTGCCGCAGCATCGGTGTCCGCCGCCTGGTCCAGCAGGCGTCCGACCCATGGCGTCTCGACAGTTCCCGGATTTACCGCGTTGACCCGGATCCCCTGCTTGACATGGTCTGCAGCCATCGCGAGCGTGAGCGCCTGAACTGCCCCCTTGCTGGCGGAGTACAGGGCGCGCTGGGGAACTCCCACGTTGGCGACGACCGAGCAGGTATTGACGATTGCCGCGTGGTCGGCGTGGCAAAGATAGGGCAGTGCGGACCTGGTGACCCGGGCGACTCCGACGACGTTGATTCCTAGAACCCGAAGCCATTCGTCGTCGTCGTTGGCCGTGATGTCCCCGATGGCACCGATTCCGGCGTTGTTGACGAGTACATTGATGCCGCCGAGCGCGTCCGCGGCGGTTTCGATCGCCTCGGATACCGAAGCCGAGCTAGAGATGTCGCACGGAATGGTGAGCAGACGGCCACCGTCGCGCTTATCGACTCGAGTGTAGGCGCGGTCCAGACTGGCGACCGCGGCACCGCGGTCGCGAAGCAAGGTCGCGGTTGCGGCACCGATTCCGCTTGCACCGCCGGTGATTACCGCAACGAGACCATTGAAATCATTCATGGGTGCTCTCTTCTCCGAAGAGTCGGGGGGAGGAATGGCCCGCATGAGCTGCGGGCCCGTTCAACAGAGTTTCCTCTAGTAAGTAGTCGACGATCCGGCGAAGCTTTGGTAGGCCTCGCGGGCACCATCATCGCGTCCCAGAACGGACCATGTTCCACAATATAGACCATCGTTCGAATTAGTGGAAGTATGCGGTTTGCAGTTAAGGGCTGGTGACACGAGCACGCGGGGACGGCTGCAGCCTGCCCGCGCCGCAACGCGGCTTGCCCAATCGAGTCGGTGAGCGGATCCAGCCAGCTGGAGCGCCGACGTTGGTGATACGGTTTGAACGTTCCACTTCCCGATGGAAGGTCAGCTTCTAAGGAGCCGTGATGGATACGGAGAGCCTTCAGCGCAACGGGCGATCACGGATCACGCTGCGCGACGTCGCCGAGGCAGCGGGCGTGTCTGTGCAGACCGTATCGAACGTCGTCAACGGCCGAGCAGACCGGATGGCGCCGAAGACGCGCGCCCGGATCGAAGAAGTGATCGACGAGCTGCGCTACCACCCCAACAACGCTGCCCGAGGATTGCGCTCGTCTAGAACCATGACGGTCGCGTTCATCGTGCTCGACGCGCACTCAGCCTTCCTCGCCGACCCGCTCACGGACTTGTTGATCGCCGGGGTCGGCGACGTAGCCCTCGAACGCGGCTACGGGGTGCTCATCCAGGGCGCACGACCGGGTTCACGCGACCGACATCTGCTTGCACCCCTGCACGAGGCGCGCGTGGACGGTGCTTTCGTGCTGTTGTCCGGCGAGCCGGGCACCCGCCGAGAAATCCTCGCCGAACTGGAGAGTATCGGCAAACCGTTCGTCGTGTTCGACGAGCACCCCACCTCCGACGCACTGCTGTCGGTCCGCGCCGACCAATACACCGGCGCCGCCCGTCTGGTGGAATACCTCGTCGGCCGCGGCCACCGACGGATCGGTTTCATCGCCGCACGGGTGCCCTGGCCGGTGGTTGAGGACCGGTTCGCCGGCTACCGGGACGCACTCGCCAGAGCTGACATCCCTGAGGACGTCAGCCTGCAGCGATTCGAGGGCAAGTATCAGCCCGATGGCGGCCATCGGATGATGCAGGAATTGATCGACATGGCCGAGCCGCCGACCGCAGTCGTATGCGGCAGCGACCTGCTCGCCATCGGAGCCATCGGAAGTGCGCGTCAGCGTGGCCTGCGCGTCCCCGACGACATCGCGATCTGCGGGTTCAACGATTTCACCTTCGCCGAGTTCTTCGAGCCGCCGCTGACCACGGTGCGGGTTCCGGGATACGAGATGGGTCGCGCCGGGGCGAACATGCTGCTCGATCGCCTCGATGGCAGGCCGCACGCTACCGAACAGATCGTCTTTCCTGTCGAACTCCGAGTTCGCGGGTCCGCGTAGCCATCGCGCGCTGCGCTGACTGGCGAACCACACCCACATTGCTGGGTCGACCTGCCGCCCCATCGCGCGATCTCGCTCGACCTCTTGACACTTCGACCCTCCCGGACCTACCGTTGGTTTAACGTTAATCTTGGACTCGGTGGCGCCCCTACGACCTCTTCCCGGGGCCCTGATTTATTCGCGCGGTGTTCGCCGATCCAGTTCGTACACATGCCCGACGGAAGGTAATAAATTGTCCGAGAAGGTTATTCAACTTGGCCGACTCGCCGGGAAGGCCGCCGACGCAATCGTGTTCCTTCATTCCGCCAAGTTCGCCCCTGGCGCCTGTCTGGCGCTCGACGGTGGCACCACCGTCATCTGACGAAAAGGAGACAGCCATGGTCGGCACTGCAGCGCAGTACGACGCCGCCATCATCGGTTCAGGTCACAACGGCCTGGTCGCCGCAAACTACCTCGCCGACAACGGCCTGAAGGTCATCGTCCTCGAGCGTCGTGGAATTGTCGGCGGGGCTACGGTGACCGAGGAGGTCATTCCCGGGTTCCGCGCCTCGGCGTGCGCGTATGTGGCCGGAATGTTACACCCGACGATTCTGCGGGATATGGACCTTGCCCAGCACGGTCTGGATCTGTATCAGACCGAAATGGGGTCGGCGAACATCTTGCGCGACGGCCGGCACATGTTCATGTACCGCGACCTGAGTCGCACCCTGCGTGAGCTCGAGAAGGTAGCTCCGGGCGAGGGCGACGCTCTGGCAGCGTTCGGCCTGCGGATGGAGCGTTTCGCGGCCCTGACCGGGCAGTGGCTACTTTCAACCGAACCGCCGTCGGTCGACGAGGTCATGCGTGCATTCGTCAATTCCGGGGACGGTGACCTGTTCGACGAGTTCTTCACCCTCAGCGTGCTGGACCTGCTCGAGCGGTACTTCTCTTCCGACATCGTCAAGGGTTTGTTCACCTTCCTCGCCATGGTCGGTGTCTCCGGCGGACCTCGTACCCCGGGATGGGCGTACGTGTACGGTCATCATGCCAGCGGCGAATTCAATGGGCACATGGGACAATTCGCCTTTCCTCGGGGCGGAATGGGGGCAATTGCCGAAGCTCTCGCAACTCGGGCCCGCTCCCGTGGAGCCGTTGTTCGGACGAACGCGGCCGTAGAGAAGGTACTCGTCGAGCGCGGCCGGACCACCGGCGTGCTGCTTGCGGGTGGCGAAGAGATTTCCGCGGGCACGGTGCTGTCCAATGCCGATCCCCGCAGTACCTACCTGTCCCTGGTCGACGCCAGGGAACTGCCGAACGAGTACACCGGGCACATGAGGAAGTTCGACGACCGCGGATCGATGGCGCGGGTGTTCCTCGCTCTCGACAAGCTCCCCGACTTCGTCGGGTGCACTCCGGGTGAAGGACCGCAGCACCGCGGCCTCACCCTGCTCGGTGCCGAGGTCGAATCGTTCGAACGAGCCTCTGACGCTCAGCGATACGGCCGCTACGCCGACGACTTCCCGATCGAGTTCATCATCCAGAGCGTCCACGACGACTCGTTGGCACCGGCCGGCAAGCACATCATGTCCACCGGAATCCAGCAGTTGCCGTTCGAACTCGCCGACGGTACCTGGGACACCCACCGGGCGGCGTTCACCGACAAAGTCGTCGATGTGATCGCGGACTATGCACCGGGTATCCGCGAGAGCATCATCGGGACCCACACGATCACCCCGCTCGACCTCGAACGCGAATACGGGCTGCCGGGCGGCAACATCTTCCACGGGGCGTTGACGCTCGGCCAGCTCTACGACAGCCGCCCAGCACGGGGCTACGGATCTTACCGGTCCCCGATCAAGGGCCTGTACCTCTGCGGTTCCGGCGCCCATCCCGGTGGCGGTGTCACCGGTGCACCGGGGCACAACGCGGCCCGCGCCGTAATCGAGGACCGTCAGTCCGGCGGGTTCACCCCCCGCTCCCGTCCGGCCAATGGTTCCGTGGTGCGGACACCGCTGAAGAACAAGCTGCTCGCGAACCCGAAGATCCGGAAAGTAGCCATGGCGGCGGCACGTCAACCCGCCCTGGCCAAGATCGTCGACACCATGAGCAAACGCTAGCCAGATCGTCTCCGGGCCGGCTCTGTTTCGTGATCATTCCTGCGCGCAGCAGGTATCGGCCTCACTGCCATCCCTTGGAAGGGGCTTCATGCCTTCGTCAACCCATTCGACCGTCGACGGTTATCCAGTACAGGTCGTCACCCTCAGCAATGCTCAGTGCAGTGTGGTGCTCACCGACCTCGGTGCTCGCCTGCTCGAAGTCCATGTGCCGGACCGTGAAGGGAACGTCGCCGATGTCGTTCTCGGCCGCCCCGACACGACGCAGACCCTCAACGACCCGCACTACATGGGCTCTACCGCAGGACGGTTCGCCAACCGGATCCGGGGCGGACAGTTCAGCCTGGACGGCCAGGCCTACAAACTCGCCACCAACGAGGGGCTCAATCACCTGCACGGCGGCGACCGCGGATTCGACCGCTTCGTATGGAGCACCGAAATTCACGACGACGCGGAAGCGGTCACCTTCAGCCGGATCTCCCCGGACGGGGAGGAGGGCTATCCCGGCGAGCTGAGTACCCGCGTGACCTATCGGCTCGATCGCAACACCCTGCACATCGAGATGTCCGCGACGACGGACACACCGACGATCGTCAATATGGTCAACCACGCGTATTGGAACCTGGCCGGTCACGACTCCGGCAGCGTTCTCGATCACGAGGTGCAACTGTTCGCCTCGAACTACACCGCCGTCGACCCGGACGACCTGTTGCCGACGGGCGAGATCCGCTCGGTCCGTAACTCCCCCTTCGATTTCCTTGCCCCGCACACCTTTGGGGAACGCAACGGGTCGGTGGAGAACTCCGGCGCCGGACGGGCAGAGAACGGCTCGGCCGGTTACGACCACAACTGGGTACTCGACGGCTCCGGAACCCGAACCGTCGCCGTCATCACCGATCCCGGCAGCGGGCGCCGGGTGGAACTGGCGACCAACCAGCCCGGCCTGCACGTCTACGTCGGCGGGTACCTCGGTGGCGTCTCCGCGAAGGGACCGGCCGAGCAGTACGACACGTTCGCCGGCTTCACTCTGGAGACACAGACCTTCCCGGACGGGATCAACCACGCTCACTTCCCCTCACCGGTTCTGCGTCCCGGCGAGCACTACCTCAACACGTCGGCACTCACCTTCACCGCTGTGCAGTAGGCCACATCACCACCACGAACACGCCGCGAGCCCGGACGCAGGGTAGGCGCACCGGGCACTCACGGACCCATCACAGAAACTGGAGAACCTCATGACTACTTCCTCCCCCACCACGGTCGACTACACCAGCCGGTCTGCCGACCAGGGCGACATCAATCCCGATTGGGACCTGCTGACCAGCGCGCTGGCCTCCGATGCACTCGATAGCCTCGGCTACCGTAACCAGTGCCTGAGCCACGACATCCGCCCGCTCGCGCTCACCGACCGCGTCGTCGGCCGTGCATATACCGCGCTCGCGGTCCCCGCCCCCGACGTCACTCCCGCCCGGCCGTACGAGGGCCTGCTCGAAGCCCTCGACACCGTCGCACCCGGGGCGGTGTTCGTCTTCAACACTCAGCGTTCCGACGCAGCCGGGGTGTGGGGCGAACTGGTCACCACTGCCTGCGTCGCCGGCGGGGTCGCCGGGGCGCTGACCGACGGACTGATCCGCGACGTCACCCGCGTGCTCGACCTCGAGTTTCCGGTCTTCAGCCGGGGCGCGACACCCTATGACAGCAAGGGTCGCGTCGACGTCATCGAGCACGGTAAGCCCATGATGATGGACGGGGTCTTGATCAGCACCGGCGACGTCGTGGTCGGGGATGCGGACGGTGTCTGCATCATCCCGCGTGCAGTCGAGAGCGACGTCATCGATCTGGTCCGCACCAAACGTGAGGGCGAGGGCGAGTTCCGGCAGGCCGTCAAGCACGGCATGCGCGTCACCGACGCATTCCGCAAGTTCGGGATTCTCTGACCGAAAATTCCATACCGCCGCGTCCGCACCCACCCCGGTGCCGGCCCACGACATCGATACTGGAAGAGGTCGGCACCGGTGGTGGCGCGGTCACGACGACGGAAAATCCCACAGAAGATGGCACAGATCGATGGAAGGCAGACCCGTGAGTGAAACTCGGAGTGCGCAATGGTACGGAGGCTCCGACCGCAACGGCTACATACACCGTGCGTGGATGCGCCGGGGACTACCTGCGCATGCCTTCGACGGACGGCCACACATCGCGATTGCCAATACCGCATCGGATCTCACCCCCTGCAACGCTCACCTCAACGAGGTCGCCGAGAGCGTCAAACGCGGCGTGTACGAAGCCGGTGGCATTCCGCTGAACATGCCGGCCGTCTCGCTCGGCGAGACCATGGTCCGGCCCACCGCCATGCTGTGGCGGAACATGGCAGCGATGGCGACAGAAGAGTTGTTGCGGGCCAACCCGATTGATGGAGTGGTGCTGCTCGGCGGATGCGACAAGACGATACCGTCGTTGCTGATGGCGGCGGCTTCGGTGGATCTTCCCGCCGTCGTGGTCCCTGGTGGCCCGATGCTGACAGGAACCTTCCGTGGGCAGCCCCTTGGCTGCGGGACCGACGTGTGGCGGCTGTCCGAGGAGGTTCGTGCCGGCACGATGTCCCAGGAGCAGTTCATTGCGTCTGAGTCCTCGATGATTCGCAGCCGCGGGCACTGCAACACCATGGGCACCGCGTCGACGATGGGGTTGATGGCCGAGGCGCTCGGCATGGTGCTGCCCGGCCTGGCCGGCACGCCCGCCGCGGACAGCCGACTGCTCGAGCGGTCCCACGAGACCGGACGCCTTGCCGTGGAGATGGTGACCGAGCAGCGCCGCCCCAGCGACCTGCTCACCCGCGGGTCCTTTCTCAACGCCATTGTCGCCCTTGCAGCCACCGGAGGATCGAGCAATGCGGTGGTTCACCTGCTTGCAATCGCCGGCAGGCTTGGTGTCGAGTTGACGCTGGAGGATTTCGATCACACCGGATCTGACGTGCCGCTGCTCGTCGACCTCCAGCCCGCCGGCCGTTTCTTGATGGAAGATCTATTTCGGGCCGGTGGTCTATTGGCCGCGCTCCGTGAGGTGAAGGATCTGCTCGACCCCACCGCGCTCACGGTGACCGGCAAGCCGCTGGTCGACTTCCTCGACGGCGCACAGGCGTGGGACCGGGAAGTAATCCGCTTCCGCGACAACCCGGTTCAGCCACAAGCGGGTATCGCGGTCCTGCACGGCAACCTGGCACCGGACGGGGCGGTGATCAAGCCCGCCGCGGCCTCACCCCACTTGCTTCAGCACCGTGGCCCTGCCTTGGTGTTCGATTCGGTGGAAGACATGCATGGGCGGATCAATGACCCCGACCTCGACGTCGACGCCGATACTGTCCTCGTGCTGCGCGGATGTGGGCCGAAGGGCTATCCCGGCATGCCCGAGGTCGCCAACATGCCGTTGCCCCCGAAACTGCTCGAACAGGGCGTGCGGGATATGGTGCGCATCTGCGATGGTCGAATGAGCGGCACCGCCTACGGCACCGTGATCTTGCACGTTGCACCGGAAGCGGCAGCAGGCGGCCCTCTGTCTCTGGTCCGAACGGGCGACATGATCAACCTGGACGTGTCGGCACGCACAATCGATGTGGACGTCGCCGCCGACGAGTGGGCGGCACGTACACCGAACGCCGCTACTGTCGAGGCGTTCGCGACCCCCCGGCGCGGCTGGGAACAACTGTACGTCCAGACGGTGCAGCAGGCGAACACCGGCGCCGACCTCGACTTCCTGGTCGGGTCCAGCGGAAACGAAGTCTCTCGGGAATCACACTGAGCTACTGAAGATTACACAACCAGCAGAATCCTCAAAGGGAAAGGTGCGGGGCCGCCAAAGCCTTCCCCGTCCGTCCATCCCTCCACCCCTCGAAAGAAGAACTCATGTACCTCATGCGCATCGGCGCGGCCGGAGCGGAAAAGCCGGTCGTGCGAGTCAGTAACGACCACTACATTGACGTCTCGGATGTCGTTGCGGACTTCGACGAGGCCTTCTTCGCGGACGACGGTCTCGGCCGCCTGCGCAAGCTTGTCGCGGCGCGAAGCGATCACCCGACCCCGTTCGCCGGGGAGCGAATCGGGTCCCCGATCGCCCGCCCGCACCAGATCCTCTGTATCGGACTCAATTACAGCGATCACGCTGCAGAAACCGGCCAAGCGGTCCCGGCGGAGCCAATCTTGTTCACCAAGTCACCGAACACCCTGGTCGGCCCGGAGGACGACGTTCGGATTCCTCGCGGCTCGACCAAACCGGACTGGGAAGTCGAACTCGGCATCGTGATCGGCACGCGGACCAGCTATCTCGACACCGTCGACGACGCACGCGAAGCCATCGCTGGTTACGTCCTGGTCAACGACGTCAGTGAGCGGTCCTTCCAGATGGATCGCGGCGGACAGTGGAGCAAGGGCAAGTCCGCGGAAACCTTCAACCCGGCCGGTCCGTGGCTCGCCACCCCGGACGAGGTCGACGATGTCAGAGACCTCGGTATGTGGTTGGACGTCAATGGTATTCGCCGTCAGACCGGGTCCACGTCGACGATGATCTTCGATCCATACTTCATCGTCCATCACCTGAGCCAGTTCATGGTCCTCGAGCCGGGTGACCTGATCAACACCGGTACGCCGCCCGGTGTCGGCATGGGTTTCGATCCGCAGATCTGGCTCCAGGCCGGAGATGTGATGGAACTGGGCATCGATGGGCTGGGCCGGCAACGCCAATCTGTCCTCGCCCCTCGCTGACCGAGCAACGGGCACCACAGAGCCAGCGGGCGGCGCATCCCGATCCTTCCATGCGCCGCCCGTCCCGGATTGCCCCTGCCGTTGACGACAGTCATGCCGTCGAAGGGTCTTCTCGCGCGCGCGGTCGACGGCAGCGGCGCGGCTCACCCGTCACGTGGGCCGAATCGTTGATCTAGTCGGCCCAGTACGGGCTCGGTGTGCCGCAGGTGCCCACCTGAGCGAGAAACAGCTTCCCGGAGTCCGGGTACTGCTCGAGTTGGCGATCGGTCAGTTCGCTGCGGGCGGTGGTAATCAGGAGGAGATCGAGGTCGTCACCGACGAATGCCACCGAGGAGGTGTGCGGGGCGGGTACCTCGACCACGGTAAGGAGATGCCCGGAAGTGGTGTAGCAGCGAACTTGCCCGGATCCCCACACTGCTACCCACAGATTGCCGTCGACGTCGACGCACAAGCCGTCGGGATATTCGCCGTCGAAACGCAGCAGCGCACGTCGGGTACCCCAGACTCCCGAGTCGGGGTAGTAGGGGCGCGCCCAGATCACTTTGGAGAGGGTGTCGGTGTTGTAGAAGACATCCCCGACTGGGGACCAGCCCAGCCCATTCGAGAGGGCAAGATCAGTGTCGATCGGTACGAGGTGGCTCCCTCGCAGCTGAAACAAACCCTCCTCGTTTTCGCGGGCGTCGAGAGCCAGGGTGCCCACCATGAACCGCCCGGCGGGGTCGCACTTGCCGTCGTTGAGGCGACTCTTGGTTCCGGTCTCGATGACTCGGGGTCCGGGCGTGCGGCGTCCCGCCGTGTCGAGAACGGTCAGCGTCTCCTGCTCGGCGACGAGCAGACGGCCGTCCGCGGCAGCGGCGACGGCACTGACGGTGCCGGCAAACCGATGGACGGCCGTGCACTCGATCGCGGTCCGCCCGGGTACTACGCGCCCCTCGCATACCCGATGACCGTCGATATCTACCCACAGCACCCGGCGGCGCAGCGGATCCCAGGCGGGCCCTTCGGCCAGCAGGTAGGTCTCGGTCGAGGCAACCGTCGCTGATACCGACCTCACCATGTTCATCCCACGATCGCCCGGATCTCGGGGAGATCGTCGAGCAGTTCCTTCAAGGGTGTGCGGTAGGCCAGCGCACTGATGCTGATTGCGCCGCTCGGGTGCGTCGGCGACATGAGAAAGGCAGGCATCGCAAGGCAGTTGATGCCCGGCTCGTTTTCTCGGTCGTCCACGCTGTATCCGCGCTCGCGAATCTTCTCGAACTCGAGGTGCAACCCTCGTGCGGTCGTGAGGGTGTGCTCGGTCGGCCGCTCCAGGACGCGATCACCGATCCACGCCGTGATCGCGTCCTGGTCCGGGAGCAGGTAGGACAGCAGCAGTTTGCCGACAGCCGTGCAGTGCGCCGGATTGCGGCCACCCACGGTCGAGGTCAACTTCACGGCCCCGGCGGGAGGGTCGACCTTGGAGCGGTAGACCACGGAATGGTCGTCGAGGACCGCGTAATGTGCTGTCTCCCCGAACCGCTCACAGAGACGCTCCAGGATCGGGTGCACCCGCATGTGGTCCGGCCGCGCCTCGTGATGCGCGAAGGCCATTCGCAGGAATTCGTCGCCGAGGACATACCGTCCGTGCCCGTCCTTGGCGGCGAACCCGGCCTTCACCAGCGATGCCAGCGCCCGGTGCACGGTGGGTTTGGCGCTGTCGACCGCGCGGGCCATCTCGTCGAGGCCGATTCCGTCGGGGTGCCGGGAGAGTTCGCTGAGAACTCCCAGCACCCGATCGGAGCCCACCAGTCGAGGTTCGGCCGCGACTACCGCATTCGCTGACGGCGATGTACTGTTGCTCACATTCCACATAGTAGATCGCAATTCCGAGAAATGGAAATGTCTGAGATGTCGTCACGCTCTCATCCTCTACGCTCACCTTCGGCGGGAACCCTCTTCGCAACCTCTGCGCCGAGCACGCCGCCGCATCGGCGGATCCACCCCGCCCCACCGGCCGCGCTCGAGATCCTCGAATCGGTAGCCCCGGGCCGGGTCCGGTCCCGCTCGTCGGATCGGCTGGCATTGGCCCATGACGCCTCGCACTATCTGTTCACCCCGGATGCTGTGGTCGCTCCGGCGGACAGCGCTCAGGTGGCGGGACTCCTACGGGCCAGTGCCGAGCACAGTCTTGCGCTGACGTTCCGCTCCGGTGGAACAAGCCTGAGCGGACAATCCTCGAGCAACAACATTCTCGTCGACACTCGGAAGAACTTCCGTGACATCGAGGTGCTCGGCAACGGTGCCCGGGTGCGGGTACAGCCCGGCGCAACCGTCCGGCACGTCAACGCCCGGTTGGCACCGTACAAACGCAAGCTCGGTCCCGATCCGGCCAGCGAATCGGCATGCACGATCGGCGGTGTTGTCGCCAACAACTCCAGCGGCATGGCCTGCGGCACCGAGTTCAACACATACCGGACCCTGGAATCGATGGTGCTCGTGCTGGCATCGGGCACGGTGATCGACACCGGAGCGCCCGACGCCAATACCCGACTGCGAAACCTCGAACCAGACCTGCACTACGGACTTCTGCGACTGCGGGACCGGGTCCGCGACAACCGCGAATCGCGCAGGATCATCGAGAAGTTGTACTCGATCAAGAACACCATGGGGTACGCCGTCAACTCGTTCGTCGATCACCATCGGCCCGTCGACATCCTCAGTCACCTGATGATCGGCAGCGAAGGAACGCTCGGGTTCGTGGCCGAAGCCACCTTCCGCACCGTACCGGTCCAACCCCACCACGCGACCGGCCTGCTGGTGTTCGACCGTTTGAGCAAGGCCACTGCCGCATTGCCGGACCTCGTGGCCGCCGGATTCGCAACCATCGAATTGCTCGACTCGAGGTCCCTCGCGGTGGCGCAGCGCGATCCCGCTGCCGACGCCGTGCTCCGAGGCATCGAAGTGCACAAGCATGCGGCGCTGCTCGTCGAGTTCCAGGAGATGAGCGAGGACGCGTTGCAGGAACGCACCTTCGCTAGCACCCCGCTGCTGAACGAGCTGCCGCTCACCCTGCCTGCCGCCCTGTCGGCGGACCCGAAGTCGCGAGCCGGTCTGTGGCACATCCGCAAGGGGCTCTACGCCACCGTGGCGGGTAACCGGCCCAGCGGAACCACCGCACTGCTCGAGGACATAGCGGTCCCGGTGCCGGCGTTGCTGGACACCTGCGAGGACCTGATCGGCTTGTTCGATCGGCACGGCTACCACGACAGCGTCATCTTCGGACATGCCAAGGACGGGAACATCCACTTCCTCCTCAACGAAGACTTCGAACGGCCCGACCAACTCGATCGCTACGTGCGCTTCACCGAAGACATGGTGGCCCTGGTCCTCGGCAACTCCGGCACCCTCAAGGCCGAGCACGGAACCGGGCGGATCATGGCGCCGTACGTGCGACGGCAATACGGTGACGAGCTGTTCGACGTGATGTGCGAGGTCAAGCGGCTCGCCGACCCCGTAGGGATCCTCAATCCCGGTGTCCTGCTCAACGAGGACATCACCTCGCACATCACAAACCTGAAAACGTCCGTCACCGTCGAGGAAGAAGTCGACCGCTGTGTCGAGTGCGGGTACTGCGAACCGGTCTGCCCAAGTGCCGACCTGACGCTGACCCCACGTCAGCGCATCGTCCTGCGCCGAGAAATGGCCGCCGCCGAAGAGGCCGGAGACCTTGATCTTCTCAACGAGCTGCGTGGTGACTACGAATACGACGGGCTCGACACCTGCGCGGTCGATGGCATGTGTCAGACAGCGTGCCCGGTACTCATCGACACCGGTGAACTCGTGAAACGGCTCCGCGCCGACAACATCGGACGCCTGGAGCAGGCCGGGTGGCGACAGGCCGCCAAACACTGGTCCGCGACTGTGCAGGCAGGTTCTCTCGCCCTCAGTGCCGCCAAACGTCTGCCGGCGCCGCTCGTGACCGGCGCCGCTTCGACAGCCCGCCGCGTCATCGGAGACAACACCGTACCGCTGTGGGACAAGGACCTGCCCAGCGGCGGGACCCGGCGCACACCGCGCACCACCGCCGCGGATCCGCAAGCTGTCTTCTTCTCCGCCTGCATCGGATCCATCTTCGGCCCCGCCGACGGACCCGGGGGCGTCGCCCAGGCCTTCCTCGCGCTGTGCGATCGAGCAGGCGTCCAGGTCGCCGTCCCCGAGGTCATCAACGGAATGTGCTGCGGGACACCATGGAAGTCCAAGGGAATGACCGACGGATACTCGATCATGACCGAACGAGTCAGACCCGTACTACACGCCGCCAGCCGCAGCGGCACCATACCGATCGTCTGCGACGCCACATCCTGCACCGAGGGGCTCGAGCGCATCGCCCAGGGTTTGCCCATCATCGACGCTGTCGCATTCGTCGACCAAGCTGTCCTGCCGCGCCTCACCGTGTCCACTCGACTGAAATCGCTCGCTTTGCATCCCACCTGCTCGTCGACCCGACTCGGAACCAACGACGCCCTCGGCCGAATCGCGACCGCGATCGCTGATACCGTCGTCGTCCCCGACGGATGGGGATGCTGCGCCTTCGCCGGTGACCGCGGCCTACTCCACCCCGAACTCACCGCGTCCGCCACCCGAGCAGAATCGGACTCCCTATCCGGGGAACACTTCTCCGCCTACGCCTCCGCGAACCGCACCTGCGAAATCGGCATGACCCGAGCAACCGGCAAAACCTACCACCACATCCTCGAACTGCTCGAACATGCAACACGCTGATCCGCACATCTACACAACAACACACCCGCACCTGCGGCCACCACACTCGGTGCCACTCATCGACACCCCCACCGGAGACGGCCACAGGGAAGGTCGCTGCGCATCGGTGCCGAATCTCCGTCCGAACTTCAAACCACGTCTTCGACAAGCCGTGTCTACCTGATCGTCAAAGAACTGATCCTCTCCGGTCAACTCCGTGGGGGTGACTCGATCAGCGAGAACCTCTTGGCCAGCATGACCCCCACAAGCCGAACGTCGATCCGGCCCTATGCGGTAAGCGCCCGGTCGATCATGGCGGCGACCTGTCCGGTGAAATCGATTGTCATGACACGGCTTTCCGGTCCTCGGGCAGGGCCGCGGGGGTTTTGACGACTGAGTCGCCTGCAGTGTGCCGCGGTACGAGTGCGGTCAGTGCTGCGCCGACGACGGCCGGGGCGGCGAAGGCCAGCAACTGCCAGGTGGCGCCCGCTCCGATGGCGACGAAGAAGCCGCCGTACGTCGGTCCGATGATCGCCCCGATGCGTCCGATTCCGAGTGCCATTCCGATGCCGGTGGTCCGGCATGCCGCGGGATAGTGGCTGCCGATGAATGTGTTGAGCAGGATCTGGGTTCCGGTGGTGCCGACGCCGGCGAGCAGCACCAGCAGGTAGACGGCAGCGGTGGGCGGACCGGTGGCGATCAGGATCAGTGAGACTGCGGCGCAGAGGAATCCGATCGCGGTGACGGGTTTGATCCCGTACCGGTCGGCGAGTGCGGCGCCGCCGAGGGCTCCGACAGCGCCGCCGACGTTCAGTGTCAGCAGGAACGACAGCGCGGCCCCGAGCGGATATCCGGCCGACTTCATCAGGGCGGGCAGCCACGTCGCGACACCGAACAGCACCAGCAGGCACACCAGGGTCATGCCCCAGAACAACAATGTCGCGGTCGTCCGCCCGCTGCCGAACAGGGCACGCAGTCCGCGCTCGGGGTGCGGAACGGTCGAGGTGGGCTCGGGTTCGAGCCCATACCGTGCGCCGATCGCCGTGGCCTCGGTCGCGCGGCCGCGGGAGGTCAGGTACGCGGGTGATTCGGGGAGATACCGGAGCATCAACGGCAGGAACAGCAGCGCCGGAACCAGCCCGGCCACGAACATCGCCCGGAAACCGAACGTGGGCACGAGCCACAGGGACAGCACACCGGCCAGAATTCCGCCGATGCTGGTGCCGACGAATCCCATCGCCACCGAGCGTGCCCGGGTTCGGCTGTGGGAGAACTCGATCAGGGTGGAGGCGGCGGTCGGCATGAGGACGCCGGCACCGATGCCCACCGCCGTCCGGCCGACCCCGAACACCGCGGGGGTGGGTGCGAGTGCGCAGACACCCATCGCGGCGGAGAACACCAGGACCGCGGCGAGGAGGGTGCGGCGGCGGCCCCAGCGGTCGGCGA
This sequence comes from Rhodococcus sp. NPDC057529, assembly GCF_042802055.1. Lineage (NCBI taxonomy): Bacteria > Bacillati > Actinomycetota > Actinomycetes > Mycobacteriales > Nocardiaceae > Rhodococcus > Rhodococcus sp. NPDC057529. Next base: position 377,033 of record NZ_JBHVEY010000006.1, read on the forward strand.
CGCCGGCGGCGACCAGCGCGCCGATCAGCATGCCGACGCCGGTGAGGGAGCCGAGCATCCCGACGTCGGTGGCGTCGAGTTGCCAGGGCTCGTAGGCGAGGAGGGAGGGAACGACGGTGCCGTACATCAGCAGGTCGTATCCCTCGAGGACGAGGGCCATCAGGCAGAGCCCGATGACGGGGGCAGTGGTGGGGCGGGCAGTCATGTGTACTCCGCTCGACCGGGCACCCGACGACCGCGACGCGGTATCGGGTGCCCGGATATAAAGGGGGTCAGGAGAATCGGTCGGACAGCCAGGCGCCGATGTCGGCCGCGGCGAGGGCGGCCCCGGTGGGTGCGCCCTCGGCGATGGGCCCGCCGAAGTGGGTGCCGGCGACGCGGACGTGGGTCTTGTCCGTCGACCCGAGGGCATCGCACATGGTCTTGGCGTCGTCGGGGAAGCAGGCCTGGTCGCCGGTGAGTTCGACGAACAGGGCGGGGGTGGTCACGGCGGGAGCGCAGCGCAGGAAGTCGGCGTTGGTGCTGAGCCCGGACCACGTCGACAGCCAGGCGTCGGGGGTGGCGAAGCGGCCGAAGCCGACGAGTCCGTAGTTGGTCAGATCCGGCCGCCTGCCGAACAGCGACCCGTACGTGCGCTCGTTGGGGCTCAGCGACAGGTCGGTGAACCGTAGGTCCGCGTCGGTGCGGTAGACGGTGAGGACGCGGGGCACGAGGGCGGCGCGCCGGTCGGCGGGTTCGCCGGTGCTCTTGTATCGGCGGCGCGCGTCGGCGGCCTCCTCGACACGTTGCCGGGCGATCTCGTCGAGGCGGGCGACGCGGTCGTGTTGTGCTGCCCGGTAGCGGGTGACGAACTCGGGTGCATACGCCGAACTGTGCGGGGGTTCGGCGAATCCGTTGGCCGGGTCGAACGGATTCAACGCGGGATCGGCCGCCAACGGGTCGGACTCGTCGACGACGGACGGGTCGATCAATCGGAGCAGCAGCGCGCCCTGCCCGGGATGCGGAGCCATGAACACGGCGCCGTCGGGCAGCGGCATCTGCGCCCCGGCCAGATCGATCGGCCGCCCGGCGGGAGTGCGGGTCAACCGCTCCGCCGCGGGCAGACCGGCCTGCTGGTGATAGAACGCGAACAGGGTGCCGCCGCCCGAGTGCCCCAGGCTGACGACGTGCTCGAAACCCTTCTCGCGCAGAAAGACCTGACCGGCCGCGGCATCGAGCAGGGCCTGCTCGTGCACCAGGGCGACGTCGTTGTTGACCGAGCGGGTGCCCTGCGTCCACACCGCGTGTCCGCGGGCGAGCAGTTCGGGCACCAGTACGTGGTGCGTCAGGTCCTGGCGGGGGTGCATGAGCGCGACGACGGTGCGGGCGCCGGGGACGACCCGCAGCACGCCGGTGACCTTCGCCCCGTCGGCGGTCGCGAGTTCGTGCACGGACGTGACGGTGCTGTCCGGTGCCTGCGCGGCGTCGATGTACCGGCCGGCGCCGAGCCTCCGGGTGTCCGTGCTCATCGCGGCTCGATTCGCATGGCGTCCTTGTCCCACTGGGTGATCCGGGACTGCGCCAGTCCGGCGACGCTGCTGTACCAGACGGCGTGACGGCAGCCGGTGGCCCGCCGGTCGATGACGATGTCGGAGTCGGACACGATGCGGAAGTAGGGTCCGACGTGGTCGACGGTGACCGCCGGATCGCGTCCGGCGACCTCCGCGACCGCGGTGTTCTCGGGGACGTCGAGGACGAACAGGGTGGTCATCGGGTCGCCATCTCCTTCGATTCCTGTTGCTGCTGCCAGGCGGCCGCGCGTTCGGTGATCAGTTCGGCCTTGCGGGTCAGCAGGGCGTCCATGCTGGGGTCGGGCCCGGTCACCACGTCGACGAGGGCGTCGATGGTGAGGTTGGCGTCGAGGTCTTCCTGCGGGGTGACCGGGCGCAGCGCCCGGGTGATCTCGATCATGTAGCCGTTGGGGTCGTGGGTGTAGATCGACTCGATCGTCTCGTGCTGGATCTGCATCTCCACCGGCCACGCGCTGCCGTCGAGGCGGCGCCGGTATTCCATCAGGTCGTCCTCGTTGTCGACGTGGATGGCGAGGTGCCGGGAGCGGATGAAGAAGATCGGCACGTCCTCGGCGAAGCGGGAGTACGAGTCACCCTGCGGTCCGCCGTCGAACGGTTCGAGACCGAAGTAGTAGAAGAAGGCCAGCCGGTCGTCGTTGCCGATGTCGAAGAAGAAGTGGATGAAGTCGGAGTGTTTCTCCGGCCCCCACCCGGCCGCGCAGATCGAGTGCACGACCGGGAACCCGAGCACGTCGCGGTAGAACTTGACGGTGCCGGCCGGATCGAAGGTCGGATAGGCGACGTGGTCGACGCCTTTGACGGTGTGCTGCAGTTCGGACATGTTGAACTCCAAGGGGTTCGGGGTTACTGACGGGCGGCGGCCGGTGCGTCGGCGCGGAGCAGACTGCCGGCGCCGGGGATGTCGACGGGGAGGTCGAGGGCGCGCAGCAGGCTGTAGGCGCCGGCGGTGGCGGCCGAGAGGACGGGCAACCCGAACTCGTCCTCGGCGGCCTGCACCAGGGGAAGCGACGGCATCTGCACGCACGCGGAGATCACGAGTGCGTCCACGCCCTGCAGGTCGAGGGATCGGGCGGCGTCCATCACCCGGTCGCCGGGGATGCATCCGACCTCGGCGTTGTCGGCGACCTCGAGTGCGCGCCAGTCGTGGACCTGGATGCCTTCGGCCTCGATGTACGCGACGACCTGCTCGGCGAGGGGACGCAGGTACGGGGTGACGAGGGCGATGCGCCGGGCCCCGATCGCCCGGAGCGCTTCGATCAGCGCGCCGGCGCTCGAGCGGACCGCCGCCTCGGAGCCGCCGGTGGCGAGTTGTTCGGCGACCAGCCCTTCGACGCGCTGATGCTCACCCGGTCCGACCGACATGAGCGCGACCAGGCAGGCGTAGAGGATGGCGTCGACCCCGGCGTCGCCGAGTTCGAGAATGCAGCGCTCGCGCTGGGCGTTCATCGCCCGCAGTTGCTCGGGTGAGACGGCCTGCATGCGCATCCGGCTGGAGTGGAACGAGAACTGTGCGTCGGCGTGCTGACCGAGCAGCGCCGGCATCTCCGTCTCGACGGTCACATTGGAACTCGGGACGACGAGTCCGATGCGATGAATGCCCATGGTGTGCCCTTCTGATGTCGAATTGTCGCGAGGCGGGGGAGTGAGCACCCCGGCATGTGTTGATTTACGCTCATGCCGAGTATTCGACGTTCGCGAAGATTCGTCAAGCCCCCACGTCCGGGCCGGTAAACGGCGCCCCGGGCGTGACTGCCCTCACAGTCCGCTCTTGACATGTCATCAGACACGTCGAATACTCGACATTGACGTAAGACGGTGTTGGAGGACGACCTCGCACCGGTCGAGAACTTCCACCTCATTTCGAAGGAGCGCAGAGGTAATGGCATATGTGATCGGAGTGGACGTCGGTGGCACGTTCACGGATGCGGTATTGGACGACAATGCCGGCACAGTTCTCGCCGCGAAGGCTCCCTCGACCCCGCCGGACTATTCGCAGGGCGTGATCGACGTCCTCGACGTGCTCGCCGAGCAACTGGGGTGTCCGGTCGAGGAGATGCTGGCGAACACACACCACATCGCGCACGGCACCACGTCCTCGCTCAACGCCCTGGTCATGGGGAACGTGCCGCCGGTCGGGTTCCTCACCACCAAGGGGCACCGCGACTCGATCTACATCATGAACGTCGAGGGCCGGTATCTGGGCAGCTCACCGGAGCAGCTGCAGAACGTGATGGGGCAGAGCAAGTCTCACGGGCTGGTACCGAAGAAGCATGCCCTCGAGGTGACGGAGCGGCTGGACCGCGACGGCAACGTCGTCGTGGCACTGGACGAGGATTCCGCCCGCGAGGCGATTCACGCCCTCGTCGACGACGGGGTGTCGGGCATCGCCGTCTCGCTGCTCTGGTCGTTCCGCAACCCGGCGCACGAGCAGCGGATCCGCGAACTCGTCCACGAGATCGACCCGACGATGTTCGTGTCCCTGTCGAGTGAGGTCAGCCCGCGTATCCGCGAGTTCGCCCGCAACGCCACGACCATCATGAGCACCCAGATCGGCCCCGGGCTGCGGGACTACCTCGGCGAACTCGAGTCGAAGCTGCGTGACCGGAAGCTCGCCGGACCGCTGCTGGTGATGCAGAGCAACGGCGGTGCCGTCGCGGCCGCCGAGGCGCCGAAGAACGCGATCAGCACCGTCGGATCGGTGCTCACCGGCGGCGTCGTCGGAGCGGTGTCGCTCGGCACCCAACTCGGGCACCGCAACATCATCGCCACCGACGTCGGCGGCACCACCTTCCTCGTCGGACTCGTCGTCGACGGTGAGCCCGTGCGCGCGTCCAGCACGATCATCAATCATCACCCGATCAACGTCCCCACCCTCGAGGTGCACGCCATCGGATCCGGCGGCGGCGCGATCGCCTGGGTCGACCAGGGCGGCAACCTGCAGATCGGCCCGCACAGCGCGCAGGCCGTGCCCGGGCCTGCCTGCTACGGGCAGGGCGGCACCGAACCCACCAACGCCGACGCGAATCTCGTGCTCGGGATCCTGCCCGAACGCGGCCTTCTCGGCGGCCGCAAACCACTCGACAAGGAACTCGCACGGGAGGCGATCCGCACCAGGATCGCCGAACCCCTCGGACTGTCGATCGAGGACGCCGCCGCCGCGATCTACGCGGTGCAGAACGCCCAGACCGGTGACCTGCTCCGCAAGACCGTGGTCGAGGCCGGACACGATCCTCGCGACTTCGTGCTCTACGCGTTCGGCGGTGCCGGCCCAGCGCACTGCGCCGCCTACGCCCGCGAGGTCGGGGTCCGCGAGGTCGTCGTCCCACTCGGCCAGGTGGCCTCCGCGTTCTCCGCCTACGGTCTGGCGTCGTCCAACATCGTGCTCGCCGCCGAGCTGTCGGACCCGGCCGCTATGCCACTCGATCCCGTCCGGGCCGAACGCAACTTCGACCAACTCGAGCAACAGGTCCGGGCAGCGCTCGACCGGCAGGGGCTGAAGTTCACCGGCGTGGAGGTCGAACGGGAGATCGACATGCGCTACACCATGCAGCTGGCGGAGGTGGCGACACCGGTCCCGGCCGGAAGCCTCGACGCCGAGGGAGTCGCCCGGGCGTCGGACCTGTTCGAGCAGCGCTACGCCGAACTCTACGGACAGGACAGCGGATTCCGGGAGGCCGGGATCCAGGCGATCACCTACCGGGTGCGCGTCACCGGCGTCCTGCCGTTCTCCCCCACCCTGCCCGAACTGAAATCTGCGGACTCGGCTGACGCGTCCGCTGCGAAGATCGGCACCCGCAAGGTGTGCCTGGACGGGCGGATCGGCTACACCGACACCGACGTCTACGACTACAGCACACTGCTCGCCGGACACGTCCTCCAGGGCCCCGCGATCGTCGAGGTCCCCACCACGACGGTCGTCGTCCCGCACGAGACCACCGGCACCGTCGACCGCCTCGGCAACCTCAACATCGTCGCCCAGTAGGAGCACCCGAAGATGACCATGCAAATCCCCGGCGCCGAAATTTTCTCGAGCCGACCGATCGACCCCGACGAACTCTCACGCTCACTGCCGCCGTCGCTGCCCGTCCACAGCGTCACCCAGGAACAGATCGACGAACTCGACCCGCTGACCTACGAGGTCATCCGGCACCGGCTGTGGTCGGTCACCGACGAGATGGGCGAGGCCCTCAAACGGATGTCCGGCTCCCCCATCGTCACCGACGCGAACGACTTCGACTTCGCGATCAGCGACGAAATCGGCCAGGAAGTCCAGGTCGGCCTGTACAACACGATGCTCGTCGGCGCCGTCGACCTCGCCATCTACTGGACCCTCCGGCACCGCGCCACCAACCCGGGCATCACCGAGGGCGACATGTTCCTGTGCAACGACCCCTGGGTCGGGGGCGGCCTGCACCAGAGCGACGTGATCGTCTACCAGCCGGTCTTCTACGACGGCAAACTGTTCGGGTGGACCAGCGCCATCTGCCACGAACCCGACCTCGGCGGGTCCGGGCTCGGGTCGTTCGACCCGTCGGCGAAGGACGTCTTCTCCGAGTCGTTGCCCACCCCGCCGATCAAGGTGGTCCGCGACTACGAACTGCAGCGCGACGTCGCCGACGCCTGGGTGCGGCGGTCGCGGGTGCCGATGCTCGTCGGGCTCGACCTGCGCGCGAAGATCGGCGCCAACACCGTCGGCCGCAACCGTCTGCTCGCGGTGATCGAGCAGTACGGCGCCGACACCGTCAAGGCCGTGATGAAGCGGATGATGGCGGACGCCGAGGGGCGCCTGCGCGGCAAGCTCGGGTCGTTGCCGGACGGCACGTGGAAGGCCACCGGCTACCAGGACCAGTCCCACACCGGCGACCGCGGAATCCACAAGATCACCGTGGCGATGACGAAGACCGCGGACCATCTCACCTTCGATTTCACCGGCACCGATCCGCAGACCGGTGTCATCAACTGCACGTACGCCGGCATGCGCGGCGGCGTGATGCTCGCGCTCCTGCCGATCCTCGCGGGGGACATCCCGTGGTCCGCCGGCGGGCTGATGCGCTGCTTCGATCTGGTCTCCGAGGAGGGCACGATCAACAACGCCACGTTCCCCGCCGCGGTCAGCCGCGGACCGATCGGACCGGCCTGGCTGACCGGGACGCTGATCGCCGAATGCCTGTCCCAGATGCTCGACCGTTCCGTCGATCTCGGCAAGAGCGTTCAGGCCGCGTGCTGCGGCACGTGGGACACCGCGGTGATCGCCGGTCTCGACGAGCGGCCCGAGCAGTCGGTGCCGTTCCTGAACATCATGATGGAACCCATGTCCGGTGGGTACGGCGCCCGCCCGACCGCCGACGGCATGGACACCGGTGGCCTGTTCTGTATCCCGATGGGTCGGATCCCGGACACCGAGATGACCGAATTCCTCTACCCGCTGCTGACGCTGTGGCGACGGGAGGAACCCGACTCCGGCGGGCCGGGACGCCAGCGCGGCGGGGTCAGCGCCTCGATCGCCGTCACCCCGTACGGCACCAGCCTGCCGATGGGATTGGTCCTGGCGTCCGCGGGCAAGGCCGTCGCGCAGAACAACGGCCTCGCAGGCGGTTACCCCGGCAACACCGGGGTGGAAGTCCTCGCCCGCGACACCGGCGTGGTCGAGCAGCTCGCTTCGGGCCGCATCCCGGGCTCGCTGGACGACCTCGGCGGCGGTCGCGAATTCGGCGCCTGCTACGCCGAAAGCTATGTCGCCCCAGGCGAAGTGCTCTACATGCACTGGCAGGGCGGCGGCGGATACGGTGACCCCCTGCTGCGCGATCCGGCCGCGGTGGCCGCCGACGTCCGCGAGGGCAAGGTCACCGAGCACGGTGCCGAGACCGTCTACGGGGTCGTCCTCGCCGACGGCGACGCCGATGAGATCCGGACCTCGGATCGGCGGGACGCGATGCGCACGGAGCGCCGGGATCGCTCCGGAGGAACCCTGCCGGACGCCCCCGTGGTCGACCTCGCCGGGGCGCGCAGGCTCGACGACAACCTGGCCGAGGTCACCGTCGGCGACACCCGGGTGATCGCATGCGCCCAGTGCGGACGCCTCCTCGGCGACGAGAAGAACAGCACCTCCCTCGATCTGGCCCGGTTCGAGGGCCCGTCGTCGACGGCGGGGCCGCAGGTCACGTCCGATCCGGCAGAGTACGTGGACACCCCCGTCGTTTTCCGGCAGTTGTGCTGCCCCGGTTGCTGGACCGCCGTCTACTCCGGCATCGTGCCTGCCGATCACCCCGATCACGCCCTCGATGTGGCCCGGCTCCTGCCCGCGGTGGCGGAGCGGTGACGGTCCGGGTAATCGCACAATGGAGGGAAGGAGGACAGCGGTGACATTCTCGGACTGGGGCGGACGCCTCGTCACGTTCCCCGACGACCGGGCCGCCCGCTATCGCGACAGCGGGGCGTGGAGCGACGACCCCACCGGGCGGCGGCTGCATCAGGTCGCCATCCGGTTCCCGGATCGGCCTGCGGTGATCAGCGCGGAGGGCTCGATGAGCTTCGCCGAGCTGGACGGGCGCACCGACGAGATCGCGGCCGGACTGATCGGGCTCGGACTCCGCCGACTGGATCCGGTGATCTTTCAGCTGACCAACCGGCTCGAGACGGTCCTCGCGTGGTACGGATGCATCAAGGCCGGGCTGGTCCCGGTGGCCACTCTGGCCGCGCACCGCATGCACGAGATCGGGCACGTCAGCCGCACGGTCGGCGCCGTCGCCCACCTCGTCGAGGCCGGACTGCCCACGTTCGACCTCGTCGAATTCGCCCGCGAGCACGCCGACGGCCACCCCAGCATCCGGCACGTCATCACCGTCGGAGACGGGGCGGGCACCGGCGGGCCGGACATGATTCGACTCGAGGATCTCGGGGCCGGCACCGATCCCGATGCGGCCCGGGCCGCCGTCGAGGAGATCGAGGCGCACACCGATCCGCTCGACGTCGCCGCGTTCCAGCTGTCCGGCGGCACCACCGGTGTCCCCAAGGTCATTCCACGGATCCACGCCGAGTACTGGAACAACGCCCGGATGTACGCGCAGCGCCTCGGGTGGGACCAGGACAGCCGGGTGGCGCACCTGATTCCGATCATCCACAACGCCGGAATCTCGTGTGGGCTGCACGCGGCGCACTCGGTCGGCGCGTGCCTGGTGCTGGCCACCGCCGATGCGCCGACTGCCTTCGAGTTGATGGCGAAGGCGCAGGCGACCGAAGTCCTCATCGGACACGGCCACTACCAGGCGGTGCTGGACCCGGACTTCGACAAGGCGCGGGAGACGCTGCGTCGCGTCGTCCTGTCCGGTGCCAAGGTCCCCGCCGAATTGTTCGACCGCGTCGACGACGGGGCCGGCCACTGGGCGGGGCAGCTGTTCGGGATGTCCGAGGGACTGTTCACGGTGACCCCGCTCGACTCGCCCGCGCGGGCCCGCCTGACCACGGTGGGCACACCGATCGCCTCCGACGACGAAATTCGCATCCTCGAACCCGGCGGCGAGCGCGAACTCGCCGACGGTGAAGTGGGTGAATTGTGTTGCCGTGGCCCGTACACCATTCCCGGTTATTTCGACGCGGCCGACCACAACGCGGCCGCCTTCACTCCCGACGGCTTCTACCGCACCGGAGACCTCGCCGCGATCACCGTCATCGACGGCCGGCGCTATCTGTCGATCGAGGGCCGCATCAAGGACCTCATCAACCGGGGCGGTGAGAAGGTCAACGCCGAGGAACTCGAACTACTCCTTCTCGAGCATTCCGGCATCGCGGATGTCGCGGTCGTCGCCATGCCCGATCCCCGCCTCGGGGAGAAGACGTGTGCATATCTGGTCGCCAGGGACGGTGAAGATCTGCCGCTCAGCGAGATTCAGGAGCACCTCGCGAAACTCGGCGTCGCCAAATTCAAGTGGCCGGAACGACTCGAGTGGGTGTCGTCTCTGCCCCACACGAACGTGAACAAGATCGACAAGAAGCGGTTGCGGGCCGAGATCGCGGCGAAACTCCTCGCCGAGGCGGACGCGCCCCGCGTGGTCGTGTAGGGCCCGCATCACGAATCGACTGGGGATCACCACTTTCGGGGCATGCCTGCAGAGGCGTGCCCCGAAAGTCGTTCACTCCCTTCTTCGCTGCCGGATTGACCAACCGACCCATACGTAGAATAATCAACACAAACGTCACACAGACTGGAGTCAGCCCATGAACCTCGAGCGAGTCGCAGTGATCGGCGGCGGCCCCGGCGGTCTCTACGCCGCGAGACTGCTCAAGCGAAGCCACCCGCACGCCGAAGTGACCGTCTACGAACAGAGTTCCCCGGACACGACATTCGGATTCGGTGTCGGACTGGCTTCCCGAACACAGCGCAACCTCCGCGACGCCGACGCCGCGTCGCTGGACGCGATCGTGGCCGCCGCTCACCCGCACGAGATGTCGATGCAGGTCGGAAGCGAGGTCGCCCGGCTCGCGCACGGCGATCTCCTCGCGATCGCACGCACGACGTTGCTCGCGGTGCTGCAACAGCACGCCCAGGACGCCGGCGTGCACCTGCGCTTCGGCGAACGGTGCGAGGCCGCGGACCTCGACGCCGACCTCGTCATCGCGGCGGACGGGATCAACAGTGCCACCCGCACGCAGCTCGCCGACGAGTTCGAACCGCGAATCGACACCGGTGCCGGACTGTATCTGTGGTGCGGAACCGACTTCGCACTCCCCAGCGCCATCTTCGTCCCGGTCACCACCGAACACGGCACGTTCGTCGCCCACGCCTACCCGTACGCAGCGGATCGCAGCACCTTCCTCATCGAAACCGATGAAGCCACCTGGCGGCGTGCCGGATTCGACGCGTCCACCGATCGCACCGCACCCCAGGACAGCGACGAGGTCTCATTGCAGTACCTCCAGGGCGCGTTCGCGGAAACCCTGCAGCATCATCGGCTCATCGGAAACCGCACGAAGTGGATGCGGTTCCGCACCGTCGGCTGCAGACGCTGGCACAGCGGCAACGTCGTGCTCCTCGGCGACGCCGCCCATACCGCGCACTACTCGATCGGATCCGGCACCAAACTCGCGATGGAGGACGCCATCGCGCTCGACCACGCCCTGACGAGCGCGGCGAACCTCGACGATGCCCTCACCGAATACGAGCGGATCCGCCGCCCCGCGGTCGAACACCTCCAGCAGATCGCCCACCGCAGCGAACTCTGGTGGGAATCGTTCCCGCAGCGCATGGACCTGCCCGTCGACCAGCTGATGATCGCGTACATGACCCGGGCGGGAAAGGTCGGTCTGGACCGGTTCGCCGAGTCGGCGCCGACCGTCGTGTCCCAGGGCCTCGCGAGTTACGCGAGCCGGCCCGCCGACACCGTATCCCCCGCCGACATCACGGACTGGATCCTCTCGCAACCACTGGCCCACCACGGTGCGGACTTCGCCACCCGGATCGCGCCGGCAGACCTGCGCGACGCACCCACGACGGCGAAAATCGACGTCGTGTCGGCCTCCGCCTGGGACGCAGGGGCCGACACCGTCGTCGACAACGCACCGCAGGCGGGGACCCTCTGGCTCACCGGACCGGACACCCGCGCCGCCGTGCTGAACCGCCTCGACCTCGCGGAACGTCTACTCCGGGCCACTTCGGCGACCGTCGTCGTCGAGGCCCCCACGACACACCGTGCCGATGTGGCGGCCGGTCTGGCGAGCGCACGAGCGCACCTCGCGTTCTTCACCGCACCGGCGTCCGCGGAACCCGAGCCGGTCATGTCCGGCACCCGGGCACCGGCATGACTGCGCGGACCGCATCCGGCTCCCACTATCCTTCGGGCATGACACGTGAGCAGGCCACGCCCAGCCGGCGAGGCCGCGGCAAGGCAACGGCCGGCCCGGCAGCGCAGCCCTCCGAGGACAGCGCGGCCGGTCGCAATCCCCGCCGCGAGCTGGTCGAGAAGCAGATCATGGAGCAGGCCACCCGGCTGTTCGCCGAGCGGGGATTCGCCAGCACCACCCTGCAGGACATCGCCGACGCCACCGGTCTGACCCGGCCCGCCCTCTATCACTACGTGGCCAACAAGGACGAACTGCTCTCACGGCTCGTCAGCGAGAGCACCGAAACTCCCGCCGCCCTGCTGCACGAGATCAACGAGCGCACCGAACTCGGCCCCACCGAGAAACTGCGCGAAATGGCGGTCGCCATCGCCATGCACCAAGGCGAGAACCCCGACCGGTTCAGGCTGATCATCCGATCCGAAGCGGAACTTCCGGACGACATCGCGCGCAGGTACCAGCAGAGCCGCCGGCACGTGCTGAAGGAATTCATCACCGTCATCGAAGACGGCATCAAAGCCGGCGAGATGCGTCCCGCCGATCCGCGGACGTCGGCACTCGGCATCATCGGCATGCTCAACTGGATCGCCTGGTGGCACCAGCCCGGAAAAAAGGACGACGGCCGCGCCGTCGCCGCTCAACTCGCGGACATGGCACTGCGCGCCGTCGTCCACGAGGAGTCCACCCCGACCGGACTCGAAGGACCCGCACGGGCCATCGCACTGCTCCGGCAGGACCTCAACTACCTCGAACGACTACTCGAGAGCACGCCGAACACCCCCAGCGACGACGCGGACGGCTGAAAGCTACCGCCAGCGCATCCAGCGAGGTGACGGCGATCAATAAGGCTGGGCAGTAAACCCAGCGGTGCATCGGCGAGTTGGCGGGAGCACGTTCTGCAGCAGTGGGGCGTTCGGACGCCAGATCCGGATCAACCGTATGTCTGGTAGTCCTCGATCCAACGGTCGCCCAGCAGCCAGGCCTGAAGCCGACCTCATGGGATAACGCCCTACAAGGGCAGCGGTCTGTTGTCGGCCACGCTTTTCATGCGGCGGCCGATTCGTCCGGTGGAGTAGGTGCCGGCGATCGGGGTTGTACAGGTCATGGTGTTCTCCGCGCTTATGGCATCGGATGCGACGGTTCTTGCCAGACGGCAAGGCTAGCCGACGTCGGACTATTACTCAGGTGTTCGGGATGCTCGGAATCTGAGTATGCCTTGATCGCCCACTGCGATGTGGTGGCCCGCATGTACACGATTTGTTGTATCAGGGCTAGCGGCGTTATACATCGCCGGCCTTTCACGGTGCTGAAGAGTGCGATGAGGGCGTAGATGAACATTGTGGGCATAGGGATTCCAATTGTCATGGCACGTTACATGGGTTCGAACCGTGGGGACGGGGTTGTGTGGCGTCGATTCATGTAGGTCCGCTACTCGCGCCGGTTCGCTTACCCTGTCGGGTGCCCGTGGGCGTGTTTGAGCGTGAGCCGATCGCGGTCAGTCTGCGGGCCGTGAATTCGCGGAAGTATTCCTGCTGTGCGTCGATGACGATCATGGGCAGCAATGTTTTCCACGTCAGTGTGAGTTGTCGTTTCAGTTCGCTGGGATGTGAGGTGGCGGCACTGACCAGGTAGCCGCCGTAGATGAGGTACAAGAGCAGCTGCGCGGTCTCGTCTGTGTCGATGTCCGGTCGCACGTCCTCCTCCGCGATGCCACGGTGAAGCAAATTCCGGTAATTCGTTCGCCACGAGTCGAAGACCGCCGGCGTGGAGCCGAGTTGGTCGCCCACTTCTCTGAGAAGCCGGTGTGCAGCACCTACCAGGGGGTCGTGTTGCGACGGATCGACCATGAGATGCGCGACGTCGATCAACGATTCGAGTGCCGGCGTCCGTCGGTTGACGAGTCGGGCGCCGGCAACGGCGAGACGAACGAACCCCTCGTCGATCACGGCCCGCGCGAGATCACTCTTGGATCGAGAGCCTCCGGTTCCTTCCGCGAGCTGTGTGTCGTGAGTGAGGTGGCTGAGGTCGGAGCCGCAATAGCCATGTTGCCCGAAGCTCGACGCCGCCTGATGAAGGATCGCCATCCGGGTGATATCAGCGCTTGTCACGGACGACACCCTTGTGATGCGTCGCGCTACTCGCTCGGTCGCCCGTGCATCGGCTGACTCCGCTGTTGTGGTTGCCGTTTTCACCAGACGTGGTCTTTCTGTTCGATACGCGACGGGCGGCGTACCAATTGCCCGTCGGGTTGTAGGCGCGGTCGTCATCCGATCAGTTGATGACTGTGGTCGCGGAATGCGCGCGGCGACATTCCATAGGTTTCCTTGAACAGCTTGGAGAAGTGCGAGGAGTTGACGAGTCCGTACCGTGCGCAGATAGCAGCGATATTCACGGATCGCAGCGCCGGATCGGCTAAGTCACGGCGACATTTTTCGAGTCGTCTGGTGCGAATCCATCCGGCTACCGTAGCGCCGTCTTCTTCGAAGGTTTTCTGTAGGTGGCGGGTAGAAACGTGGTGGCGGGTTGCCACCATGGTGGTGTCCAGCGCGATGTCGCCGAGGTGCGTTTCGATGAATCCTTTCGCCTGTGTGAGCAGAATCGGCGCTGTCGCCGTCGTTGTGGAGGTGGGCATTTCTGTATGGAGGGCGGATTCGAGCAGGTTGATGACGCCGTCTTCCAGGTCTTGGGACGGGGTGACGGTATTGGTCATCGCAGTCCCGTGGAGGTTTCGCAGAAACGGGGAAACAAGTGTTCCTACCCCGCCGTTACTACGGATCCGGCGAGCCGCCATGGTCTGCAAATCGATGGTTCCGAAACGGAACAGATTCCGGGGAAACATCAGCACGAGCATGTCGAAGTCACCGGTGAAGTGCAGGTCGTAGGGAAAACTCGTGTCGTAGATCGCGAAATCTCCGGGTGTGAGCAGAGTTTCGCGATCGTTCTGGGTGAGTATCCCGGTGCCTGCACGTTGGAGTCCGACTTTGATCATGCCGGGGTCGGACCGTTTGATCGTCCGCGGTGTGCGTCGGACGTGGACTTGCCGTCCTGCCACCTCGCTGAACTGAAGTTTGCCCAGCGAGGTGGTGTGCAGGGTACCGCGGAACGGTGTGGCGTCGGCGGTGGCGACTCTCTTCACTTCGAGTGGGACGAATGCTTCCGAGACGGCGTGTTGCCATGGATCGAACGGCGTGTGTGTACACGCCGCCTCGGCGTTGTCGGCCAGAAGCACGGGGGTCATCTCACAGGGCGGTTCGGTTGTCGATCAGTCGCCGTGCCTTGCCGACGGAGCGTTCGAGGGCGCCGGGGGCGACAACGTCGATTTTGACGCTGACGCCGATGCGGTTCTTCACCAGTTTCTGCAGTGCACCAGCGGCGATGGTGTGCTCGTTTCCGGTGGCCTCGGGACGGGCTTCGACACGGACGGTGAGTTCGTCCATGCGGCCGGGACGGTCGAGGATGCACTGGAATTGGGGGGCCAGTGCCGGTACCGCCAGGATCAGTTCCTCGATCTGGGTGGGGAACAGGTTCACCCCGCGCAGGATGATCATGTCGTCGGTGCGGCCGGTGACCTTCTGCATGCGTCGCATGGTGCGGGCGGTGCCGGGGAGCAGGCGGGTCAGGTCGCGGGTGCGGTAGCGGATGATCGGGAAGGCCTCCTTGGTCAGGGAGGTGAAGACCAGTTCGCCTTCTTCGCCGTCGGGGAGGACGTCGCCGGTGACCGGGTCGATGATCTCCGGGTAGAAGTGATCTTCCCAGATGTGCAGGCCGTCCTTGGTCTCGACGCATTCCATCGCCACTCCGGGGCCCATCACCTCGGACAGTCCGTAGATGTCGACGGCGTCCATGTTCAGCTGCTTCTCGAGTTCGCTGCGCATCTCCTCGGTCCAGGGCTCCGCCCCGAACACCCCGGTCCGCAGCGACGTCGTCGACGGATCGATGCCCTTCTTGATCATCGCGTCGACGATCGTGAGCATGTACGACGGCGTCACCAGGATCGCGTCCGGTTCGAAGTCCTCGATCAGCTGGATCTGCCGGTCGGTCATGCCCCCGGACATCGGGATCACGGTGCAGCCGAGTCGTTCGGCGCCGTAGTGCGCGCCGAGGCCGCCGGTGAACAGGCCGTACCCGTACGCGACGTGCACCTTGTCGGACGGCTTGACGCCGCCGGCCCGCAGGCTGCGGGCGACCAGATCGGCCCAGTTGTTGAGGTCGTTCGTGGTGTAGCCGACGACGGTGGGGCGGCCGGTGGTGCCGGAGGAGGCGTGGATGCGGGAGATCTTCTCCTGCGGCACCGCGAACATCCCGAACGGGTAGTTCTCGCGCAGGTCCGCCTTCGCGGTGAACGGGAACTTCGCCAGGTCCGCCAGATCCTTCAGGTCGCTCGGGTGCACACCGGCCGCGTCGAACGCCTGCCGGTAGTGCGGCACGTTCTCGTAGACGTGCGCGAGCGTCCACTGCAACCGCTCGAGCTGCAGCGCGGCAATTCGGTCGCGGGTGGCGAACTCGATGTCGTCGGTGGGGGTGGCGATGCTGGTCATGAGAGCTCCGTGGGATGGTCGCGGCGAAAGGGGCCGGGATCGGGGGTGGGAAGCGGGTGGTCCGATCGGGTCACGCGTCGAAGTCGACGGTCACGTCGTCGCTGACCGGGTAGGTCTGGCAGGTCAGCACGAACCCGGCGTCGACCTCGTAGTCTTCGAGGGCGTAGTTGCGGCGCATGTCGGCGTCGCCACAGGTGATCTTGGCGCGGCAGGTGCCGCAGACGCCGCCCTTGCAGGCGAACGGCAGGTCGGACCGGTAGTTTTCGGCGGCGTCGAGGATCGTCTGGTCCCGCGGCAGCGTGGCGGTGGTGGAGCGGCCGTCGAGGATGAGGGTGACCTCGCTGCTCGGTCCGGTGACGCCGGGTTCGCGGTGGGTTTCCAGTGGTGGCGGCACGTCGTCGACGTAGAACAGTTCGTGGTGGATGCGGCTCTTGTCGACGGCCAGGTCGGCGAGCACGGTTTCGGCGTCGGTGACCATGCCGTAGGGCCCGCAGAGCCAGAAGTGGTCGATGTCGGCGATCGGGACGATGGAGGTGAACAGGGCGCGCAGCCGGTCGGAGTCGAGGCGGCCGGTGAACAGTTCGACCTCCCGCGGCTCGCGGGACAGGACGTGGACGACGTCGAAGCGCGACCCGTACGTGTCCTTGAGGTCGGCGATCTCCTCGGCGAACATCACCGAGCGGGTGCGCCGGTTGCCGTACAGGAGAACGACTTCGGCGTCGGGGTTGGCGAGCATCGACCCGGCGATCGAGAGCATCGGGGTGATGCCGGAGCCGGCGGCGATCAGGACGTGCCTGCCGCCGGCGGCGGGGTCGGCGACGAACGTTCCGGTCGGGCCCTGCACGTCGATGGTGTCGCCGCGGCGGACCTGGTTGACCAGCCAGGTGGAGAACAGTCCGTCGGACACTTCCCGCACCCCGACCCGGGGCGGCGAGCCGACCGGGGCGCAGATGGAGTACGAGCGGCGGTGCTCGACGCCGTCGACGGTGCGGCGCAGGGTGAGCGACTGGCCGGGGCCGAACGCGAACTCCTCATCCAAATGGTCGGGGATGTCGAAGGTGACGGCGACGGCGTCGTCGCACAGGGCTTCGGCGTCGGCGACGGTGAGGGTATGGAATGCCCGGTTACGGGCCGCCGCACCGGAATTCGGGGAGACCGCTGTGGTCATGATCAGATTTCCTTCACGTGATCGAACGGTTCGAGGCAATCCAGGCACCGGTAGAGGGCCTTGCACAGGGTCGCCCCGAACTCGGAGTCCAGCCGGGTGTTCGCGGATGAGCACACCGGGCACACCACCGGCCGCGGTTTGACGGTCAACGTCAGCGGCACCGGCCCGGTGGTGCGGGCCGGAGCCGGTCCCGGGGCGGAGTATCCGTGCTCGCGGAGCTTGCGCACACCGTCGGCGCTGATCCAGTCGGTGCTCCACGGCGGGGACAGCACCGTCTTCACCCGCACCGTCGTGTACCCGGCGTCGGTGAGTTTGTGCTCGATGTCGTCGCGCATCGTGGCCATGGCGGGGCACCCGGAGTAGGTGGGGGTGATGGTGACAACCACCGATCCGTCGGCGTGCTCCTCGACGTCGCGGAGCACGCCCAGGTCGGCAAGGGTCAGCATCGGCATCTCGGGGTCGAGCACCGACTCGGCGATCCGCCTCGCCTCCCGCCGCACCGCGGTGGTCATGTCACCACACTCCTTCCGGATGGGCCCGAGCCACGGTCTGCATCTCGGCGAGAAGCAGTCCGAGAGCCTCGGTGTGCAGGCCGCGGCGTCCGGCCCGGCCGCCGACGGTGCCGACGGTGTGCTCGGTGGGGGCGGTCAGTTCGGCGGCGTGCAGCACCTGCTCGAGAACGGAGTCGAACTCGGCGCGGAGGTCCCGCGGGTCGACGCCGACACCGACCTGCGCCAGCACCAGTTCCTCGTCGGTGGGCACGAACAACTCCTCGACGTACGGCCACACCTGCGTCAACGCCGCGTTCATCCGCCGCTTCGACTCCGCGGTGCTGCAGCCGAGGGTGACCACCCAGCGGGCCGCGTAATCCCGGTGGTAGGTCAGCTCCTTGACACCCTTGACGGCGACGGCCGCCAGCACCGGGTCTCGGGAGACCCGCAGCCGGTCGAACAGCGCCAGCCGCCAGGTCGAGAGCACCAGCATCCGCACGATGGTCTGCGCGAAGTCGCCGTTGGTGATCTCCGCCAGCCGCACATTCCGGAACTGGTTCTCGTCGCGGAAGAACGCGAGCGCGTCCTCGGCGGGAATCGGGCTCGTGTCCGAAATGAACGGCACCACCGACGCGTCCGCGGCGGCCGCCCGGGCGAGCAGCAGTCGGGCCTGACCGAGCAGGTCGAGGCCGACGTTCGCGAGTGCGACCTCCTCCTCGAGTTCCGGTGCGCGCGTGCTCCACTCGGCGAGCCGCTGCGAGCCGATCAGGGCGTCGTCGCCGAGCATCAGGCAGTAATGTGCCAGCGCCGTCAGATCCACATCGTCGGGGACGGTGGTGTCCACCCCTGCCAACGGATCATCGAAACTGGTACCGAAAGCCCACTGGCCGTGGCTGTCCTCGTCGACGAGGCCTTCGTAGGCGTTGTCGTGATCGATCATCGATTCATCCTCGGAATTCTCGTCGGCTTGCGAAACAGTCTGGGCCGGGTCACATGTGGGGAACGTTGTCGGGGATCTCGTAGAACGTGGGGTGCCGGTACACCTTGTCGCCGCTTGGCGCGAAGTACGGGTCCTTCTCCGACGGGCTGGACGCCACGATCGAACTGGACCGCACCACCCAGATGCTCACACCCTCGTTGCGCCGGGTGTAGACGTCCCGCGCGTGGCGGACGGCCATCTCGTCGTCGGCGGCGTGCAGGGATCCGACGTGGACGTGGTTGAGTCCGCGCTTGCCCCGCAGGAACACCTCGTACAGCGGCCAGTCGGCCTGGACGTTCGGCGCCGCCGGTTCGGTGGGTACGTCAGCGGTGGGGATGGCACCGTGGCCGCCCTCTGCCGTGTAGTCCTCGGGGATCATGCGTTCTCCTTGTTGCTCTCGCGGCGGGCGAAGGCCGTTGCGGCCTCCCGCACCCACGCCCCGTTCTCGTGTGCTGCCCGCCGGTTGGCGACGCGTTCGACGCTCGAGGCGCCGTTGCCCTTGATCACCTGCATGAACTCGCTCCAGTCGGGTTCCCCGAAGTCGTGGGCGCCGCGTTCGGCGTTCCACTTCAGGTCCGGATCCGGGAACGTCACGCCGAGGACCTCGGCCTGCGGGATGGACATGTCGACGAACCGCTGACGGAGTTCGTCGTTGGTGTGCCGCTTGATGCGCCACTTCATGGACTGCTCGGAGTTCGGCGACTGGTCGTCCGGCGGTCCGAACATCATCAGCGCCGGCCACCACCACCGGTTCACCGACTCCTGCACCATCTCCCGCTGGGCGTCGCTGCCGCGCATCATCGTCATCAGCAGTTCGAAGCCCTGCCGCTGGTGGAACGACTCCTCCTTGCAGACTCGGATCATCGCGCGGGCGTACGGCCCGAAGGAGCTGCGGCACAACGGCACCTGGTTGCAGATCGCGGCGCCGTCGACGAGCCAGCCGATGACTCCCACGTCGGCGTAGGTGAGCGTGGGGTAGTTGAAGATCGAGGAGTACTTCTGCTTGCCCTCGATCAGCTTCTCGGTGAGGTCGGCGCGGTCGGCTCCGAGCGTCTCGGCGGCCGAGTACAGGTACAGGCCGTGCCCGGCCTCGTCCTGGACCTTCGCCATGAGGATCGCCTTGCGACGCAGCGACGGCGCCCGGGTGAGCCAGTTGCCCTCCGGCTGCATGCCGATGATCTCCGAGTGCGCGTGCTGCGCGATCTGCCGGATCAGCGTCTTGCGGTAGCCGTCGGGCATCCAGTCCCGGGGCTCGACCCTCTGGTCGGCGGCGATGGTGTCATCGAACAGGTGCTCGAGTTCTTCTGGTGCGTGTGACGACGTCATATGTCCTAACCTCCGTAGCCGAGGGGTTGGCGGTTCGAGCTGGGCTTGCAGGTAATGCCACCGAGGGGCGGTATGCCCCGGCCCAGGGGGTGCTCCCCGGGTTGTGCAGGTGCTGAGGCGGGGGTCAGCGGCCTTCGAAGGTGGGGGTCTGTTTGTTCAGAAAGGCGTCGACAGCGGCACGGTGGTCCCTCGATTTCCCAAGGTCCTCCTGAGCCTCCCGTTCGCGTTCGAGAGCCTCGGCCAGCCCGGGTGCGGATGCCGAGACCAGCGCTTTCACCAATGCGTATGCACCGGTAGGTCCGTCGGCGAGTTGACGGGCCAGAGCAGTCGCGGCGTCCCGAAGTTCGGCGTCGGGCACGACGCGGTGCACCAGCCCCCAGTCCAGCGCCTGCGCTGCGGTGAACCGGTCGCCGAGCATCATCAGCCCGGTGGCCCGGCTGGGGCCTAAGGCGGCGACCAGGGTATGGCTGAGTCCTGAGTCGCTCGCCAGCGCGATTCCGGCAAATGCGGTGGCGAACTTGGCGCCCTCGCCGGCGACGCGGATATCGCCCGCAAGGGCGATTCCGAGTCCGGCACCGACGCAAGCCCCATTGATGGCCACAACGACAGGAACCTGGATGCGAGAGAGCACTGTCAACAGGGGGTTGTAGTGCTCACCGACAGTGTCCATCGCATGTAAGGGGTCGGCCTCGAGGCCGGCTACGTGCTCGGCCAGATCCTGGCCGACGCAGAAGTTCTTTCCATCGGCGACAAGGAGCACACCCCGCACCGAGTCGTCGGCGGCCACTGCCTGCAGGGCAGTCAATAATTGGAGTTTGGCTGCCTGGTCGAGAGCGTTGGATGCTGCGGGCCGTTGCAGCGTGATGGTAGCCAGGCCTGCGTCGACGGCCGATGCCACCACCGGGACGTCTGTTGTTGCGGTGTCGGTGGTGCTCATGATGGGCGCCTCCTGCTGGTTGTGGTGGGTGGCCTCTCAGGACCAGGTGTAGAAGCCGTGGCCGGTCTTGCGGCCGAGTTCACCGCGGGCGACCTTCTCGCGGAGCAGGGCGGGCGGCGCGAACCGCTCGCCGAGGGTCGTCGCGAGGTGCTCGGCGATCGCGAGCCGGACGTCGAGGCCGACGAGGTCGGTGGACCGCAGCGGCCCCATCGGGTGCCGGTATCCCAGTTCCATGGCCCGGTCGATGGATTCGGCGTCGGCGACGCCCTCCTCGAGCATCCGGATGGCCTCGAGTCCGAGGCACACCCCGAGCCGGCTGGTCGCGAAGCCCGGGGAGTCGTTGACCAGCACCTCGGTCTTGCCGAGCAGGGACACCCACTCGCGGACCTTCTCGACCACCCCGGCGTCGGTGGCGGGGGCCCGCACGATCTCCACGAGCGTCGACGCCGGGACGGGGTTGAAGAAGTGCATCCCGATCAGGCGGGCCGGATCGTTCAGCGCACCGCCGAGTTCGGCGATGGAGATCGAGCTGGTGTTGGTGGCGATCACGGTGGCCGGTGAGACGGTCTTCTCGACCAGCGCCAGCACCGACAGTTTGAGGTCGACCAGTTCCGGCACCGCCTCGACCACCAGATCGAGGGCGGGCGGGAGTGCGTCGGGCGCCTCCACCGTCGACACCCGTCCGAGGATGGTCGCGGGGTCGGCGTCACCGAGCTTGCCGCGTTCGTGCGCCCGGTCGAGTCCGTCGGACACCCGCTGCAGGGCGGCCTGCCGGTCGCCGCTCTCGGCGATGGTGACGGTGGCGCCGGCGGTGGCGAAGACCTGCGCGATGCCCGCGCCCATCCGGCCGCCGCCGACCACTCCGACGTTCTTCGGTGCTGTGCTCGTCATCGTTTCTTCTCCAGAAAGGCCGTCATGCGGTCGTGTTTGTCGCGGCTCTCGAACAGCACCGCCTGGGCGATGTCGTCGGCGAACGGGTGCGAGCCCGGTGCGTCGACGATGATCTTGGTCAGCTTCAGGGCCAGCGGCGCCGAGCGGGTGATGCGGTCGATGACCGTGTGGGCGGCGTCGAGGTGCTCGCCGGCGGGGACGACGTCCATCACGAGTCCGTGCCGCAGCGCCGCGTCGGCGTCGAGGTTCCTTCCGCCGAGCAGGACCTGCTTGGCGACGGACGTGCCGACCAGTTCGGGCAGCCGGTAACTCGCGCCCGCCGCGGCCATGATGCCCAGGCCCGGCTCCGGGTTCCCGAAGACCGCGGTCTCGGTGGCGATGCGGATGTCGCAGGCGTAGGACAGTTCGGCGCCGCCGCCGAGCGCGTATCCGCTGACCGCGGCGACGGTGGGCATCGGCAGCTTCGCGATGCGGTCGAACA